>CAZINZ010000044.1:0-20389 GCA_964540715.1 uncultured Syntrophaceae bacterium | reverse complement strand
AGGATGCATCCCCGGGTTATATTGATTTGTTATGGGCGCAATAATATCTTATCCGTGGAGAAAAACAAGCCAAAAATCTGATGATCAACCAATATACATATATACATAGTTCTCCACCAGCCATTACAGGTTTAATATAGGAATACTCTCCCTGAAATTTACCCTGAATGAGGGCCATTCTGTAAATTTTTCCTTTGTTTTCATCTTATACAGTGGTATCTGAAATCTTAATATCGATTGTCGCAATTCGCAAGAAAATGAAAGCCATCACAATGGGTGATATTGCTCGCGGATTCTTCAAGCCAGGTGCTTCAGAAAGCGTACTCGTGATGAATAAGAAGAGGTCGTTCTGCTGTTACTGCGGAAACACAATAATACAGTCTGAGATAGAGGGAAAAACACGGGACTACTGCCGTCATTGTGACACCGTGTTCTACGAGAATCCCCTTCCCGTCGCGAGCTGCATCGTAGTTAACGAGGAGAGGGAAGTCCTACTTGTAAAGAGGAAGAACGAGCCCTACAGTGGAATGTGGTGCCTGCCTATCGGCTTTGCGGAAACGGGGGAGGAAGTGAGAGATGCGGCCCTCAGGGAGCTGGAGGAAGAAGCCGGAATCAAGGGAAAGATAATAAGATTGATAGATGTTGATACCATAGAGAACCACTTTTACGGCAGCATGGCCATAGTTACCTATGAGGCCGAAGCTGCGGGAGGGATGCCCAGAGCGGGTGATGATGCCGGCGACGCCGGTTATTTCCCCATTATGAAGCTCCCGGAACTTGCATGGTCATCCAACAAAAAAGCCATCGACATATACATCGATCAAAACAGAGACTCTTGGGCAATGGTCGATTCCTTCAAGCGATTATTTCCCGATATGGACACAAAGGAGGGATTTTCACCCAAAGCGGAAGAACAAAAAAGGCTCCTGTCGAATATTCTCATGAAGATCATTGAGAGGGACACGGAAGAGATCTCCCGCGACTGGGCGGAGGATACAAAAACAATGGCGCCAAACCTCACCTTACACCTCGAAGCGCTTGTTGAGATGAACAAAGATGTTCTGAGGGCGGTTCGACACTGGCTGCAGGGCAAATCCCGGGCTATCGATTTTGAAAAATTCACAAAAATGGGTGAAAACCTTTCCAGGCTCGACATACCTTTACCTGATGCCCTTAATGCTATGGCCCTGAGCAGGAAATCCATATGGTCGCACGTTGTGCGAAAGAAGATACTCTCCTCACCACTCGAGATATACACGACACTGGAGTTTAATAATCGAATTATCTTTATCTATGACAGGATAAATTACTACATCACCACGGGATATTGCGGCAACCCGAATACCTGACATCCTTCAGCCGAATGATAATCAAAGAATCAGTAACTGGTTAGGATTTTTGCAAATTAATGCCTTGTACTCAACATTATTTACCTGTAGATTAGCATGGCTTTTCTTATCAATAAAAAATAAGGAGGTATCTGTCAACATATCCTGAAACAATCTCGCCAATATAATTTGCTGGCATATAAGTAGATCTAAGATAGTACTTTCCCACACTCTTTTTTTCGTAGATTTATCCCGTTTTAGATAACGGAGGATGACTCAGATATACAAATAAACAAAAAAGGAGGAAGACATGGCAGTATTTGAAAGTACGGAAAAGATGTATGAGGTTTTGGGCAGCCTGTTTGATCATTTGATGAACGATCCGGTAGCTGGTCCAAAGTTTATTGCGGCAAATCTTATCATAAAATTCACAATTACAAGTCCGGATGGATTCATCTGGCTGACAGATGAATCGAAAGTAATCTGCGGTGATGCAGATCTCAAGCCAACCATCGAGATGACATTGAGCGGAGATTCCTGCCACAGGTTCTGGTTAAGAGAGCTGAAATTACCCGTGGCGCTTGCAAAAGGTCTGATTAAAGCGAAAGGGCCGATGCCCAAAGTATTGAAACTTCTCCCACTTCTGAAACCTGCCTACGAGGCATATCCCGATATAGCAAAGAAACATAATCTTCCAATCGGCTAAATATTTCGTCACTTAAGGAGGAAAAACCATGAGCTTGGAAAGAAGTATGCGTCAATTCGAAGAAGACAGGAAAGAGGCGGTTGAGATAGCTGCCAGGCTTCTCCTTGTCTCTGCGACCACCACACCCCGTGTCGGCGGAGTAGGAGAGTGCACAACCCATATTCTGGAAGATGAATGCGATATAGAAGACCTGTGCCAGCAGATTGAAAAGATGTCCGAAGAAAACACGGCATGGGATTTTTTTAAGAGAGATGCCGTTATACTGCGCGATGCGGATGCGGTCTTGATAGTGACATCATTGAGAAGCCTGACCGATCCGGCTGACATTAACTGCAACATGTGCGGAAAACTCACCTGTGAATATCTGCGAGAGGAGCAAAAACTACCGCAGGAACCGGGCGTTGCATTTACTGGACCCCTCTGCTCCTTCAGAGCGAACAATATATCCTACGCGATAGACGGCATCATATCTATGGCTCGAAACCTGGGCATTGATTATGGTGTTTACTGGTCAGCGGGGGCTGCGGCCATGAGGATGGAGATCGTTCCCAAAGCTACCGGATTCGCCATCGGTGTCGGCATCTCTGTTACGGAAAAGAGCCCGTTCAGAGATATCCCTCTCAGGTACGGCGAAATAAACGATAAGACGATGAATGACCGCATTATACAGAGGCTCTGGCCTCAGTTCAGGTCAATATACAGTTAAGGAAGGAGGTCGACATGGCTATTATTGAAATGGATGATTTGATTAAAAACGGCCTGGACAAAGCTGTGGAGTTGATGGCCGTTGCGGCTCATAACAGTTTCAGGTTCGGCAATAGAAATACAATGAAGATGATTTCCGTGGGGAATGAGGAACTGGAGCAGATCGCGGAATTCTGCTTTTCTCTTGGTGATATGTCACCCCTTGCCGCGCGTGACGGCAGATTTGTCATGGAACTGATAAAAGAACCGGCCGCACTGCTGATTTTTGGAGATACGAGAAAATCCCCCTATAATTTTAACTGCGGCGCCTGCGGATACAGAACATGCGCGGAGATGAACAAGGCGGAGGAGGTGGAATCCCTGACCGCCAACGGTCCAAGCTGTCAGTTCAAGAATATCAATCTGAACATCGCCGCAAATGCCGCCGCCTCACTGGCGTGGCGTCTGGGTCTGCACTGCCGGGTCTTCAGCACGCTCGGGTTCGGCGCACGCGCGATGGAGATTATTAAGGATGTCGATCTGGTGATAAGCGTCTCTGTAAGCGTGGCAAAGGTTAATCCCTATTTTGACAGGCACAAATTCTGGACCCAGGACTACTGGGATGAGATATTCAAGAAGGAATTCCCAACCTTTGACAGGGGATTTATCGGCGCTGTTGAAGATTAGTGTCGTGTCAACGATACTCTGTCATTTCGAAGAAGTCTTCATGACTGAGAGATTTTAGCTTTCTCCCTGCGGTCGAAATGACATTTCTTGATTGACACGACACTATGGTTAAAGAAAACACTTCAAGGAGGTGATTTATGTCGTCAAAGGCTTATCTTAACCAGGTAATCGCTTCACACATGGTCGAGATAAAGGCGGACCAGAAACCGGATAAAGAGATATATATCTTCGAAAAGGGTGAACATGGCGAGGATATACTGACCTACAAGGATCTTTACGAAAATTCCAACAAGATAGCGAGGCTTCTTCTGGAGAGCGGGATTGAGAAGGGAGATACATACGGAGTATTCATGAGGAATCACCCGGAATATGTCTATTCCCTGCTGGCCGGTCCGACAATCGGGGCCGTAATGGTCCCTCTCGATCCGAGATCCAGAGGTGACAGATTAAAGTTCCTTTTGAACAATTCCGGTGTAAAGGCCATCTTCGTTTCCGATGAATGCCTGGAGCAACTCGAAGAGGTAATAGGTGATGCCCCGAATGTAAAGCTTGTTTCAGTTGCCTACAGACCCGAACATAACATTCCCGTTTCGGAGAAATATCCTTCCTTGAATGAAACTCTTGAGAAGGATTCATGGGAACATGTCGAGCAAAAAATAATGGATGTGAGACATCCGATGCAGATTATCTATACCTCGGGAACAACCGGTGATCCAAAGGGAGTCAAGATAAGGAACAACAGAACGGGACTGTATACCATACTCACACGTCTTGTATGGAAATACAAACCCAGTGATGTCCTGTACAACGGCCTCTCCCTCACACACGGAAACGCCCAGGCGGTGACTCTGTTCCCGGCGCTCTATATGGGTATCAAGGCGGTCTTCAGTCCCCGTTTCACGAAGAGCAGGATCTGGGATATATGCCGGAAATACGGCTGCACTTCCTTCTCTCTTCTCGGGGGAATGGCCTCCGGAATCTACAATGAGCCGGAAAGGCCGGACGATACGGATAACCCGGTAAGGGTTGTAATCAGCGCGGGCACGCCGGCGCCGATCTGGGAGACATTTGAAAAGAGATTCGATGTCAAGATTCTGGAGTGGTACGGCGCGGTGGAAGGGGGGTTTGCCTACAAGCCGGTTGGAAAAGGTCCTATCGGTTCCTTCGGAAAACCGATACCGGGCATTATGGAATTCAAGGTGGTTGACGAGAACGACAGTAAGGTTTCTCCGGGAGAAAGCGGGGAGCTTGTCTGCAGAATGATCAAGGGGGATACAAAGGTGGACTATCTCGGCCTTCCCGATGCCTCAAGGGACAAGACAATGGGGGGCTGGCTGAGAACGGGAGATATAGTCCACAAGGATGATGAAGGATGGTATTTTTTCGATTACAGAAAGGGAACGGAGCTGAGGAGGGCCGGTGACTTTATACAACCGGAGCATGTGGAGAAGGTTATCGGCGAGCATCCCAATGTAAGCGAGATCTGCGTCTACGGCATACCAGCAGCCTCCGGCGCCCCAGGTGAGAGCGATCTTGTTGCGGCAGTTTCTCCGTTCGAAGGGAAATCCATAGACCCCGCGGCGATCTATGAAAAATGCAAAAAAGACCTGGAGTCCAATTTTGTCCCGTCCTTTTTGCAGGTTGTCGAGGATATGCCGAAGACCGTGTCGGAGAAAGCCCTGGACAGAAAACTGAAAGAGCAGTTTGAAAGGGGAGAAGGCACAATATACAGATATGAGGACTACCGGTAGGTTAGTTAGGCGTTAAAGATTAACACCGTTCACGAAAACAAAAAAGGAGGATGATATGGCCTATACCGAACTCAATCTTGAATTATCAGATGAACATGCAGCATTGAAGGAAAATGTCCACAAGTTTGCCATAGAGGTTCTCAGACCGGCTTCACTGGATCTGGACAAGATGTCACCGGAGGAGGTGATAGCGGAAGGCTCCATATACTGGAACTGCATGAAAAAAATGTATGAGAACGGATATCATACGGCATTGATACCGGACGAATACGGGGGCCTGGGTCTGGATCCCCTCGGGGTTCACATCGTTTTTGAAGAGATGTCTTACGGCAGCGTCGGTCTCACCGTTTCACTCGGTGTCTGCTGCTTTTCGGCGTTTTTCGCATCTTTGATAGCCGAAGACAACCTGATAGACAATATCATTTTGCCTTTTGTAAATTGCAAGGATGCAAGCATCATGTCATGCTGGGCGATCACTGAGCCTGAACATGGGACCGATATTCTGATGCCCTTCACGTCATTTTTCAACGATCCTAAGATAACCCATCAGCTGAGAACCGAAAAGAGGGGCGATCAGTGGATTATAAACGGCCAGAAGGCTGCATGGGTCTCCAACGGACCCATTGCGACGCATGCCGCCCTGTTTGTTGGAATAGACAAATCGCAGGGGATGGCCGGAGGCGGTATCTGCCTCATTGATCTCAATCAGCCTGGCGTTTCCAGGGGCAGACCGCTTGATAAAATGGGACAGCGGGATTTGCCGCAGGGGGAAATATACTTTGACGATGCCGTTTGTCCGGAAGAATATATGATCATTGACCCGGAGAGCTATGAAATGTTTACCGACATAACCCTGGCGACGGCCAACGGTTGTATGGGTGCATTTTTCACGGGTGTCGCCCAGGCCGCCTATGACCTGGCTCTTGACTACTGCAGGGAACGTGTGCAGGGGGGGAAACTTCTCTGTGAGCACGCAACGGTACAGAGGACACTCTTCGAGATGTTTATGATGATAGAGACCTCGAGGGCCTATTCCCGCGCCGCCTTGCAGTACAACATGTCGATAAATCCACCGTCAACGCAGTATTCGATTGCTTCGAAGGTTTATTGCACCGAGGCTGCCTTCAAGGTGACCAGCATGGCGCTCCAGCTTTTAGGGGGTAACGGTCTGACGAAAGAGTATCCCATTGAAAAGCTCTTCAGGGATGCCCGCGCGGGAATGATTGAAGATGGATCAAATGATACCCTTGCCTTAGTGGCAGCCAACCTGATTCTTAAAAGTGAAGAGTAAAAATATCCCTAAACGAGGTGTATGACTATGGATGATGTTTATGTAATCGGTATCGGAATGATTCGCTTCAACAAGTATCCGAATGCCACGGTAACGGGAATGGCGACGGAGGCGGTTGATCTCGTACTAAAAGATGCAGGACTTGAAAAAGAGGACATTCAGGCTGCCTATGTTTCGAACACTTTCTGGGGCATGTTTTCCAACCAGCATTCCATACGGGGCGAGGTAATGCTGTGGCACATGGGTATCGACAAAATCCCGATTGTGAATGTTGAGAATGCCTGCGCGGGGGCATCAACCGCTTTCCTTCTGGGGTATACTTCAATAAAGGCCGGCATGCATGACGTGGTTCTTGCCCTGGGGTCGGAGAAAATCACCCATGAAAACAAGGCTCTTTCCCTGGGTGCCTATACGAGCTGTATGGACGTGGAACACTTCGATGAACACATAAAGATGTTCGAAGAGGTGAGCAAACAGATAAAGGTCAAGATTCCCGAGGGGCAGACGCCCCCCGGTGAGGGACGAAGCATCTTCATGGACGCTTACGCCATGGGAACCAGGTGGCATATGGACAGATACGGTTCCACCCAGAGACAACTTGCTGTTATATGCGCGAAAAACCACTGGCACGGATCACTCAATCCCCTGTCTCAATATCAGCAGGATATGACTGTTGAAGAGGTGCTTGCGGACAGACCCATTGCCTGGCCCCTGACGAGAGCAATGTGCGCTCCGGTCGGTGATGGTGCTTCCGCGGCTATCCTGTGCTCAGCTTCATACCTGAAAAAGCTGAAAGGTGTCCGTCCGGTAAAGATCAGAGCGGCGGTTCTTGGCTCGGGATCGGACAGAGACCTCGACGGTCCTGATATCGGCGAGAGGCTCTCAAGGCAGGCATACGCAATGTCCGGGCTCGGCCCGGAAGACATAGACCTTGCAGAGCTGCATGACGCAACAGCCTACGGTGAATTACACCAGAGCGAGGTAATGGGATTCTGCCCGGTCGGGGAAGGCGGAATATTCGCGGAATCAGGCGCCACTAAACTGGGCGGTAAGATGCCCATCAATACCAGCGGCGGTCTGGAATGTCGCGGCCATCCAATAGGTGCTTCCGGTCTGGCACAAATATATGAGGTAGTGCATCAGCTTCGTGGTGAAGCGGGAAAACGCCAGGTCGACGGTGCCAGAATAGGACTCACGGAAAATGGTGGTGGAAACATAGGCGTGGAAGAGGCGTCAATGGCCATACATATACTCGAAAAGGTATAAAGGTGAAAAAAGGTTTTCATAACGGGCATTTCAGGCTATTTTGGCTCCAAGTTGATATCTCTCTTCGAAAAGAAGAACGAAGTAGATACGATTATCGGCGTGGATGTGAATCCTCCGGCATTCTCATCGAAAAAGCTGGAATTTAAAAGACACGATGTAAGAGATGACATGTATCCTTTGATTGCCGGGAAAAATATAGACTGGGCAATTCATACAGCCTTTATTCTCCCACCCTTGCATAATAAGACCCTGATGGAAGACATCAATATTAACGGAACGAAAAATTTCCTGAATGCATGCGAAAAGGCAAAGATAAAACAGATACTCCACTGTTCTTCCACCACTGCCTATGGGTTTCACAAAGATAATCCTCCGCTCCTTACGGAGGATAGCCCGCTCCGGGGGAATAACGATTTTACCTACTCAAAAAGCAAGAAAGAACTGGAATTTATATGCAGTGAATTCAGGGGTTCCCATCCCGAAATCTGCTTTACCATAATAAGACCCTGCTTTGTTGTCGGTCCCGGTTTTGATAATCCGCTTTCCAGACACCTGAGAAAAAAGATAGTGCTCCTGCCCAGAAAAACGGCACCCTTTCAGTTCATCCATGAGGATGATCTGGTTGAGATTATGTACAGACTGCTAAAAGATAAGAAAGGGGGCGTTTACAACCTTGCCGCAAACGGCACCATGAGTTTTGAAGAAATGATTGATATTCTCGGGAACTGGCTCCTGAAACTACCCTCACCCATTATGTCACCACTTAACAATCTGATGTGGCTCCTTCGTTTAAAATTCATAACGGAATTCCCGAGCCCGGGATTGAACTTGGTAAAATATCCTTGGATTGCCGGCAACGAAAAAATTAAAGAGAAATTGAACTACAAGTTCAAGTATACGACAAGGGAAGCATTCGAAGATTTTGCAAGGCACGTCAGTTCAAGCTAAAGAGCGCTGCATATATTAAAAAAAGGGAGGGAAATGAATGGGGTTGGACTTTGCCGGAAAAACGGTATTAATCACAGGTTCCTCCATGGGAATAGGCAGGGGGCTATCCAAGCGTTTTGCCCAAGACGGTGCAAATCTCGCGCTGACGGACCTTCCATCCGAGAAAGTAAATCTTGATAACTGGGCGGGTGAACTCGAGGCTTCTTACGGCGTGAAGACCTGGACATTTACAACCGATCTGACCGATTCCGGAGGTCCTGAAAATCTTCACAGGGAGGTTGTGGATGCGGTGGGGAATGTATATTGCCTGGTAAACAATGCGGGAATCTGCTGGTGGGGGCCTTTTGCGGATATGCCCTTTAATGATCGTCTGGAAAAGATGGTACTTCTTAACTGCATGGCCTATGCAAAGCTGACCCATCTCTTTTTACCTGCCATGCTGGAGAAGGAGGAGGGAGCTATCCTCAATGTATCTTCCGTGGCGGCCTTTCAACCCCTTGCAAATATGGCGCTCTACGCGGCGACAAAGGCATTTACCCAGAACCTGAGCGAAGCGGTACGTTATGAACTACCACGAAGGAGCAGGATTGTAATTTCGACCCTGAATCCGCCTTTTACAAAAACGGGGCTTCTGAAAGATGCATGCATGCCCGATGATTTTATTCCATTCTCTATTTCCTGCAAAGATGTTGATACGGTGACGAAAGCGGGATATCGCGCCTTCAAGAGGGGCAAAATGCTTTACGCGGCGGGCTGGCAGAACAAGTTTATGCACCAGTTTGTGCCCCGCCTGTTTCCGAGACGGATGATTAACAGGATATCCTGGTTTCTGTGTCATCGCTGGTCCGATCTTCTGCCGGAGAGGGTAACAGGATTTCTGAGAAACCGTTGAAGGCGGTATTTAAGTAAGCTGAGTTTTAGATGCCTATAAAATCAAAAAAAGGAGGGGGATTATGTCAGAAATTTATGGAGGGCACCTGGTTGCCAGACACCTGAAAGATGTGGAGGGAATAGATACTGTTTTTTCACTCGTCGGGGGGCATATCGACAAGATATACGATGGATGTCTTGAACATGATTTAAAGATTATCGACGTAAGACATGAGCAGGCAGCCGTAATGATGGCCCAGGCATGGGCGGTATACACGGGCAAACCCGGCACGTGCCTCATCACGGCGGGACCCGGTTTTACCAATGCCCTCACTGGGATTGTGAACGCCCATATGGAGAATACGCCCCTGGTACTGATCAGCGGAACCGCGCCGGTAAGGGACTGGATAAAGGGCGCTCTTCAGGATATGAAACAGGCCGACATGATCAAGTCCGTCGTGAAGTGGCACGAGATCTGTTACGATGTCAAACGCATCCCGGAGTATCTTTCCACAGCCTTCAGAAATGCCGTATCTGGCCGTCCCGGTCCCGTGTTTCTGGAATTGCCCCCAGATATACTGAATATAAAAATCGAGGAGGAGAATCTTCCCCCGGTGAAGAAGGGGGGTATATTTTACCGGACGCGGCCTGAGCCGTCATCTGTCAAAGAGGCGGCTGAACTCATCAACAGCGCCGAACGGCCTGTTATCATGGGAGGAAACGGTATCTGCTGGAGCGATTGCGACGCGGATTTAAAAGAATTTGCTGAAAAGGGAGATGTCCCTTTCTTTGTCCTAAACGCGGGAAGGGGTGTCATTCCGGACGACCATCCTCTCTCCATATGGGATGGAGGAATGTCGGCAGCCTTGACCGCCTTCGCCATGGCCGACCTGGTCGTTATCCTTGGCCTCAGGCTGAACTGGCTGCAGATGTACGGCGAGACCTTTCCGCAGGCAAAAGTTATTCGAGTGGACGTTGAAGCCAGTGAAATAGACCGAAACCGGGCAACCGATGTCGGCCTTGTCGGGGACATAGGTCTTACGCTTCGCGAACTCAATCCCCTCGTGGAGAAGAAGGACCGTTCCGCCTGGGTAAAGACCCTGAAGGACAGCTATCTCCCGTTTGTGGCAGACGAGATCGCGTCAAGGGAAAAACCGTCTGATCCGATACATCCTGCAAGGCTTGTCGAACAGGTCCGGACAGCCGTTGGCGATGACGCGATATACGCAATTGACGGTGGTGACGCCTCGTACTTCGGCCTCGTCGGACTCAAGGCACAGGAAAAGGGGTTTGTTCTTCCCGGTTCGGGCGGCCTTTTCGGTTGCCTGGGAACGGGCATACCATTTGGAATCGGGGCTAAAGTGGCACGGCCCGATAAAACCGTCGTGGTCATAACCGGCGATGGTTCCTTCGGATTTAACGCCATGGAGTTTGACACGGCGGTGCGTCATAATATTCCCTTTGTCTGTGTGATCTGCAACGATCAGGCCTGGGGCATGATCAAGCACGGACAGGAATTGACCTATGGTCCTGACCGCCTTGTCGGTTCGGAGCTGGGACCGACAAATTATGAGAAGGTGGCTGAGGCCCTGGGTGGCTACGGAGAGCTGGTTGTAAAAGATGAAGAAATCATACCGGCAATAAAAAGGGCGCTGGAATCGGGAAAGCCGGCCTGCATCAATGTGCTGACAGATCCGACTGTAACCAGCCCCGCAACACTGCTTCTGGTTGACAGCCTGAAGATGGAGTAAGAAAAATGAAAGCTCTTCAATTTTCTGTATCAGTTCCACAGTGGGCAGTGTTGAAGGCCCTGGGGATTGTAAACAAAAAACTCTTTTATCGGGGCCCTCTCGCCACCGTCAAACTCGCCGATGTTTCCGAACCTACCCTGCCCTCTCCCGCGTGGGTCAAAATCAGAACCATGTTATGCGGTTTTTGTGCCAGTGACCTGAATCTCATTTTCCTGCACGATTCGCCCACCGCCAGCTCCTTCACTTCATTTCCCTGTACCATAGGACATGAAATCTGCGGGGAGATTGTGGATACAGGCTCGGAGGCAACAGAATTAAAGAAGGGTGATATCGTAACCATCGCCCCCCAACTGAGTTGCGTAACAAGGGGAATTGACCCCGTCTGCCCTGCCTGCAAAGCCGGCAGAGTGGGAAACTGCGAAAACTTCGCGGAGGGGAGCCTCTCACCCGGCATGTTCACCGGCATCTGCCGGGACACGGGGGGTGGCTTCGGTGAATACTTCGTGGCGCATAAAAGCCAGGTATTCAAGCTTCCGAGAGGAATGTCTAAAGAAGAGGGGGCGCTTATTGAACCCCTTTCCGTGGCGCTCCAGGCCGTTACCGATAACAGACCGCAGCCTGGTGATCAGGTGCTTGTAATTGGCGGTGGCGTGATAGGGACCATGATAGTGAAGGCAATGCGCGCGCTGGACATCGACTGTCACATAACCGTCTCCGAGCCATCGCCCTTCCACGCGGAATTCATCAGAGAAGCAGGCGCTGACAGGATTATAACCGATGGCGATCTGTTTTCACATACGGTGAATATAACCGGCGCATCCCGATATAAACCGCTGATCGGCCAGGACGTCCTCATGGGGGGCTTCAACAGGATATTCGATGTAGTCGGAAACTCGAAAACGCTTAATCAGTCTCTAAGATGTCTGGCCGTGGAAGGCATCCTGAGCGTGGTGGGAATCGGCCGGGATGTCAAACTTGATCTCACCCCCATGTGGCTCAAACTCCAAACCATGAGAGGAGTCTTCGCGGGCGGTTATGCCGATGTTGATGGAAAGAAGAAACATATCTTTCAGGCAGCAATAGATCTCGTGAGCGCGAAGAAGGCCGATATTAAAAATATGGCAACTCACAAATTTTCCATAGACAACTACGAAAAAATGATCGAGACAAATCTCGCGAAGGCGAAAAACAGAGTCGTCAAGACAATGGTGTCCTTCATGTAGAAAAGGGAATAAATCTGCTGGTGGGCGCTGGAAAATGTCCTTTAAAAATCAATTTTCAGAATCTTTCCCGAGGCCTTTGTGATCCCGGGATTACAGGTTATCCGACAAAAAGGCGAAATATGCTATATTTAAACGACTTATTCAATGCGGATAACTTCCGCGATGCCGTATCAGGTATTGCCGGGGAGTTCAGGGACAAACACGGACTACCGAAGATTCACCAGCTTGGCCTTGTTGTCACGAATGTTGAATGCCGATGCTGATCTCTCCACCATTCAGGACCTTTTAGGGCATAGTAGTGTGAAAACCACGCAACGGTACTGCCGGATATCAAATCTGAAAGTACAGAGAGATTATTACAAGGCTATGGAGGTGATTAGGCAACAATGGGTTGGCAACCCAGATAATCCTTGACGGAAAGACAAAGGTATGAATACTTAAACAACGGACAACGCATTAACATCAATAAGAAAATCAGATTATGTTACGTATAGCAAATACGAGCCTTCACTGTGGCTGATAGGGTCATATCATTAAATGCGGGATGAAACATGCTACTACCTGACAGCTTGTTTCCCGCTCGTCCAGGCGAATGGCTTCCTTCCTGAAAGCATGTAGGTGCTGATTTTACTTTTTATAGTAGATTTCTAATGAAAATCATTATATGAAGTGTCTCATACGTGTAGCTCTCTAAATAATGTGCCTGTCCCCAGCAATGCTGCATGAAGGTTTTATGGGCCAATGACCTAACCCCTCAGTCTTTGGAAAAGGGATGGGAATAATGTTGCCGAAGACATCGAGCCATGGCTGAGAAAATCCATCGAGGAATCATAACGATATATGTTGAATAGGAGCGAGATATGAGATCGATCTACTTTGATGTAAACATTCCAAAGATTCTAATCACCAAGGCACTTGCAGGTCTTTTTCCATTTATTTACTACAGTCCGATGTCGCCGGTGAGCTATGGCGATATCCCGGAACGTGACCTCCCGGGCTCCAGATGGGTGCGTGTAAAATCGATCATGACCGGCATCTGCGGAGCCGATATCTCTATGTTTTTTGTGAAGGCCAGCCCGAGGATTTCCATAGCGGCCCTCCCTGGTGTTCCGAGGGCTTACATGGGGCATGAGGTCATCGGAACGGTCGTTGAAATCGGCAGAGATGTGAAGCAAATAAAAATTGGCGATCGTGTAACCCTTCAAAGATACTTGCCCTGCTGCTCCATGAAAGAAATCGAGCCCCCCTGCTCCCAATGCCAGGAGGGAAATTATACACTCTGTGAAAACTTCTCCGTCGGTTCGCTGCCTGAAAACCTGGGAGCCGGTTTCGGGGAGCGATTCATCACCCACGAGTCACAGCTTGTGAAAGTGCCTGATAGCATCCCCGATGAGATTGCCGTACTCATCGAACCCGCCGCGGTTTCCCTGCATGCCGTGTTGAAACGTCCTCCGAAAAGCGGTGAGAAAGTGCTGGTAATCGGTGCCGGTACGATAGGATTGAATGTTATCCAGTTTGCCAAGGTCGTGGCACCGGGATGCAAATTGTACGTTCTGGAAAAGATCAAATTTAAGAAGGAACTTGCCCGCAAACTCGGCGCCGATGTTTCCATTGAGGGAGATCCCTATGAATCGATTGCGCGGGAGACGGGCGGTAAGCTTTATCGTGCGCCCCTTGGCAATGACAACATGCTGGGCGGTTTCGATCTTATCTACGACTGTGTGGGCTACTCAAAAACTATCCACGACTCACTGAGATGGCTGTCGGCGAAGGGGACATACGTGATGGTCGGCAATCAGTTGGAGCCCGTTCATTTTGACCAGACGCCGATATGGCAGCAGGAAATTACCATGATGGGCATCAATGCCCATGGCCATGAAAATTTTCAAGGTCGGGAAATCAGCAGCTTTGATCTGGCAATTGAAATGATTGAAAAAGGAAAAGTCCATCTGGAAGGATTCGTGACCCACCGGTTTAAGCTTGACGCCTACAAGCAGGCCTTCAAGCTTGTCAAAGAAAAGTCAGCAGACGTGATCAAAACGGTTTTCGAAATCGCATAGTTCTGATCTTAGGGTATTACGCTTCTATAAAGGAGAGCAAGGCTTCCTTGCTGGTAAAACGAGGCGTAAAGCTCAAGTCGCGCTTTATTTTTTCAATGTCCATGGAAAGCGGGTAGCGAATATAATCGATTTGAGCTTTCCCGAAAGGAACGACTCTGAGACGAAAGAGAAGCTCCACGAGATTATAAATAAGCCAGGGGGGGAGAGCCACGAAAGGCTTCTTCAGAAACTTCGCGAGTTCTGAGTATCGCATCCCTTCGTCGGCCGCAAGATTGAACGCGCCCGATACATTGCGTACGGCGCCCTGATAGAATGCCTCGGCGGCGTCGTCTTCGTGAACGAACTGCATGATGGGATCATAGCCCCTGACGCCGATAATGACGGGATCTTTCATTGACTTCGCGGTGGTACTTCTGCACGTGGGTCCCATGACGATGCATGGCCGCAGAACGACGACCCGGCATGAGAGAGTGGAGGCGGCAAAATCAGCCACCAGTTTTTCTATCTCCGCCTTGTTTTCGGAATAGGGAAACCCTGATGTCGAGCGGATCGGTGCGGTCTCAGGCAGGTAGTCCGGCGTGCCATCGAAGAATCCATAGGCACAATCGGAACTGGCTACGACGAGCTTCTTCACCCCTGTCTTCCCGCACGCTCGCAATACATTTTCGGTCCCGTTCACATCAACATCGTGCTCGAATTGTGGGTCGCGTGTCGGATAGGCGATGAACGCGAGGTGTATCACCGTCGTGACACCAGCCTGACTGAGTACGGAAAGAAGCTTTTCCCCATCCCGGATATCGCACTGGTGGTATTCGTAACGATGCGGGAAGTCGGAGGGGGTGGGTGCAATGTCAATGCATACTATCCGCTCAAACTCCTTGTCCTGCTCCAGCCGTTTCAGCAGGCGCTTGCCTATGTAGCCGAACGCACCGGTTATACCGAGAATATTTCCTGATGGAGACATCACTGTTCCCTCCCTGGAGATTGTTTATCCCATGACGAGTGTCTGAATCCTCATGAGAAAATTGCCAAGGTCCCGCGCGTATTCCGGCGATCCCTCGAGCGAAAGGTATCCCTTATCGACAGCCTCCACCATGTTGATTTCATTCAGCATTACGGGAATAGCTTCGTCTATGCCCCTGAACTGCATGTGGACGAAGGGTTTTCTTTTGGTATACCTGCCCGGCCCCGCCTGCGTGTTGCCGGCCTTCACCCGCAGGTAGGCCGCGATATCGTTCTCGCCGGTCACGGAAAACTGGTACACCCGCTCAGGCTGTTTTCCGGTCCACTTGTTAATCTCAGGATCTCCCAACTTGTTATATCTGCTCAGTGAGGCTGCCATCATGTATATTGAAAGTTTCACTTTCAGCCGTTTCTTGGCGGGATCCTTCGGTTTTGCGGTAGGCATGAGAAGCGTGAGGCTCATCAGGAGGGACAGCAGCTTGAAGATCAGGCCGATTCTGTAGAAGCCTCCTATGCGGACAAGAGCTGGTTTGCCTGCCAGCATGGCCGCCATCCTTTTGACACTGGAAAATTTGAACGCTATAGCGGGATCGGGGCATATGCCCTGTACCACTTCGAGAGTGCCGTTATCGAAGGAGAGACAGGCGCCCAAGTCCCCCTCCCGGTCATCCCGTGCCACAAACTGAATTTTGGCATTCACGCCCTCGAATTTTTTTCTGATATTCCGGTTATCCTCCAGGACCACCTTCAATAAGGGGAAAAGGGCCTGCAGAAAAAGCTGTGCCGCCATTCTGTCCTTGTCGGGTGCCATGTCAGAAACCATCCTCCCAGTTTTCTTCCTCTTCGAAGTCTTTTCCCATAACCTCTCTTACCTTTTCAACGATGCCATCGGCGTCCAATTTATAGTGGTGGTAGAGGTCTTCCGGATATCCCACGAGGGAATAACAGTCCGGTATGCCCACCCGGGTGAAGGCGCAGGCCCTGCCGCTTTCGGCGATGACCTCGGCCACCGCGCTTCCCAATCCCCCGTAAATGTTATGGTCCTCGAAAGTGATGATTCGGCGCGTCTCGGCAATTGCCTTCCGAACCGCCTCAGTGTCGAGTGGTTTGATGGTATGCATGTTGATGACCCTGACACTCAGACCGTTGCTTTCCTTGAGTATACGCGCCGCTTCCCGCGCCTGCAGGACGGTGATGCCGCAGCAGATGAGCGTTATATCGCTGCCGGGAACTATTTCCACGGACTTCCCGATTTCAAAGCCATACTTGTCGTCTGCATAGCATGTCGGGTCAAACCCGCGTCCGATCCGTATGTAGACCGGGCCGGGGTGTTCGATGCAGGCGATTACCGCGTTGCCGCATTCAATGCCGTCTGCGGGCACCACCACCGTCATATTGGCCATGGAACGCATTATCGCTATGTCCTCAGTGCACTGGTGCGTGGTGCCGGCCTGCCCGAAGGAAATCCCGCCGTGTGTGGCGATTATCTTCACGTTGAGGTTCTGGTAGCATATATCGGTCCGGACCTGCTCCGCCGCACGCATGGTGGTAAAGACGGCCATGGTCGAGACGACAGGGATAAGGCCCGAAAGGGCAAGCCCCGCCGCCATGCCGAACATATTCTGCTCCGCCACTCCCGCATTGAAGAACCGGTGAGGATATTTTTCAGCGAATTTTCCGATCTTCGTAGATTTGGCAAGGTCGGCCGACAGACCGACGATGCGATCATATTTTTCACCAAGCAGGCACAACACGTCGCCGTAAATATCGGCCTGTGTCATCGTATTGGCGTCATACACATTCCACGTCAGACCCTCTGCCATCTTTTGCCTCCCTCACGATAAATTTGCGGTGCAAGTGCGTTCCGGAACATACGGGCATCAGTCCTTTGCCGTGCTCGCCAAGACCTGTTTTGCCTTTGCCAGCATATCGGAATCGAGCCCCCCGTAATGCCACCGGAAATCGTTCTCCATAAAGTCCACACCTTTGCCCTTTACGGTATGGGCCATTATCAGGACCGGCGCCGCCTTCTCTTCCATCGCGGCATCGATAGCACGGGAAAGGTCGGTGTAGCTGTGGCCGTCCACCTCGATTACGATAAAACCAAAGGAACGCCACTTTTCGGCAAAGGGCTCGAGTGCCATGACATCTTCGGTATTGCCGTCTACCGAGAACTTGTTACGGTCCACGATGGTGATGAGATTCGTGAGCTTATAGTGAGCGGCCGCCATCGCTGCCTCCCAGATGGACCCCTCGTTGCACTCGCCGTCACCCAGGAGACAATAGGTGAGCCACTGTTTCTTCTGCAGCCGGGCGCCGAGTGCGAGCCCCACTGCCATGGGGAGTCCATGGCCCAAGGAACCCGTCGAGGCATCCAGTCCGAGCACTTTGTGCTTGTCAAGATGCATGCCAAAAGGCGAATTGAATTTATTGAAGTCTTTCAGCAGTTCGAAATCGAAGTATCCCTTTCGTGCCAGAAGTGAGGCTAATCCCACCCCCGCATGGCCCTTGCTGAGAATGAACCGGTCCCGGTCCTCTTTCTGTGGATTCTTCGAATCAATGGAAAGGTATTTGTAATAGAGCAGCACCAAAATTTCTACAATGCTTAATGCTCCTCCAATATGGGCACCTCCCGCCCAGAACGTCACGTCCAGTATGTCCTGTCGCAGCTGTCGCGCGTGCTGCCGCAACCCGGCAATTTCCTGTTCGCTGAGGGGCATGGTGTACTCCTTTTAATTCTTCAGGTTAGTTGAATGGATTATTGAATGAAGTGGACCCCAAGTCAAGGACAATTTTCTCTTAAATTAAGTCGTACTTCTTTTTTGCTTTTTAATCAAGTTCTTTATGCTGCCATTTGGTGGGCAACTTCCTCTCCCCAATACACCTCAGCAGGTGTTTTTCTTGAGAAGGACTGATGTGATCGTTCAAAGTTGTAAAACTCAAAATATTCTTTCAGCCCGGTGATCAATTCCGCTACTGTCTCATACTCTTCAAGAAATATCTTTTCGTACTTCACGGATCGCCATAAACGTTCTATGAAGATATTATCCATACAACGTCCTTCGCCATCCATGCTGATCTTGATACCGGTTTCTTTTAGTGCGCCCGTAAAGGCATTACCGGTATATTGTGAACCTTGATCGGTATTGAATATCTCAGGGCTCTTATGCTTGCGAAGAGCGCTCTTTAGGGCATTCACGCAGAAATCGTCATCCATGGTCACAGACACCTCCCAGGACAGCACATAGCGACTTGCCCAGTCCATAACTGCAGTCAGATAGACAAATCCATGGGCCATCCGGATATAGGTAATATCGGAACACCAGACCTGATCAGGCTCTGTAATCGACAATTTTCTCAGAAGATATGGATACACCTTATGCTCTTTACGTGGCCTGCTTGTATTCGGTTTGGGGGCCATTGATTCAATTCCCATTAAACGCATCAGTCGTTGAACACGTTTGCGGTTTACAGGAAAACCCTGGCGGTTCAAATAGTCCCTTATCTTTCGACTTCCATAAAAAGGATGCCTGAGAAATTCTTCGTCGATAAGCCTCATTAATTCTAAATTCTCATTACTTTCAAAAGTGAACCCCTGGGCCGGTAATAAGATGATCGTGGTAGTCCCAGCAAGTCGCACTGTCTGCTGATTCTGACCCTTTATTGCATCAAGGGCAATGCTCGCCTTCAATTCCTTGCTATGTTTTTTTCTGCCCATTCTGTGCCTCCTTTTTCTTGGAAACACAACTTAACACGCTGTTTCATTTTTGGGGTCCACTATAGAGACCCCTCTTTCGATGCCAATGATTTGTGTACGTTTGATTTACATTATAAGGAATCGTTTTTTGTGGAAGGAGTATACAAATTTGAAATGTATAAGTCAAAGAGGTTTCGTCAGTAAAATATTGGGTGAGAGTCGCAGCGCAACAAATGTCTTTTAGATCAATCGGCCCATTTTTTGGTGGTTGACATTGAAGATTTACAGTGGAAATGGTTATTTTTGCCTCCTGATTGATTCTATTGATTAGCAGGCGAAAGGCTTAAAATTCTATAAGGCTGACCGGATTTATTTCATTGATGACCCTTGCGGTTTCCAGGGCATTCTCGCGGGACCATCTGTCACCTCCAAGACCCGGTATGATATACTCGGAGAGAGATATGCCCGATTCCACTATCTTTTGTCCACCCTCTAAATGATCTACGGCAGTGACACCCTTTTTGATAAACTTCAGAACAGAATCGCACCCGCTTTCCAAACCGATATGAATTCTTGTCAGGCCGGCGTCGCGGAGCATGCGTAATTCTTCAACAGATTTCCGGCGGGCGGTATGCGACCGGCAGTATGAAGTAATCCTGCTGACAGAAGGAAATCTTTCCCTGATGAAAGATATTATTTCAACCAGATCATCAGTCTTCATTATTATGGAATTGGCGTCCTGGAGAAAGACGGATTCACCGCCGAAATAGAGCCATGCGGCCACCTGCCTGAAACTGTCGCTGTAAAGTGCGTCGCTCCCGTAAACACGATCTATGACTGAGCGCGTAACCACTCCCCCCTGCCCCAGTTTCAAGGATATCTCCCGTATCTGATCCGCTATATCCCCAGCTTCCTGTATATCAGCCTTGACCTCCTCCACAGATCTCAGTTCAAACTTTGTTCCGTGATAGGTATGACAGAAGGCACACCTGTTCCAGGGACAGTTTCTTGTAACCCTGATCAGGAGGCTTTTTGCCTCGCTCGGAGGTCTTATAGTACCCTGTTCAAAAGAGAAATTCATAATATTATCACCATGCATGCATCAAATCATTTTTTTCAGCTCATACGAAAATACATCATATACATCCTGGCTGAACAAGACAA
>CAZINZ010000043.1:0-21280 GCA_964540715.1 uncultured Syntrophaceae bacterium | reverse complement strand
TCCCCCATTGCGCAAAATTCCTCACTGCTGCCTCCCGTAGGAGTCTGGACCGTGTCTCAGTTCCAGTGTGGCTGGTCGTCCTCTAAGACCAGCTAACCATCGTCGCCTTGGTAGGCCATTACCCCACCAACAAGCTAATGGTACGCGAACTCATCCTCCAGCGGTAGCTTATAAATAGAGGCCACCTTTGGCTTGCCCGTCGAGACAGACAAGCGTTATTGGGTATTAGCCCATCTTTCGATAAGTTATCCCCAACTAAAGGGAAGATTATCCACGCGTTACTCACCCGTGCGCCACTTTACTCACCCGCCTAAGCGGATTTTCTCGTAAGACTTGCATGTGTTAAGCACGCCGCTAGCGTTAGTTCTGAGCCAGGATCAAACTCTCAAGTTTAAATCCATAATTTTGAGATTACTCTCAAAGTAAATTACTATTTTACATATAGGACCCACAAACCAACTATCTTCCACTATTCAATTCCCAAAGAACTTCAAATGTCAAGAACAAGTCCAGTACTGTAGGATATCATCCACTTGATGTCAAGATTTATTTTCACCACAAGCGAATTTAAATAGTATATCCTGACGAACTGAAGGCGGCTTTATACGCCCCCATTTTTAATGTGTCAAGTCATATTTTAAGCAAAACAGGATTAATTTCGAATAAGGCCCATGAGGGCAATTTTGACTTCCCCTCATTGCCCCGAACGACTAGGTTCATCAGGACTTTACTCTATGAGCCACGAAGTCTTCACCCTATGTGAAACTTGAGCCTTGAAAAATGCCGATACTTGGAGTAGTCTTCACCTTGCCGGGAGATGCTGTAAGCAATCAGCAGTGGAAGTCATATGCTGCCTGAAATAATATCTTTTTGCGTCGATGGCCGGTATTACCCATGTGATACTCCATCAAGAGCTAATTCCGTCAATCGAGAGTTTCGACAGTCTTTTGCGTTTTGAATAAAGGGAGGGTTTTGTGGAGATCAGCTCAAGCTTTGTGGGTTCCAGATTAAAAGATTATGCCGCAGAGGTAACCTGGCGCAATACAATGAACTATGCGGCGTCAATCGGGGATAACAACCCCTGTTATTTCGATGATGAGCGCGAGCGCGGGGTCATCGCGCCCCCGGCGTTCAGTGTTGCCCTCACATGGCCGATATCTGAGAGAATCTGGGATTATATTGAAGCCCCGGATTTCCCAAAAGAGATCATTGCTACTCAGGTACACTACACTGAGCACCTGATGTTCCACCGGCCTGTAAGGCCAGGCGACAGACTAAGGATCACAGGCAGGATTGCAGCCATTCTGCCTCATAAGGCAGGGACACACGTCGTTATACGCTTTGACGCTATTGCCTTGAACGACGCTCCTGTCTTTACAGAGCATATCGGTGCCATAATGCGGGGAGTCAAGTGCACGGATGAAGGAAGAGGGGGAGATGATCTTCCTAAAATCCCCCGGACTTCAGGAGACAGTCCTCCCCTCTGGGAGTCGGTTATACCCATTGATGCTTTAGAACCATTTATATATGATGGTTGTACCAATATCTTTTTTCCTATCCATACCTCCGTCAAATTTGCCCATGAAGTAGGACTCCCCGGTATTATCCTGCAAGGCACGGCCACGTTGGCATACGCCTTGCGCGAGATTATAAATAAAGAAGCGGGCGGAGATCCTTTCGAATTGAAGTCCGCATATTGTCGGTTTACGGGCATGGTGCTTCCTGGTACAATTATCAGGGTCCGGCTTATCCGAAATGACAGCAACAATGGGGGTTCTGATCTCTTTTTTACTGTTATGAACGCTGAGAAGAAAAAGGCCATCAGTGGTGGCTATGTACGGTTGGAAAAATGATAAAAAAGGAGGAGGAAGACATGGAATGGAAGACCTTGAATCTGATGTGGCATTATGTGGAAAAATGGGCAGATAAAAAACCGGATGCCGACGCCATGGTTTTTGAGGATGAGCGGCTCACCTGGGGGGATTTCAAGAAAGAGGTGGACTCCATAGCCAAGGCATATCTTGAAGCAGGGGTTAAAAAGGGAGACCGGGTTGCCCTGCTTTCCATGGCTCGCAATGAATTTCTGACAACTTATATGGCGGCCGGTAAGGTTGGAGCAATATGGCTGGGTCTTTCCCCAAAATTTACACTGGAGGAACTTCGGTATCAGGTAGGTGACAGCCAACCTACTGTCCTTATTTCACTGCGAGAGTATCTCGACGTTGATCTGGCTGAGAATATAACAACCATAATAAGTGAATTCCCCTCGATAAAGAAGGCCCTCGTGATCGGAAAGGCCGTTGAAGGAACAGAAAACTTCATGGAATTTGTTCAAAGACCAAGGCCGGAACTGGATAAAGTTCTCGAAAAGCGGTCAGCTGAAGTCATGGAAGATGATGATGTCCTGTTGCTGTATACCTCCGGTTCAACCGGCAAACCTAAAGGGGTGGTTCATACCCACAGGAGCATTATACGGAATATAGAGATTGAGATAGAAAAGTTTTCATTTAAAGAAACAACCAGAGGCCTGCTGCATTTCCCGATCAATCATGTAGCTGCCGATACTGAGATAGGCTTTGCTGCAATAATGGGCGGGGGTTATCTTGTTTTTATGGACAAATTTGATCCGGCCGGGGTTTTAAAGGTCATTGAAAAGGAACGTATAACAGTTATAGGGCAGGTACCTGTGATGTATCTTCTGGAATTCAAGCAACCTGATTTCTTTAGTACTGATTTGAGCAGCATTGAGGGGTTTATGTGGGCTGGGGCCTCCGCGCCAAAGATTATGATCGATGTGCTTTCCTCTATCTGCGAGAAGACGGGAGCGGAATTGATTACTGGATATGGCAGCACCGAAGTGGCGGGATTTGTCACCTACACTGAAAAGGGGGACGATCTGGAGACTGTTATGAAAAGTGCAGGCAAGATAGCCCCGCCCTTTGAGCTGAAGATTGTGGATGAGGGTCACGTGGAACTTCCAGACGGTGAGATAGGTGAGATAGCAGTCAGGGGACCATTCCTCATGAAGGGTTATTTCAACAACCCGGAGGCCACAGCCGAGGTGATTGATGAAGAGGGCTGGTATTATACATCAGACCTGGCGTACAGGGATGAAAGAGGGTACATATATATCACCGGAAGAAAATCCGAGATGTTCAAAACCGGAGGAGAAAATGTTTATCCCCGTGAAATTGAGGAAGCACTAGAATTACATGACAGCGTGCTCTTTGCTGCCGTAATGGGAGTGAACGATGAAATCTACCAGGAAGTGGGATGGGCATTTGTTATGCTTATGCCTGGCAAAACCGCATCCGAGGAGGAACTGCTGACCCTTTGCAAATCCAGATTGGCCAACTTTAAGATCCCCAAAAAATTCTTCATCCGGGATCTGCTCCCTCTTCTGGCAAACGGAAAGGTAGATAAACTTGCCCTGAAAGAAGAGATCTCGGGGATGTCGAAAGGTTGACAGTTCCGTTGTTGAAGAATCATAATCATGGCCTGAACAGGCAGAATGGGTGAGTTGGTATTTGCGAGTGGTCAGCCAAGTCCCCGACAGGCGGCACTGGAAAATGCCCCCCTTAGGAAACCCGATGCAATCAGAAATAACCATTGGAGATCTGCATCTAAGGAACAACGTCTTTCTGGCACCAATGGCCGGGATTACCGACCCGGCATTTCGCGTACTGGCAAGAGATTTTGGCAGTTCTCTCTGCTTTACTGAGATGATCAGCGCCAACGGCCTTACCCGAAAGACTCCGAGGAGTTATGAATATCTCAAATCGCCGCCTGACGACAGACCCCTTGGCGTGCAGATATTCGGGTCTGACCCGGACATACTCGCCGAGGCGGCAGTTATTGTAACAGAAATGGGTGCAGATCTGGTGGATATTAACGCCGGATGTCCCGTAAAAAAGGTGCTTAAGACTGGGGCTGGCGCTGCCTTGATGCGCGATCCGGCAAAATTCGCGGCTATTGTAAGGGGAGTCAGGAAAGCCACCCACCTGCCGCTTACAGTTAAAATTCGTTCCGGATGGGGACATGACGAACTAAACGCGATCGCGATTGCCGGGATCGCTGAGGATTGCGGCGCGAATGCCCTGTCACTGCACCCTCGAACGGTTAAGCAGGGCTTTAGTGGAACGGCCGACTGGGACCTGATTCACCAGGCGAAGAAGGCAATCAATATTCCCGTTATTGGAAGTGGCGACATCAGAAAACCGCAAGACGCAATTGCCATGATGAAAGAAACCGGCTGTGACGGGGTGATGGTGGCAAGAGGAGCTCTTGGGAACCCCTGGATATTCAAGGGAATAACAGATCTTCTGTCAGAAAAACCCCTCCCCTCTACGTCTTCTCCGATGAAAAGGGAGGATGTAATACACCGGCATCTTACGGCAAATATAAACCTCTATGGCGATAAGGAGGGTGTAAAGAACTTCCGCAAGCACCTGCTGTGGTACACGAAGGGATTAAAAGGGGGAAACAAATTCAGAAAAGCCGCCGTCTCGGTGGTCGAAATGAACGACCTGCTTGAGATGGTCCACGAATACCTGCAGACCCTGTCAAACGAGGACAGCCAGGAATCAAGTCTTCCGCTCAGGAACTAATTACATCTTGACAAATACTTTAAATTGTGGTGAAAGGGGCAGCTTACACATATTGAGAGAGGCATTTACCAATGAAAAAGAATTTGACCAAGTTAAGTAACATCAAAAGGAAGAGAACTCACGGCTTCCGGGCCAGAATGGCCACGCGGTGGGGCAGGCAGATACTGAACAGAAGAAGGGCAAAAGGAAGAAGTCGGCTTGCCGTTTAACCTCAAGGCATTAATGAAGTCGACCCGTACAACGCCCCGCAGTGCTCAGGGTATGTCCAGAATCAAATGGAAAATCAATCCTTCGGAAAAAAGGACCGGGTACGTAAGAGGAAAAGTTACTTAACTGTATATCAAAGGGGGGTCCGGGTTCACTCAGAGAATTTCACTGTTATTTTGACCGTCAATCCATCAGGAGATAAGAGGATTGGAGTTACGGTCAGCAAAAAAGTGGGGAACGCGGTAAAAAGGAACAGGATAAAACGCCTTTTAAGAGAATTCTTCAGATTAAATAAGGACAAGCTGCCTGATTCAAAAGACATCGTAATTATAGCAAAAAGGGATGTGTCTCCGCTTAAATACCGGGATGTATGTCTAGAATTGACCAATCTCTTGAAAATAAGGTAGCGTACATGCGGATTCTAAATGAAATTTTGGTGTTCTTCATAAGGGTTTACCAGGTAGTGGTATCTCCCTGCTTTCCTCAGAGTTGCCGTTTCCACCCTACATGCTCTGAATATGCCATAACAGCCATCAAACGCTATGGTCCCTTCAGGGGAACCCGTCTCGGGTTACTACGCATTCTCAGGTGCAATCCCTTCAATCCCGGTGGGTATGATCCAGTAAAATAGTTACGGAGGTTATTATATGGACAAGAGGACACTCCTCGCCGTTGTGTTGTCGTTAGCGGTTTTAATGGGATACCAGTTTTTTTTTCAAAAGCCCCTTCCCCCTGCACCTCGTGAACCTGCTCAGAATGCCGGAGAGACAGCCGGCAAAACGGAGGGTCTCCCTCAGGAGATAGACGGCAATCAGAACACATATGCAACACCTGTCATTACCCGTCAAAAATCACTAATTAAAAAAGATGAAGACAAGCGCAACGCAAGGGATATCGTTGTTGAGGGCCCTATGTATACCGCCATCTTCAACTCCAGAGGCGCGAACCTGAAATCCTTCAAACTTAAAAATTACCGTAAGGATTTAGGCAAGGATTCTCCACTGGTAGAACTGGTTCAAGTTGGAGGGAGCACGGACTACCCTCTTACCATGACCTTTCCTGAATCCAATATAAATATCCCGCCTGATGCAATATATGAATCGGATACAACTTCACTCGATTTTATTGACACTATGGGTGCAAAAGACCTGGTTTTTTCCTGGTCATATCCTGGCGAGGTCAGAGTGGACAAGATCTACACTTTCTACCCCGACAAATACTCTTTCGATCTTGAAACCAGGGTTACCAATCTGTCGGATGATACCATACATGAAAAAGCGCTTCTTGACTGGACCCGGCATGTTGACCCCGAGATAAAAACGGGCAGATACAGCCACGAGGGGCCTATCTCCTATATAAAAGATGAAGTCGTTACTGAAAAAGTTAAGAAACTGGGGGCAGAGAAGTTTAGCGGTCCGGATGTGTCATGGGGGGGATTCGAGTCAAAATATTTTATAGCGGCCATGATACCGGAACAGCCATCCCTCACCAATTTCCTTGTCTCCAAGGATTCGAGCGACATGGTTGTCTCTGCTCTCCAGGGACCAAAAAACATTATCCCTCCCGGTCAATCTGGATCATACAGATATATGCTGTATACCGGCCCGAAGGAGTACAGCAGACTTAAGGCACAGGATGTCGGCCTTGAGAACTCTATCGACTTCGGCTCGTGGGTAAAGTGGCTTGCCATACCACTGCTTGAGGCGCTCAAATGGATTGATAAATACGTGCATAATTATGGCGTTGCGATCATTATCCTTACCATACTGGTAAAGGCTATCTTCTGGCCACTCGGAAATATCAGCTACAAATCCATGAGGGGAATGCAGAAGCTCCAGCCTCAGATGAAAATACTCCAAGAGAAATTCAAAGGCGACAAGGCCAAACTACAGCAGGAAACAATGGCTCTCTATAAAGCGAATAAAGTAAATCCGATGAGTGGGTGCTTACCCATGTTCATCCAGCTCCCCGTCTTTTTCGGACTTTACAGGGCATTGCTCTACTCTATAGAGCTGCGGCACGCCCCATTCGTTTTCTGGATTCAGGATCTTTCAGACAAGGATCCGTATTACATAACACCGATTATTATGGGTGCGACCATGTTTCTGCAGCAGAGAATGAGTCCCCAGCCGGGAGGAAACGAAATGCAGGCGAAGATGATGATGTGGATGCCTGTCGTATTTACATTTCTCTTCCTCAATTTCCCGTCGGGACTGGTAATTTACTGGCTATTCAACAACGTGCTTAGTATCGGACAGCAGTATTATATAAATATGAAAAATCCTTGATATATGAGGTGCCCGAAAACATGAAAGATGTGTTAGAGATTGGCGGAAAAACAATAGATGAAGCCATAGAGAATGCTTGCAGTGAATTTAACCTGCCGAGGGAAAAACTGAATATCGAGATACTTTCCGAAGGATCATCAGGACTTCTGGGGTTTCTGGGAGCAAAAAAGGCCCTTATCAAGGCCCGCCTACTGTCAATTGATATTGGTATGGATAATTCACCCACAGAAGAGCCGACGACAAACATGGGTGCATTCGGAGATACCGCTCTTGAGGCGAAGGCATTCATCGAGGGTTTGCTCTCCCGCATAGGGCTCGACTTTCCCGTGGAAGCGGAAGAGGAAGACCGGGACTATATTGTCCTTACTATTGTGGGAGACGGGGGCGGGCTTCTGATCGGAAGGGGCGGTCAAACTCTTGACGCCATGCAGTACCTTGCGAGCAAGGTGATGAACAAGAATGGGAATAGCGGAAAAAGGATTATTTTAGATACTGAAAATTACAGAAAGAAAAGAGAGGGTAATCTTACAGCCCTTGCTGAGAAACTTGGAGAAAAGGCCAAGAGAATAAGAAGGTCTGTCACCGTAAACCCAATGAACGCGCATGACCGGAGGATAATACACATGGCATTGCAAAATGACAGCGATTTGACCACAAGGAGTCGAGGAGAAGGTGCTTTCAGAAAAATTGTCATTGTGCCGAACAAAGCCGGTAAAACTGCAAATAGGGATCAGGGATCAGGGATCAGGGATCAGGATTAAAAAAATTTCCGCTCATATCGCTCATATTCTGACTTCGCATTTGCTTAAGCTGATACTAACGCCTGCGCAAAAGCTCATTTGTTGTAGATAAAGACCATAAAGCAGGGCGCCGGAAGTTACACAATGCTGGTAAGAGAAGACACAATAGCGGCCATAGCCACGCCACCAGGTGTGGGAGGGATCGGAATTGTGAGGGTAAGTGGACCAGATGCAGAAGAGATCTGTCGGATACTGTTCAGACCGGCAATCGGCACGGATTCCCTGAAAACCCACCACCTGTACCATGGCGACATTATATCACCTGAAACTGGCAGCATCATTGACGAGGTACTGCTTGCCCTGATGAGGAAGCCCCACTCCTACACGGGTGAGGATACACTGGAGATAAACTGCCACGGAGGACCTGTTATCCTCCAGACAGTCCTCGGTGAGATAATAAAGGCTGGTGCCCGCCCAGCGGAACCGGGTGAATTTACCAGAAGGGCCTACCTCAACGGCCGCCTGGACCTGTCACAGGCAGAAGCGGTTATGGACCTGATCACCGCGAGATCGGACAGGGGCCGTGCCCTTGCCCTCTCCAGTCTCAAGGGTAACCTGTCAAAAAAACTGCAATCCATACGTTCCAGTATGATTGAAATACTCACCTCCCTTGAAGCTTCGATAGATTTCACTGATGAAGATATGTCTTCCAAGGCCAGTCCCAACTTATCCCAGGATGTGGAAGATGTGCTCGTCCTCATAACCGACATCCTTTCAACCTATAAAGAGGGAAAGCTTTTCAGGGACGGCCTAAATGTCGTAATCACAGGAAAATCCAATGTAGGTAAATCAAGCCTCTTGAACAGACTTCTCGGCGAAAGACGCGCCATAGTTACCTCCATCCCGGGAACCACAAGGGACTTTATTGAAGAGACAATCAGTATAGGGGGAATTCCCGTAAAGCTGACCGATACGGCAGGGGTTAGAAAATCTCCAGAGACCATAGAAAAAGAGGGGATAAAATTTGTGTGGGAAAAGGCCCTCGCGGCGGACATGGTTATTATTCTCATCGACGGCAATACCCGCCTCACCGATGAGGATTTCGAAGTCATAAATAGAAACAGGAATAAAAAAATAGTCCTGGCCATCAACAAGTCAGATCTTCCACACAGGATAACAGGCGATGAAATAAATGATATAATGCCCGATGTGGAGCCGCTGTGGATATCCGCAAAATATGGAAATGGCATCTCTGAACTGAAGGAACAAATTTACTCGATGGCATCAAACAATCTGCACCATATGGAATCGGATGTGATCCTGACCAACCTTCGCCACAGGGACGCCCTTGAAAAGACTGCTGAATCTCTTGCGGCGGCAAAAAGCAATCTCTCCTGCGAAAGCTCCCAGGAACTGGCCGCCTTTGATATCAGAAATGCACTCGATCACCTGGGTGATATTGCCGGAGAGACAACAAACGAAGAGGTCCTGGACAAGATTTTCTCAAATTTCTGTATCGGAAAATAGCCGGGGCACCGAGCGCCATGCCCCTCCAATGGGTGCAAAAACATGGAAGAATACGTACACGAAGAGTTGAACAGGAAGGTATATTCTATCTCCGGATATTATCTATACTCGGAGGAAGGCCTGCTCCCCTTCAAAGAAGGAGAAGTTCTGTATCTCGCAGGTATAGGTGTTGTGGACAATTCCTGCTGCGGTGTGGGCGGCTGCTGTTTCGTCAGAATTCCAGGCTATATTGTTTCCTGGAAAGACAGGAAGGATGGTTCGGGTCGCGTAATAAGCACGGTTGAACCAATAACTGAGGAAGCGGAGAAGCAAGAGATAACCAAGTTGATTAACACCAGATATCCTCATCCTCAGATCAGTTTTTAGACACGGGTAAGGATTATCTTTTCGTTTGGTTTCCTCTCGTTGTTCATTTGCCCTGCCAGGAGTCCCTCAGCTCCATCTCTCTGTCGATTGAGTTGAGAACCGACATCTTATTTTCCCCCCAGTCAGGAGCCAGATAAATATCGCTGTATCCGTCAGCGGTCAGCCTTTGTATCACCATTTCCGGGGGCAGTATCTCGAGGATATCGCAGACAGTCGAGACGTATTCATCTTTTGTTATCATACTGATCGCGCCCTTTTTGTAGAGAATGCCGAGGGGAGTTCCGGAAAGTGCCAGCAGCAGGTGTATCTTTATACCCTGAACCGGCATGGATGCCACTGCCCTTGCCGTTTGAATAATATCCTCTCTTGTTTCTCCCGGTAGTCCGACAATGATGTGAACGCAGATGTTGATATTTCTGTTCACGGTTCGTCCCACAGCATCCAGAAAGGTCTTTGAGTCATGTCCCCTGTTGATAAATTTCAGAGTCCTGTCATGGATGGACTGAAGTCCGTATTCCAGCCATACATGGTGATCCTTCGCGTATTCTTCAAACAGATGGAGTGTCTCATCCGGCACGCAGTCCGGCCTCGTGCCGACAGATATGCCCACTATATCATCCTGCGACAGGGCTTCCTCATAGAGAACCTTAAGCCTGTCGCGGGGAGCATATGTGTTTGTGGCAGTCTGAAAATAGGCTATGAACTTTTGCGCTCCCCTCTTCTCCCTGTAGAATTCCCTGCCCATTTCTATTTGTTCAGTCACGGATGGCAGTGGGCCCATTTGCCGGAGTTTTGAAAAACGGCCGTCGCAGTAAATGCACCCACCTCTTGCCACCTTCCCGTCGCGGTTGGGGCAGGTGAATCCGGCATCTATCTGCAGCTTGTAGACCTTGCAGCCGAACGTGTTGATAAAAAAGCTTTTCAGGTCATAATATCTCTTTGAATTGTTCCAGAATTCCGGTTTCGGCATGTTTGTCTCTACGGAACGAGGATTGCACTCCTCATTTTTTTATTGTCTTTTCCGGGCTAATGCTATTAGAGTACCTTCGTTAATTCAAGCTATTATATCAAGGTGCACACATGAGTTTTCCGGAAAAATTTGATGTTATAGTTGTCGGCGCAGGGCATGCCGGCTGTGAAGCAGCGCTTGCAGCTGCGAGAATGGGGTGCCGAACGCTTCTCTTTAACATCAACCTTGATTCAATCGCCCTGATGCCTTGCAATCCCGCCATAGGAGGACTCGCCAAGGGACAGCTCGTAAAGGAGATTGACGCCCTTGGGGGCGAAATGGGAAGGATAGCCGACAGGACGGCCTGCCATTTCAGACTCCTGAACAGATCCAAAGGACCCGCCGTCCAGTCTTCTCGCGTGCAGTGCGACAAGCAGCTCTACCGGCTTGCCATGAAGGAGGTCGTGGAAAGTCAGAAGAATCTCTATGTCAGGCAGGCTCTTGTGGATGGAATCATTGCCAAAGGGGGAAAAATTACGGGGGTCTTTGACAATACAGGCTTTTTCTACGGCGGTGAAACAGTGGTGATAACCACGGGGACATTTCTCAATGGCCTTGTCCATATAGGCACGTCCCGACAATCCGCGGGAAGGGCGGGAGAAATTGCCTCCATAGGACTGGCCGATTCCCTCAAACAACTGGGTTTTGATATGGGGCGCATGAAGACCGGCACACCGCCAAGGTTACGAGCCTCTTCCATTGACTTCTCTATCCTTGAAAGACAGGACAGCGATCCCGACCCGCAGCCCTTTTCGTTCACAACAAACAAACTGCGGGAGGAACGACTCCCCTCATATTTCTCCAGCACCACCGCTGAGACACACAGGATCATACGGGATAATATTAACAAATCATCCCTTTATTCCGGCGCCATAAAAGGAATCAGCGCGCGTTACTGTCCCTCACTCGAGGACAAGGTAATGCGATTTACCGATAAGGAGAGTCATCCCGTCGTGCTGGAATTTGAGGGCCTTAAAACGGAAGAGATCTACTCCAAGGGCCTGGGCAACAGCCTTCCCCTTGAACTTCAGGAAAAGGTGGTCCACTCCGTTCCGGGGCTTGAAAACGCGGAGATAATGCGCAGCGCCTATGCCATAGAATATGATTTCGTACAGCCTGCTCAGCTCGCACAGACCCTTGAGACAAAGCTTGTTAAAGGCTTATATCTGGCCGGACAGATAAACGGAACATCCGGTTATGAAGAGGCCGCCGCTCAGGGGATGTGGGCCGGCATCAACGCTGCTCTCGCGGTGCAGAAGAAGCCTCCATTCATACTTGACAGATGTGACGCCTACATGGGGGTGCTTGTTGATGACCTGATCACACTCGGCGTTGATGAGCCCTATCGGATGTTCACATCAAGGGCGGAATACCGGCTGATCCTGAGGGAAGACAACGCGACCATCCGGCTTATGGGAAAGGGCTGCGACCTGGGCCTGATCTCCCGTGACCACTATAATAACCTGAAGGAAAAAATTCGCGAGATCGACCTGCGCCTAAAGGATCTTTCGGGCAGGAAGATCTATCCCTCCCCCCTGATAAATCAGACACTGAGTGAATTAAATACCGCTCCCATCAGAAATCCCGTCACGTTATATCATTTGTTGAAGAGACCTGAACTTGAGTACGATGATCTGAAAGTCCTGGACGGATGGGAAGAGATCCCCGACAGGGAAGTAAAAAAACAGGTGGAAATAGAGATCAAATATGAGGGATATATAAAGCGGCAGCTTGAGTCGGTTGAAAGATTCAAAGGAATGGAGAATAAAAAGATACCTCCCGAATTCGACTATTCGACTGTTCCGGGTCTTTCAAATGAACTCAGAAAGAAGATGCTGTCCGTAAGACCGGTTTCAATAGGCCAGGCCCAGAGAATATCTGGAATGACGCAGGCGGCGCTTACAGCTGTGCTTGTCTACCTGAAAAAGTTTGAAAAAAGCGATGGCAAAAAGGCGCAGGACAAACAATGAAAGGATGTACCATGAGCAAGGAATACATATTGCCGGACAAGGTCATAAAACTGATGGAAAACGGGGTCAGAATACCCAACCCATGTTCCGTTGAGATCGGTGAAGACGTCGAGATAGAGAGGATATCCGGCAAGGGGGTGGTTCTGTACAGCGGGACAAAGGTGTATGGAGGCAAGACGCTTATCTGTGCCGATACGAAGCTCGGTTATGAGTCGCCGGTCACCGTGACTGACTGCCAGATCGGCCGCGGGGTAAAACTGGGCGGAGGATTTTTCAAGGGGTCGGTCTTTCTTGATGGAGTGGAGATGGCGTACGGTGCGCATGTGCGGGACGGGTGCATTCTTGAAGAGGAGGCCCGGGCGGGGCATACAGTTGGCCTGAAGCAGAGCATCCTTTTCCCTTTTGTGACCTTGGGTAGCCTTATAAATTTCTGCGATTGTCTTATGTCCGGTGGCACGGATGGTAAAAACCACAGCGAGGTGGGAAGCTCATACATCCATTTCAATTATACACCCAATCAGGACAAGGCAACCGCGTCACTGATAGGGAATGTCCCGACTGGCGTGATGCTGAATCAGGAGCCCATCTTTCTGGGTGGACAGGGAGGCCTGGTCGGACCTGTAAGAATCGGTCACGGCACCGTTATAGCTGCGGGAACTGTCTGCAGGAAAGATTATCCCGAGGGGGGGAAACTTCTCGCTGGGAGAAGTGACTCCGCCATTGAAAAAGGTTTTTATCGGGGGCTTTACCGAGATGTGGGCAGAAAAGTCCGCAACAATATCTGTTATATTGCAAACCTGCACGCCCTGAAACAGTGGTATCTGCACGCCCGCCACGCCTTTTTTCACACCCATGAGTTCGGTCCCGAATTGTGCGAAGGCGCGGTTGAAAAACTGGATATGGCCCTCGAAGAAAGATTGAAACATTTTAAGGCATTTTCCGGGAATATGGCAAAATCTGCACAAATCGGCAGGAACATTCCGGACATGGGAAAAACAGAACAGGACTTTCGGCTGGAAGAGGAAGTATCGCGTAACTGGCCGCTGCTTGAAGAATGCCTGGCAAGGGGACTGGAAGAAAACACCGCCCTGGAGAAACGGGACCTGTTTCTCTCCGCCCTTCAGAATGAGCGGGGCGTAAACGCAGGATACGTGGAAACCATCCGGTCACTGAATGAAAAAAATCTGTCTTCCGGCACGGCATGGCTTCAGACCGTGGTTGACAGGATCACGCGGGAGGCCCTTGATGTTGTGCCTTTATGTAAGCGGGCCTTAGGAATCAAGAATAAATAAGTTATACAGATTGCGCCGTAATTTTGTTTGTTTTCAAGGTGTGTTGAAGCACGCATAACGGGTTATGTGAGCTTTGACACAACACAGAAAACAATCAAAAGGACAAGCAAGGTGTATGAGTTATTTCTTCTTGCTGACTTGGCCTGAAGTGGGTGATTACTCATACGCCGCCCGCCTGTCTCTCTGAATGATTATGGATTGCTGCTTACTCCTCACCCTTCACCATGAAAAGGCCACACTAAAACAGTCCCGGCTTCATTCGGAAACCAAACTCAGCGGTCCTGTATTCGCCGGACCCCGGAATAAATGATCTATCAATGAACGTGACGTTGTTCTCCCGGTCGACAAAGATTATAGTGGAAGAGCGCGTGCCATATATCTCACTTTGTATGAAGATTGAAGAGAGAAGCCTCTCCCATTCGAGTCCTATCCCGGTATTCGGAAGGTGCCTGTCAGCCGGTCTGGAAGTGTCTGCGAGCATACTGAATATCTCATCGGGTGGAGGATTCTGATGTTTTGACGTCAGGCTACCCAGCAGTCCCCTTCCCTGTTTCACCTTCGGCCAGGGAGTGTCCAGCAGGTGATTGCTGAGCCCGTGCACTCCCGGGGATATCTCGTGGAGAACATCACCCGCGTTTGAAAAGCAGAAGAAACCGCTCCTGTCACCAAGGATCAGGCTGAATCCATTGTACCTGTCGGACAGTAGCCTTATGTTCTGAATGTATTCTTCCGGGTCTTCATTACCGCGGAGAAACCTGCTGACCAGGTTTCCTCTTGACGGTGCGTCACTCTTAAGGTTGCGGATATCCCGGAAGTTTGTGATGGCAGCCATACGCCCGGTCCTTGTTATGCCGAGCCATGTTCCCCCATCCTTCAAATCCCTGCCCGCCAGCATATCGGGAGTTTCTTCCCAGAAAGAGGCCTGTGCCGTTGGTCTTTCGTAAAATTCGTCCCGGTTTGCCGCAAGGATAAGCGGATATTCCGGATGAGACAGGTATGAAAAAAGTATCAGGCACATTCGTTTTTCCGCCTACGGTTGATACACTCGTAAAAAATCGATTCTATATGGCAAAGTAAAAAGCTCCAAATGGAGGCGCACTCCCTACAGGGCGGTGCACCTCCCGGTAAGGAATATTACATTTATCTTGCATCCCTTCGGGCTGCCCCCGGTCAAGGCGCGCAAATCATGAGGAATGAGGAGTACTTTCCCGGTACGCCCCAGTGACAAGAGGTGCAGCAGAACGTAGAAGTTGAACTTTTCACAAAGACATCACGTCTTTTCTCTGACCCTTTCCACCATCTTAGACATCACATCACCGGCCTTTCCCTCGATGAGTAGGTCCGCGCGGGAATCAAATGGAGTTTCGCCGATATTGACTATAATAAGTTTTGCGCCCGCATCCTTGGCGTATGCCGGCATGAGGGCCGCCGGTTGAACGACAAGGGAAGACCCCACAACAAGAAATAGATCGCAATGCATGGAATACGCTGTAGCGGCATCGAGGACTTCAGGTGGAAGCATCTCTCCGAAAAACACGACATCTGGTTTGAGAATACCGTGACACATTTCACATTCCGGCACCTCTACCCCACTCTTCAACTTTTCCCTGATATGTTCCACAGTGTACCGCTCATCGCAGTCCAGACATTTGACCCACTGCATATTACCATGCAACTCGAAAATCCTGTCCGGGGAATTTCCGGCCTTCTGGTGGAGATTGTCGATATTTTGTGTGATGATACAATTAAGCCTGTCCATCTCTTCCAGTTCGGCTATTGCGAGGTGTGCCCTGTTTGGTCTGAAATTTGAGAACAGACCTCCTTCAATCAGTATTTTCCATTGTTTTCTTCGAGTTTCTTCGCTCCTGAGGAATTTTTGTATGGTGAAGTCCTCGGGATCAAATTTTGTCCAGATTCCCCCCGGTCCCCGAAAATCGGGGATTCCTGATTCGGTACTGATGCCAGCACCGGTAAATACCACCAGTCTTCTCGAGGCCAGAATCATCTCAGTCGCCATCGCGATTTTTGCGTCCAGATCACCCACAACCATCGATTCTCTCCCTTTTATTTTTTCAAAGTGCTGCTTTTGCACCAAGGTGCGTGATCAGTGTTTGAAGCCGTGCTTCTTCAGTTTGTATCTGAGCGTTCGCTCAGTGATTCCAAGAAGTTCCGCTGCCTTTGTCTGGTTGTTCCCGGCCTCATTCAGGGCACGTTCTATCATCTCGCGTTCCAGGGATTCCACCTCGTTCTTGAGAGTTCCTCCCTCTTTTTGATCGGTAAAATGATGAGATGAAACCGTGTCGAATGGTAGGTCCCTTATGGATATAACATGGTCTCTTGTTATGACCACAGCCCTCTCAATAATATTCTCCAGCTCCCTCACGTTTCCTGGATAATCGTACTTCATAAGAGTATCCATGGCCTCGCTGCTCACGCCCTCTATATTTTTATCATTTTCTGAAGAAAACCGCTTTATGAAGTGTTCTGTTAATATAGATATATCACCTCTTCTGTCCCTGAGAGGAGGAATGGTCATAGAAACCACATTCAGCCGGTAATAGAGATCTTCTCTGAATGTCTCTTTTTTTACTTTTTCTTCGAGGTTCTGGTTTGTCGCACTGATAACCCTGACATCCGCCTTCATGGTTTGATTTCCACCCAGCCTTTGGAATTCGCGTTCCTGTAAAAACCTCAAAAGTTTCACCTGGACGGGCGGGGAAAGCTCTCCTATCTCATCGAGGAAAAGCGTACCTCCATCAGCCTCTTCAAATCGTCCAATTCTTCGCGATATTGCGCCGGTAAATGCCCCCTTTTCGTGGCCGAAGAGTTCGCTTTCCAGCAGGGTCTCCGGAATGGCCCCGCAATTGACCACGATCATGGGTTCTTCTGAACGGGGACTTGTCGCGTGGACCAGCTTCGCGAAGAGTTCTTTGCCTGTTCCACTTTCCCCCATGATAAGCACCGTAGCCCGGCTTGACGCGACCCTTCCCACCATGTTTATTATGGCTTCCATGCCCGAATCTTTATAGATAATCTGTCCCGACTCCGTTTCTTTCTTCCACAGTTTTTTGTGGAGTATCTCGTTTTCTCTTATAAGGGTTTGCCGCTCCGCGATTCTGCCAACAAGAAGGCTCAAATCGTCCAGGTCGATAGGCTTGGAGATATAGTCCACAGCGCCAAGCTTCATGGCATCAACCGCCGTTTCTATAGTGCCGTACGCCGTCATCATCACGACACTTATCTCCGGATTGATATCCTTTATCTTCTTCAGAACCTCTATCCCGTTCATTCCCGGCATCTTGAAGTCGAGGAGCAGCAGGTCGAAATGGCCGCCTTGCACCTGCTCTATCGCAGTATTCCCATCCTCGGCTCCCGCAACCATGTGTCCTTCTTTGGAAAAAAAATCCTTAAGCATTTCCCTCTGCGACTGCCCGTCTTCAACGACCAGTATATTCAACTTGTCCATCAATTCTTACCCTTTTCTCTGTTTTCCACGGGGAGCCGAATAACAAAGGTTGTCCCCGAATCAACCTCGCTTTCGACGAGAATCTCTCCGTTATGACTTCGTATTATCTCATGTACAAGTGAAAGCCCAAGCCCAAGGCCTTTTTCCTTCGTCGTATATTCAGGATCGAAAACATGATCTATCTCGTCAGACGTCAATCCGCAACCGGTATCCGATATCCTTATGCCTATCATCTCTCTACCTTCCGCTTCGGCAGAGACGGTGATGCTGCCCCTTCCGGGGATAGCCTCCATTGCATTCTTCAAAATGTTGTAGAGGGCCTGCCTCAACTTGTCCACATCTACAGACGCCGTCAGAGGATCATCATCTTTCCAGACGGTTTTAATCGCAATGCCCTTGAGATCGGCTTCTTCCCTTATGAGGCTAACGATCCTCTCCAATACATAAGTGATGGACTGATCATTTAATTCCAGCCGGCGGTTTCGAGAGAAGATAACAAATTCTTCCACAATTCTGTTCAGACGCTTTATCTCGTCGCTGATAATGCCTGTTATGCGATTAAATCCTTTTTTCTCTTCTTTTCCTTCAGGAGGATATTCGCGCCTGATTCTCTGGCTAGCCATACTGATCGCATTGAGAGGGTTGCGGATCTCATGTGCCACACCGGCGGCTAGCTGACCAAGGGCAGACAGCTTTTCAGCCTGCTGAAGACGTTTCCCCATCTCTTCCATTCTCAGCGAATCTCTTTTCTGGTTGAGGTAGAGGGCAAACATTGACAGGATGCCTATTGCCATGATGAAAATCATGAAGATTATCATCCTGTTTCTGTTTTCCCTTAATATCCTTTCGCTGCTCTCGCGGTCAAGGCCAAGGCGGGCAAATCCCACAACCCTTTTGTCGAGACGCACCGGAACCGTAATCTCGAGAATCTCGGATCCGCCGGAAGTTACTTTTAGGCTTGATTTTTTAATTTTTTCGTTCATCACATTGAGGGCGATATCATCGATCATGTCGGACCCTTCCCGGATATCACCGGCCCGGCATAGCACCCTTCCATCTAGATTGATTACCGCGAGATAGGTTAGTCCCTGACCAAGTCCAACTTCTTCAATAGCCCTTTTTATGGCAACCTTGGTACTCCAGTATCTCAACCCCGCGCTGTCAAGGGCTATCAGTATGGTGCCACTTTCGTCCTTACGGCGAAGCGCGATATATCCTATTTCGTTGAGTTTTCCAAACCTGTTAAAGAGGTCTATAATCAGGCTTTCGTCTCCTGCCATATTCTGGTTCGTTCCGGTCAGGAGTTCTGCGAGAAACTCCCTGCTTTTGAAAACAATTCTGCCGCGCTTATCGAGAACCGCGATAAGCCACAGGTCCTCACGATCGGCTATCTTTCTCAGGTCTTCCTCGTTCAGGTGTTCAGCCTTCCATCGGATGTCAATTTCGCGCGCCAGAGCAACAAGACCTTTGGTGAGGGCCTTTTGAGGAGCTGACTCCTCCTCATCGTCGATGGGAACAAATGCGTTTTCTCTTTCATCTTTATCGTCTTTGAGTGTCTGGTATAGGTAAGCGAGGTTTTCCTGGGCCACGTTTTCTACGGCCGTTATGATGTCAAGGCCTCTGTTTTCCATAAAACCTACCAGTGTTTTGTCGAGACGTCCCATATCCATAATTCCCATAACAAGTATGAGTGAGGAAAAAAGCAACATAACGAGGGCCACCACCAGTGGGCGCAGGAAATTTCCCTTAGGCCTCGGAGATGAACTATTCCAGATTGTGTCTTTCAGTAATTTCATTTCTTTTTTTCCCGCCTCGGCACCCCTTAGGTTATGCGTTACAATCCAGGACACTTACGTGTCTAATACTTAACATTTCCGGTCAATACCTTACCACAACTGATGTCGTTAGAATAGCCCGAAAAATAGAGCCATACCCTGTTCCCGAAATCGACAGAGCCCGACAATTTTGTCGAATTCTCTTTATCGACATGTCGGTAACCAACTTATATTCAAGGGGTTTCATCGTAGCCGCCATTTACCGTTTCGACATTTTTCGCGTCGAAGATATTCTTATTCGTGGACGGGATTCTGTGTATATCTTTCAATATCAAACGTTTAGCAGAAGTGGCATGAAGATTGCTAATACATATAATCACTACTCCGGAAACTCCCTCCTGTTTTTCCGGCTTAGGCCCTGAAATATGATAGATTGAGCTTGCGGTCTTCACCTCTTGAAGGCCGCAAGCTCATTGCGTTAAACGGTTCACAAGATACCCAGCCAGAATCACCCTTCTTATCAACACATAATGTCTTGACTCGGTTGTAGCGATGTAGCGTTGCGATGGTTTGCTGTTCCGGCAAAGTACCGCAATCAGCCATGAGATATTGTTGCGCCGTCATATTTCGGTTGACAGAAATTTTCTGAACGTATAGTAGTGCTTGAAGTTAAATAGCAAAAAAATTAGGGAGGAGAAATTTATGAAGACACGGATGACTGAACTTTTTCGAATCAAGTATCCTATAATGCTTTCCGGTATGAGCTGGGTCAGTACTCCTGAAATGGCCGCTGCCGTTTCCAATGCGGGGGGATTGGGAGTTCTGGCCACGGGAGTATTAAGACCCGATGAAACCCGTGCAGCCGTCAAAAAGATTCGCACCCTGACCGACAAACCCTTCGGCGGAAACGCAACGCTTCTCTTCCCCGGTGCGAAAGAAAACGCGAAGGTGCTCCTTGAAGAAGAAGTCCCCGTCATTAACTTTTCCCTCGGCAAGGGAGATTGGATTGTGAATGCGGCCCACAAATACGGGGGAAAGGTTATCGCTACCGTTGTTAATGAACAGCATGGACTCGCGGCGGAGAGACAGGGAGCTGACGGTCTCGTTGTCACGGGGTATGAGGCGGCCGCGCATGGAGGTGACGCGACCTCCCTGGTATTGATCCCCAGCGTGGTGGACGCGGTCAATATCCCCGTCATAGCAGCGGGTGGTTTCGCGGACGGCAGGGGGCTGGCAGCCGCGCTGGCGCTCGGGGCCGAGGGCATCTCTATGGGAACGCGCCTGATGTCCACACAGGAAAGCGGCCTTCACGACAACTACAAGCAGCTCGCCCTTGAAAAGGGGATAAACGACACCATCTATGGAGAGTATTTTGACGGTCTAGGGTGCCGCTCGCTGAAAACCCCCGCGGCTATGAAGGCATACCGGCGAGGGTTTCTGGGAATGCCAGACTTTCTCGCCGCGCTCGGCAATTCCCGTGACATTGCAAAGATGCTGAATCTTCCGTACTTCAAGCTGTTCTTTGGTGTCCTTGCCTCCGGAGTAAAAAATTCAGTAATGATGGCCTACCTCGCCAATGCCTTCAAGGCGTTGAGCTCGGCAACGGAAGAAGGGGACATGAAAAAGGGCGTCCTTACCGTCGGGCAGGCCACCGGCCTTCTCCACGATATACCTGCGGTGTCTGAGCTGTTTGAGCGGATGGCACAGGAGGCAGGAGAGGTTGAGAAAAGACTCTCCACTATCCTTGAATAAAGGGGTATACCCAGAAAAAAAGGGGTTGCAGGCCTCTCGCCTGTAACCCCTTTACCTTATTATATGGTGGAGCTGGACGGTCTCGAACCGTCGACCTCTTGAATGCCATTCAAGCGCTCTCCCAACTGAGCTACAGCCCCGTGAACAGGGGAGAGACCTAACATACGCCCCGGAGAAATGTCAATACAATTTTCTTGACAATTCGAGGCACGACTATATAATCAGCCGCCAAGCCGGAGTGGTGAAACTGGTAGACGCAGGGGACTCAAAATCCCCCGGAC
>CAZINZ010000042.1:17329-22225 GCA_964540715.1 uncultured Syntrophaceae bacterium | reverse complement strand
AAGGGTGGCATAATATGCAAACTCGATTCAGGTGAAGTGGTGGCCCCTGTTTTTGAAGGAGAAGATAAATCCTATGATAGGAGCCGCAGGCGTGTCCGCTGTCCCAATGTCCGCAAGGGTTGTGCAGGTAATGGGTCAGAAGGCGAATAAAAAAAATCATCTTCTGATGCATGCAATGGGACCAAACGTCGCGGGCGCCATAGGCGCGGCGATTGCCGGCGGTGTGTTTCTCGGGATACTGGGGTAGATTCATTGTTTACAGGACTTGACTGACGCGACTTTAAAGATTTTTTATGAAAAGTCTGTGCGTTGAATCAGTGTCATTTTTTCGATTTGACACTCTCAGGAAGTGAAATTCCTGTTTTTCGGTCTTGACAAATTCATCCACACAATCAATATTGCTTGCGGGGCGATACATGATATTCGTTTCGATGTCGTTGTGGTTGTTAGATGAGCTTTGCTTCGATCTTGTTGCGATTTGTCAGGCGCAAGATGGTTATGATTTTATCTGGATGGAAATAGATGGTACAATTGATGGTACAATCGAAAGGGATTTAAGTAATGGAGAAGAGATTGGTAATTACGGTGGATGGTCCTGCGGGTTCCGGGAAGAGTACTGTAAGCAAAATACTTGCCGAACGAATATCATATGTGTATCTCGACACGGGACTCCTTTACAGGGCGATTGCATACAAGGCAATGCAGCGAGGAATATATATCGAAAATGATGAGGCGCTTCGTGAATTATGTAATGATATCCATATTCCCATTGAGACGGGTGGAGATATGAAGGTACTGATAGATGGAGAGGATGTATCGGACAATGTCAGGACTGAAGAGATAGGCATGCTTGCATCTTCGATATCCGCGATCTCCGGTGTGAGGGACGCTCTTCTTCCGCTTCAGAGAAACGCCGGAAAATATGGGGGTATAGTGACCGAAGGCAGAGACATGGGCACGGTTGTATTTCCCAGTGCGGATGTCAAATTTTATCTTGATGCCGATGTCGATGAACGCGCAAACCGCAGGTACGAGCAGCTGATTGAGGATGGAGGTAATGCCAAGCTTGATGAAGTCAAGAGAGGGTTAGAGATGAGAGATCAGCGGGACATGGTGAGAAAGGTGGCTCCGTTGAAACCGGCCCAGGATTCTGTTGTTATAGATACCACTGGAATAGACATAGAGAAGGTGGTCAAGATGATGGTGGCTATAGTGGAGGAACGCTCAAAGGGGGTTATCTGATTCTGAGCCTGTCCCGATTCGCCGGGATTGAAAGGATCCAAGTAACTTGAATTTGCAAATGTGTTGTAGCGTTGCCCCTGGTGGCAATCAATATGTGGGCCACAGAGGCCCCACGCTACATAAGAAGTTACTTCCCTGTATAATGCCGCAAAGTGGCATGCGGAGCTTTTTACGAGTTTGTCAGTCTTTACAAGCAGAGAGGAGGATAACGCTATTTCATGGAAACCATTATATCTGTAAAACCACTGCTGGCTGTTGCCATTTCGCTTTTCGGTTCAATCTTTATCGTTATCTGTGGGAAAAGGCCCAACTTGCGGGAATCCTGCAGCATTACGCTCGCGTTGATCGAGTTTGGTATTGTTATTTCCATGTTGCCTGTCATTCTCAGTGGCAAGAGTGTGGTTTGTAATCTTGTTGAGATTCTTCCCGGCGTGAGTATAGCCTTTCGGGTTGATTCACTCGGTCTGCTGTTTGCGATAGTGGCTTCTTCCCTGTGGATCGTCACTACCATCTATTCAATTGGATATATGCGTTCCCTCAAGGAGCACTCGCAGACAAGATATTACGCATTTTTCGCGCTGGCGCTTTCTTCAGCCATTGGCGTAGCGTTTTCCGCCAATCTCCTCACGCTATACATGTTTTACGAGATGCTGTCACTTTCCACCTACTCTCTTGTTACCCATCATCAGGACCGCGAAGCCCGGTCCGCGGGGAGAAAATACCTGACCTATCTGATGGGAACGTCCATAGCGTTTTTCCTGCCCGCGATGATTATCACATATTATTTTACGGGCACTCTTGATTTTGCCGACCAGGGTATTCTGGCAGGGAAGGCGGGAGGGCCAATGCTTATCTTCCTGTTCGTGCTCTTTATAGCAGGAATCGGCAAGGCCGCCATCATGCCCATACATTCCTGGCTGCCCTCCGCCATGGTGGCTCCGACTCCGGTGAGCGCTCTTCTGCATGCCGTAGCCGTTGTCAAGGTTGGAGTATTCTCCGTCCTTAGAATATGTTTCAATATCTTTGGCATAGACCTTATGCATGCACTTTCACTCGATGTATTTCTGCTCTATTTCATATCTGTTACAATCATTGTCGGTTCGCTGTTCGCTCTCAGACAGGATGATCTCAAGGCGCGACTCGCGTACTCGACGGTAAGCCAGCTTTCCTATATAGTTATGGCCGGGGGGCTGATCAGTGTTATGGGCATGACTGGTGGCGTTGTTCATATCGTCATGCACGCCTTTGGAAAGATAACCCTCTTTTTCTGCGCCGGCGCCATCATCGCTCATACCGGTTTCAAGAAGATCAGTGAAATGAAGGGGATCGGGAAAATGATGCCCGTTACCATGATAGCATTCTTCTTCGGATCATTGAGCGTTATAGGCATACCTCCTATGGGCGGTTTCATAAGCAAATGGTATCTTGCGCTGGGATGTATCGAGGCAGGTCAGATTCCCATACTGGTCGTTATCCTGACAAGTTCCCTTTTAAACGCGGCCTACTTTCTGCCGATAACCTATAATGCCTTCTTCTCCAGCGGACCCAATTTTGATGCCTCGTCACGGCTCAGCGAGGCCCACATCTGTGCTGTTATTCCATCAGTAGTGACCGCCGTTGCCTCGTTCCTGTTATTTATCCATCCGGGGTTTTTTCTCGAACTGGCAAGGATGACAGCACTGGCTGTAATGGGTGGATAGGGTGGTTCTAATCATTCCCTGGTATTTTCGTGAAATTGTGAGCATATATCATGCCGAATATCGATAAAGACCAGCGCATGCTTGCAAGGGCTAAGATCTTCGATATAGTGAAGATATTTTTCCTCCTTGTCGTGATTCCCATGGCTCTTATGGCGCTTCTCATGCTCGATTGGATCTCTACGACAGAGGAGTCTTCGATGGAGCAGGAGACAGCCATTGAGCATGTAACAGGGACAGGCCAGGTGACAGAGCTGGATTCGTACGTAGACGCAAAGAAAGACACCGGGGCATGGGACCGAACCGTCGTCATAATCCTTATCCTTTCCGTCATACTTCTCCTCCTTATATCCGCGCTTCTTTCAAGGGGTATATCCAGGCAGTCCATGGTTATTGTCGAAGAGAGGGCCCGCCATCTTGACATGATGGAGCGGGAATTTGAGGAAAAGGAAAGAACCCTCCTTCAGATTGTCCAGGGGAGCGCCATCCCAACCTTTGTTATAAACAAAGGCCATATAATCACGCACTGGAACAGCGCCCTGGAGCGGCTTACCGGCTATACGACCGATGAGATGATCGGGACTAAGAAGCACTGGCAGGCGTTTTACACGGGCGAGAAGCCTATCATGGCTGACCTGATAGTGGATGGTGTCGGTGAAGATCAGATTAGGAAATATTATGGTGACCGGGGACGTAAATCCCCCTTCATCGAAGGAGCCTACGAGGCGGAGGACTTTTATCCCCAGATGGGTGAGGGCGGAAAATGGCTGTACTTTACGGCCGCTCCGATACTGGACCCAAATGGAAATATTTCCGGAGCCATTGAGACCTGCTGGGACAGGACCGATTCTAAACTCCTGCACGATGAGCGTGAAAAATACCTCCGCTATCTCTCAATACTCTGGAATATAACTTCGACTCTAAGCGCAACGCTCGACCCATTTGAGAGGGTCCGCGTGGCCGGCGTTGGAATCTTCGAGAATTTTGCTGATGTTGACAGCCTCGGTGTGTATCTCCGTAGAAAAAACGGTTCGTTCCGCATTGTCTATTCCTTCGGATATACCGAAGATTTCTATCAGGAAGGAAGGGATGCCGGTCCTGATGTCATTGTCGATCAGCTAACGGGAAAGAATTCGATACTATTCTTTGAGGATGTAACAGTTGACAATGTCCCGTATAAGGAATTCCTGGTCGAAGGATTAAAGTCAGCGGTGTACATGCCTCTTGTGTCAAAGGAACTTGTCTTCGGTGTCATCAGATTATCAAGTCATATATCGGCCCGGTTTTCGGAAGAGGACAAGGATTTGTTTCCTGTTATCAGTAACCACGTCGCTTTGGCGATTGAAAATGCCAGACTTCACTATGTGGCTGAGAAGTTCAACCAGGATCTGGAGCAAAAGGTCAAAGAGACGACGAAGGAACTGAAGGATTCGTATCACGAGCTTGAAAAATCGGAAGAGAAATACAGGGCCATGTTTGACTCCGATCCAAGTCCCATCATTATTGTCGATCGCGAGACCTCTAAGATACTGGACGTGAACGCGACCGCTATCGGATGTTACGGATACTCGAAAGATGAGTTTCTGAATATGTCATTTGCGGACCTTGGTTCAAAGATTGACCAGGAGGTACTCGAGGGACTTGAAACGATCTCTTCCAATCAGTCAGACTTCTACTCCAGCAGGCTCTACCGGAGAAAGGATGGTACCCCCTTTTATGTCAACCTGCACGTCAGTGCGGTTATGTTTATGGGAAGGGCCTGTCTGATCGTGGTAACACCCGACGTCAGTGAAAGTGTAGAGAAGGAGACGCAACTGATACAGGCCAGTAAGATGGCTACTCTCGGGACCATGGCTTCAGGGATTGCCCACGAGATCACTCAACCGCTCAATGTTATCCAGGTGGCCTCCGACTTTCTTGTTAAAACGATCAGGCAGAATAAAGAGCAGAATAAAGA
>CAZINZ010000042.1:0-17229 GCA_964540715.1 uncultured Syntrophaceae bacterium | reverse complement strand
GCAGAATAAAGAGCAGAATAAAGATGATATCGTTGCCGTAGCGAGGCAGATAGAGAAAAATGTCCGTCGGGCGGCTCAAACCATAAAACACATGAAGGACTTCGTAAGAAAATCGAACGTCAAAGGGGAGATGATAGATATCAATGACCCTATCAGGGATATCTTCAAGATACTGGGGCAACAGCTGAAGGTGCACGGTATAGGGGTGGTTCTGGAGCTTGCTGAGGGTCTTCCCCCTGTCTTTGCCGATCACAACAGGTTGGAGCAGGTCTTTATGAATCTTGTTACCAATGCAAGAGACGCCCTCGACGAAAACGGTCAACACAGTGAAAAGGGTGGAAAACAGCTTATTATACGATCCTGTCTGGAAAAAGGTCTGATTGTCGTTACCGTGGCTGATAATGGGGCGGGCATGCCTGAGGATGCCAGGGATAAGGTGTTTGAACCCTTCTTTACGACCAAGAAACCCGGAGAGGGGACAGGGCTGGGTATGAGCATCAGTTATGGTATCATAACCGGTTATGACGGTACTATTACGGTGGACAGCGAGGTCGGCAGGGGGACAACGTTCAGATTGACTTTTCCAGCATCCTCTCAGGCTCTGTCATGAGATGAGGGGACAGGAACGGTTGCCGTGATGGCAAAACCGCTTATTTAATTATTAGAAAGAAATCATTTGACCACCTGGATCCTTGATTCCTAAAGGGAATTTTTATTTCTTCTTATGTTCGCGCGTTTGTGGTAGCTTCCAGCACTCTATATTGCCCGGTTGAGATACTGTTATGAAGATGAACAAGATTTTATTGATAGACGATGAAGAAGACATTCTTGATGTTCTCTCCCTGTCTCTGAGGAGTGACGGGTATGAAGTCTTCACTTCTACATCCGGCGAGAAGGGGCTTGAGGAGATCGAAAAGGAATCCCCTTCAATTGTCCTGACCGACCTGAAGATGCCGGGTATGGATGGGCTTGATGTATTGGAGAGGGTGAAGGCCACCAACCCTGACATTGAGGTTATCGTTATTACAGGTCATGGGGATATGGATTCCGCCATAGATGCCCTCCGGTATGGGGCTTCCGATTTTGTCAACAAGCCGGTCAGTGAAGCAGCGTTGCATATAGCCCTTAAGAGGGCCAGGGAAAAGATTGTTATACGGGAAAAGCTCAGGGCTTACACGCTGGATCTCGAGAACATGTGTCAGATAGCAATAGGGGAGGTAAAGAGAAAATCCGATTTTCAGGATAAACTGATAACCAGTTCCAATGATGGAATCGTAGCCACTGACGAAAATGGCATCGTCGTTATATTTAATCCTGAGGCGGAGGCTATCTTTGGCATTCCCCGGATTGACGTTGTTCGCAAGGCGTATTATGCAGATCTGTTTCCTGCTGAGATAGCTGATGTCTTCGGACTGATGTTCGACAACGGTAAGAAAATGGGGGATGTGGGCTGGAAAGAGGTCATCATTCACCGAAACGAGAGTGATGTGCCCGTCAGATTTTCCGCAACGCTCCTGTATGATGGCGAAGATATTATCGGAAGTGTCGGATTTTTTCAGGACCTCAGTGAGATAAATCGCCTTGAAAGTGAACTCGTAAAATCCGAAAGACTCGCGGCAATCGGTCAGACAGTTTCCAGGTTGGCTCACTACATAAAAAACATTCTTGCGGGTCTTAAGGGTGGTACATATATCGTTAATATTAGTCTTGACAAAAATGATACCGATAAGCTAAGAACGGGCTGGCATATGGTTGAGAGGAATGTTGGACGAATTTCTTATCTTGTTGCCGACCTGCTTGCCTATTCCAGAGAACGTGAACCGGAATACAGAATCTGCCTTCCAAATGATATTGTCGAGGATGTTTGCGAGCTCCTGGATGGAATGGCAATGGAAAACCAGATTGAGGTTGAGAGGGACTTTGATCCATCGATAAAAGAAATCTCGATGGATCCGGATATGGTTCATCGGATACTCCTTAATCTGGTTTCGAATGCTGTTGATGCCTGTATATTCGACCTTGATGAAACGAAACAGCACAAAGTCAGAGTGGGGGCACGACTTGAAGGTGACAATCTAATCAGATTTGAAGTAGCTGATAACGGTTGTGGAATGAGAGAAGAGATCAAAAAGAAGATATTCTCGGCCTTTTTCAGCACGAAGGGGGGGAAGGGCACCGGTCTTGGTCTGCTGGTTGTCCAAAAGCTTGTTCAGGAACATAATGGCATCATTGATATACTCTCTGAATTGGGCGAGGGATCAACTTTTATCGTACGGCTTCCCTATGGGAAAGTGGAGTAGGAAGTCAGAAATTATGAGTCATTTAACCCGAAAAAACGAAACACAACACAATTTATTTGCAAAGGAGAATCTGTCATGTCGAAAAGGGTTCTTGCCGTTGATGACGATCCCGATATCGTAATGTTTGTCAAAACGGTTCTTGAGGAGAATGGATATATTCCCCTGATAGCAAAGAACGGGGAAACGGGACTCTCTATGGCGAGAGACGAAAGTCCCGATCTGATAATAATGGATGTCTTAATGCCCAGGCAGAGCGGTATCCGTATGTACAGGGAATTGAAGGATGATGAAACCCTCAGGAATATTCCTGTTATAATACTTTCCGGGATTGCAAGACGCACTTTCCTCCGTTCTCAGGAAGCCCTGTCAGAGTTCGGGGATCACCCTGTGCCCGAACCTGAGGCATATATGGAAAAGCCGGTTGAACCGGCTGAGCTGGCTGAGACCGTAAAAAATCTGATAGACTGAAATTGGTTTAACATTAGCATACAGAGGATCGAATGAAGAATAAGAAGTTGCTCTTTGTAACCCAGTTTGAAGAGCTGTGGTTCGACGCGCTCCAGTCCCTGATGGATTTACGTAAAGCAGGGTTTAATCACGCAGTATTTCTGCATGTAATAGAAAGAGACAAAGTCGCCATGCGTCGCGGCAAGGGTTACCTCAAGGATGAGGAGGTAAAACTCCGTGAGATGGCGAATGTCCGCTTTATCGACTGGGCTGAGAGCCTGTTTGAGCAGGGAATGGAAGTCGGTGCGTATATTGTTGTCGGGAACCCGCTTCCCAAGATTATTTCTACTGCGGAGGAAGAAGAGGTGGACCTCATTGTTACGGGTCGCCACAAGCAGGGGAAATTTGAAGAACTGTACGGTGGGTCCGAGACTCTCGAGATACTTGAGCGGACCTCTACCCCGGTACTGGTATATAAGTATATGCTTCCCTCCGGAAAGGTGAATGAGCGGCCGTTCGAGAGGCCCCTGCTTACTCTGGACTGGTCTCCAGCGAGCGAGAAAGCCGTGGAGTATCTCATCTCGTTTAAGAATATCTTGAAAAAAGTGGTAGCTGTCCATGTAATCGGTGAGAAGGAATTTAAGAGTACGTCGGCGATGGAGATACAGTCTCTACGGAAGGAAAACAAGCAGAAGCTCGAGGAGGTTTGTTTACTTTTCGAAAAAGAGGGCATAGAAGCCGAGTCGCATCTCTATGTTGGCAGCACTTTTGAGCAGATAGAGAAAGCGGCTACTGAACGGGAAGCCACAATGATTGTTGCAGGTACAACAGGTAAGAGCCCCCTGAAAGAGATATTTCTGGGAAGTGTTGCAACAAAGTTGACCAAGCATTCAATGCTTCCGAGTCTGCTGGTTCCTGCGAGGGTCAATCTTTAAGAATTAATCAGATACATTTATCGGGGGGGGGTATAAAGGTAATATTGCTGTACGTGACTGATCTGTGTGAGAGCGATTCGCCCTGTGGTTTTTTAAAGGGGATTTTGCCTCTGAAAAAGAAGATGTTCGATAATTTTGTGATCGCGTTGTCCCCCTCATTGAAGGGACGGATGGACTGTTTTTCCGACCCGGAAATTCAATTCAAGACAAAAAGAATTGGTGATTACTCTTATAGAGAGATTATGACTGCCGCAAAGGATGCGCTGGTATCCTGTATCGTGGTCGACCTCGATAGAGATTCTCATGGGGCCACCCTCAGAGAGCTCGTCGCGAAATCGCCGCTCCCGGTCCTTGTCCTTAATCGGGGACATTCGAGCGGAGAGGTAGACCTGCCCTCCCATGTTATCTTCGCCACCGACTGGTCCCCCGCATCTGAAAAGGCCATGGAACAGATTCTTGCCATCAGTGAATGTATATATGAGCTGGATATTATCCACGTTATCAGTGAGAAGCTTACCGTGAAGGATATGAGGGACCTGAAGGAACGGCTTGGACATACGAGACAGATCTGCCTGGACGAAGGTATTAACGCGGAATCTCACATCTATGCCGGTAACGTGGCGGAAGAAATTGTAACCGCATCCGAGGATTACCGGGGAACCATGATAGCCGTAGGGTCAGGGACTGAGAAATCTTTCCTGAAGCGATTATTCAAGAGAGATAAGGTTTATAATATAGTAGAAAACGCGACTGTACCGGTATTCTTTGTACCTGTTGCAGCCCGGACAAGTCGGGATTAAGACTATGGAAGTAACACTTTTTATCCATGCGGCGGATGACGCCTTTCGTATCCTGGAAAACGCTAAGGCTCAGGCCGTCGGTTTACTTGATACGGCCACGAGGTTGACATCCGATACCAGGTGGATGGAGGAGAAGAAGGTCAAATCTATCCTTAAGGGTGCCGAGGAGACGAGGTCTGGGTTTCAGAACTTCGTTGCCACCTTCGTGATGCTGATGGGATTCTGGGCGCTTCTGTCAGGGAAGTTTGACGCTTTTCACATTACACTCGGCGTGATCTGTTCGCTGATCGTCGCGTATCTTGGTCACGATCTGCTGTTCGCCAATGTGAGGGTAGGGGATGGTCGTGTTATTGCTCAGAGATTTCTCTATTATATCCCATGGCTCCTGCGTGAAATCGTGACGGCTAATTTTCATGTGGCATATCTTGCCCTGTCACCGGAAATGCCCATTGATCCGCAGATTATTACCTTCAGGACCAAACTGGAGAGTGATATCTCGTGGGTGACGCTGGCCAATTCCATAACACTCACGCCGGGAACCATCACGATGGATATAGAGGATCGGGAGTTTATGGTACATGCCCTTGACAGGAAGGTGGCCGATGATCTGGATACCGGTGAGATGGAGGACCGGGTAGCACATATCTTTATGGAAGCGGACCACATATACATTCAGGATGTACTGGATGTGTCTCGAATATTTACTGAGTTGAAGAGGGGTATGTAAATGGTTGCCAGCAGCGATGATATCATTATAAAGACCATTGCAAGGATTCTGGTACCGTTTATACAGATCTACGCCCTGTACGTCATCATGCATGGTCATTACAGCCCGGGCGGAGGGTTTCAGGGGGGCGTCATCCTGGGCGCGAGCCTGGCGCTGCTTCTGATAACTCACGGCTATGCTGAGGTTCGAAAAAGGGTTCCGGAAGGCGTTGTCATTCTGCTGGGGAGCCTGGGCGTCCTGATTTATGCAGGGATCGGGTTAATCTGTCTCCTGCTCGGGGGTAACTATCTCGACTACAGTCAACTGTCCGTCATCCTGAATGTTGACCCCGCACATGCCCGTTCTCTCGGGATCCTTGGTGTTGAACTGGGTGTAGGGTTCACGGTTATGGCGATTATGTACTCCATATTTTTTGATATATCAACCGGTGGGGTGTTGTCCGAAGATCAAAAGCATGAAGAAAAACTTGAAGGCAAGAAGTAAATTACTCACGTTTGAGGGTTCAATATGAATGAATTTTTTGTTGCGGTTGGTCTCGGTATGTGCATCCTTGTTTTTCTGGTGCTCTACCGTGTCATATTCGGGCCGGGGGTGTTCAACAGGATAGCCGCAATCTCCGCCATCGGAACCAAGACTTTGATCATATTACTTGTCCTCGGGTATGTGTACAACCGAGTTGATATGTTTATCGATATCAGCATGGTATACGCTCTTCTGAATTTCATCGGATGTATAGCCGCGGCTAAATACCTGGAAATGGAACGGTAAAGATATGGCATATATATTTGGAACTCTCTCGATAGTATGTGTTCTCGGTGGCCTGTTCTTCTTCACGACCGCAACAATCGGGCTTCTGCGCTTCCCCGATTTTTTTACGCGCCTCCACGCCACGGGGAAGGGGGATACACTCGCCGTTTTTCTGTGCCTTGTCGGCTTTGCCATCCATGAAGGGTTGTCCCTCACTGCCCTGAAGATACTATTTATAGCCGTATTCATGTTCCTTGCTCAGCCGACGGCAACGCACGCCATTTCAAGGGCGGGTATACGGCATGGCCTGAAACCCTGGGTAAAGGGAGAAGAGAAAAAATGAACATACCCTTTGACATTATTATTCAGTTGTTTGTGGTTATGTGCGCGGTCGCGGCGATAACCGTCAGGGATCTCATGAGCGCGGTTATGATTCTTGGGGCCTACAGCTTTTTTATGTGCCTTATGTGGGCGCAGCTCGGCGCCGTCGATGTCGCCTTCACGGAGGCATCGGTCAGCGCGGGAATCGGGACCATCCTCTTTATTGCCGCTGTGCTGAAGACGACAAGGAGGACAAAGGATTGAAGACCCTGGGCCTGATTGTAACGATAATCGTGGGGGCGTTTCTTATGTACGGCACCATTGACATGCCCGACTGGGGTGATCCAAACTCTCCGGCCAGCATTCATGTGTCACCCCAGTATATTACAAATGCCGCGACAGAAACAGCGACGCCTAACTTAGTCACCGCTGTTCTTGCCGATTACAGGGGGTATGATACACTTGGTGAGACAGTGGTCATATTCACGGCTGGTATGGCGTGTATCCTGCTGCTGAGGAGACGCGGCGAGGGCAAGAAGACAAGACGATAGGGAGTGGGAGTTGATGGATTTTATCATAGCAAAGTACAACTACTGGATATATATCATCCTTATGATGGTAGGTTTCTATGCGATGATCGCCAAAACCAACCTGATCAAAAAGATCATCGGGATGAATATCTTTCAGACAGCGATCATACTCTTTTTCGTCTCCATCGCCTATAAGAAGGGCGGGGCCACCCTGCCGATACTGACATCCGCGGACGCGCATGGTGAGCATGCCATACAGGTCGCCCAGTATCTGAACCCCCTGCCGCATGTCCTGATGCTCACCGCGATCGTCGTATCCATTGCGACGCTGGGTGTCGCTTTGGCTATCGCCATAATGATGTACCGTAAATATAATACCCTGGAAGAGGATGAGATACTAAAGGCAATCAAATGATTATAGAACAAGCTCCCGCTCTTATCGTTATTATAGTCCTGATGTCTGCGGTTGCCACACCGCTGATCGGCTGGTTGAGAAAAGACTTGTGCTACTTCTGGGTTATCCTCGCTCTTTTAGCATCTACCCTCTGCTCAGTCAGCGTTTTGAATACCGTTATGCACGAGGGGGTCATTCATTACAGCATGGGGGGCTGGCTCCCGCCCTGGGGTATCGAATACGTAATTGACCACCTGAACGCCATGATGCTGGTCCTGATAACCGGCACCTCTCTACTGGTCGCGATATATTCCAGAAGAAGCCTTGAAGCGGAACTGCCCGACAGGACAGTCTATTTTTACACCCTCTTCCTTTTGCAGGTTACGGGATTTTTAGGAATCGTCATCACGGGTGACGTGTTCAACCTCTTCGTGTTCCTCGAGATAGCATCATTGTCCGGCTATGCCCTGATAGCGACGGGTGAGGAAGGGGCTCCACTCGCCGCCTTCCGGTATATTATCCTGGGCACCATCGGGGCCTGTTTCTATCTGCTCGGTGTTGGTTATCTCTACATGGTTACCGGTTCTCTTAATATGGCCGATCTGGCGAAAATACTTCCCGGACTTTACGGTTCCAAGGTGGTAATCGTCGCCTTCGCTTTCTTTATGGTCGGGATAGCCCTCAAGATGGCCCTCTTCCCCCTGCACATGTGGCTCCCCGACGCCTATACTAAGGCACCTTCGGCCGCCAGCGCCCTGATAGCGCCGTTGATGACCAAGATTGCTGTTTATATTATGCTGCGAATCATGTTCACGGTGTTCAGGCCATATTTCTCCGTAGATCTCCTTCCTGTGACAAAGATTCTGCTGTACGCCGGGATTATTGCCATCTTTATGGGAGCGGTGATGGCTCTGGCCCAGAGAAACTTTAAAAGGATGTTGTGCTATATTGTAATAGCCGAGGTCGGCTACATGGTCGGTGGTGTTGGCATAGCCAATGCCGTGGCTATGAAGGGTGCAATTCTGCATATTCTGAATGATGTTGTAATGACGCTCGGCCTCTTTGCCGTGGCCGGTATCCTGGCCTATAAGATGAAGAACAACGAGATTACGGCCTTTGATAATATATTCAAAAAGATGCCGTTCACTATGGCCGCCTTCCTTGTCGTTGCTTTATCGGTAATAGGCGTACCGCCCACATGTGGCTTCTTCAGTAAGTGGTATCTGATTCAGGGTTCCGTCATTGCCGGAAACTGGATATTTGTGGTCGCGCTTCTGTTTTCCAGTCTCGTTAATGTGGTCCTGTTTTTCAGGGTTATTGAAATCGGTTACTACGATTTTGGTGTTTCCGGATCGGGGCACACACATGAGGATTGCTCCGCGGTGAGTGAAGCGCCCCTTAGCATGCTTATCCCCACATTTATCGTGGCCGCAGCGATTATACTTATTGGTCTTTACAATCAATCTATTCTCATCAATATCATCAACTTCGCGGTGCCGAAGCTGTAAGCGCAGATGTCGCAGGTGATGCTTTGTTACAGTAGTCCATCCCGACTTTCAGGGGCCCGCGCTGAGGAGTGGGAGATCGGAAGGATAACCCGGATTCTCGACGTGATTCACCCCGATACTTCGTGGGCGAATGTAAGGATCGCCATTGAGACAACGGCGGGGCAGGGGACAGCCATTGGGTGCATTTTTTTCCAAATTGGCCGGATTTTCGGAGGGGTAAAAGGATCATTCAAGGCCGGCGTTTTGTCTTGATACGTGCCATAGATTTGTGGCAGGATACGACCTGGCAACGAAAGGGGATTGTCTTGATCTCTTTCGACAGATTGATGATACAACAGGCTTGGAAAATCTGATGGTTATTCACCTGAATGACTCATTAAAAGGGCTGATCATGATTGCAGTTATCGTTCGTGGTGTCCGTGTTCAGTCGGTTTTATTGCGTAAGAATCAATTTAAAAGGAGATTAAAATGAAAAGATGTTTGATTTTTTTCTGTATTCTGGGAGTGATACTTTCCGGATCGGGGTGGGCCGCAGACATAAAAGATCAGAAAAAGGTGGTCGTACTTCCCTTTTCGGTTCATAGCTCGGAAGACATTACCTATGTAAGGGATGGAATATGGGATATGATGATCTCCCGTCTCTCCGCAAGCGATAAAATTAATATCAGCTCCAAACAGAATGTCAGAGATGCGCTGGCCAAATTAAACAAGAAGACGGTTACTGTTGCCGATGCCTACAGTGTTGGGAAACGGCTCGGTGTAAATTTTGTTGTGTGGGGAAGCATAACAAAGATCGGCAACAGCATAAGTCTCGACGCTAAACTTCTTGATGTGTCTACCTATAAAACACCTGTTGGCGTGTTTGAACAATGCCAGGGTATGGATGCTGTGATTCCCAGGATTGGCGATTTTGCGAAAAAGATAACCTACTACGTTCTGGGGCAGACACCCCCGGCCGCTGAAATCTCAACCGTGCCCGCTGCAGGGCCCGCTAAATCAACCCCGAAGCCCTGGCAGAGCCCTGATGCTCTCGCGGTTATGAAGGCAAGCGAGGGGACGTTTACTTCTGTTATTAATCCTGCCTTTATACTGGCGGCCAACCCTTTAGCCCAAAAAGGATTCTGGATGAGCCAGAAATATGGAATGACCTTTAAGGGAATGGATATCGGGGACGTTAATAGTGACGGCTTGAATGAAGTTGTAGTTATAGATGAACGATCTGTGATGGTATATCAAAAGATCGATAAAGACCTTAAACTCCTCAACAAGATTCCGGGAAAGGATTACGACAGTTATCTCTCTGTTGATGTAGCTGATATAAACGGGAACGGCATTAATGAAATAATAGTCACAAACATGGAAAACCGTAATCTTGAATCATTCGTACTCGAATTTCAGGATGGGAAATATGCCGTGATAGCATCAGGTCTGAGATGGTTTTTAAGGGTTATCAGCGTATCAGAAATGCCCCTGTTGCTGGGACAGAAACAGGGAATGGATGGAGCCTTCACCCGTCCCATCCATGAAATTGTTTGCACTGATGGAGAATATACGAAAGGCAAGAGAATGTTGATACCACAGGGACTTTCCGTTTATGGTCTTACCATTGACAGCGTGATTGAGGGTAGTCCCGATAGAGTTATCGCTCTCGATGGATACGGACACGTCAATATTTATAAGGAAACAAAGGATTCGGCTTATTACAAGATCCATATTATTGGAGGGAGCGACAAGCTGATATGGAGGAGCGCTGAGGTCTTCGGTGGTTCCAACAATTACTTTGATTTCGGGGATGTCCTGGAAACTACAAGCGAAGGAGATGGCCCTGAGAAGACATTCATCAAGGAACGGATCCTTACCTATGATATCGATAGAAACGGGGTGAAAGAGATCCTTGTCGTTAAGAACCTGTCTCCTGTTGGGCGAATGATGAAGAACATTCGAGTGTTTACACGCAGCATGATATTCAATCTTGGATGGGATGGTCTTGGACTGTCTGAGAATTGGAGGACAAAAAAGATCCAGGGGTATGTGGCTGATTATCAGATCAAAGATATAGACAATGATGGTGAGGATGAAATTGTGCTTGCAGTGGGTCTTGGAACACGCCTTTCAAGGAGTGTGATAGTGGCTTACGATATGGATGTTAAATAGATTTATTGGAGATTCTTGACACGTGTGCAAATATGATGTAGGAGTACGTCGCAGTCTGTCAGAGGCGGTGTAGCTCAGATGGTTAGAGCATACGGCTCATATCCGTAGTGTCCGGGGTTCAATTCCCTGCACCGCCACCAAGAATTTAAGGACTTAGAGGTTTCCTCTAAGTCCTTTTTGGTTTTCGTGTCAGTTTCCGTGTCATTTTCTTCTGTGAAAACATCATCCAGGACGCTGACCGCAGCCCTCCGATTTGCCTTGAGGGAGTAGAGATACTTCTTCGTGGTCGTCAGGTTGGTATGACCCAGCAGATCGCTGACCGTCTGCACATCGGGACTACAGGAAGAACTTTGAAAAAAGAGTGACAGTGTCTATTTTTATAATGATTACAGAAAGTGCCTTGCTAATCTCTAGCCGTTACGGCATTTTCAGGAGTCTTTCGCTTCTCCAGATGCGAACAATTCTTACCCGGTTTGTATCGAGACGGTAAACGATACGAAAAGGGGGAAAGATAATCTCTCTCAGATTCATAATTTCAAATTCCGGTACGATTCGCCCACTCTCAGGAAAATCAACAAGTCTTTCGACCTGTGCAATAATTTCTCGCAATAGTCTTTCGCCTACGTCGGGAACCTCTTGTTCAATATACCAGTCGCGGATTGTCTCAAGGTCATTGACAGCCGATGCAGCGAAGGTGATTGCTCTTTTTTGTACCATTGTTATTCGCTCAATCCAAGTCGTTTTTTTACGTCATTCAAGCCTATTTCACGCTCTTCTTCCAAATCCATCAATCCTTGAACAACGCCTCGCAGGAACGCCTGTTCCTCTGTTTTTGCCTCATAATCTTTAAGCGATTGAATGATGGCAACCCCTCTGCCTCGATTAGTCAATAGAACCGGGCGGCTTGTTTTATCCACCTGATTGACGATACGCCCCGGATTCACCTTCATGTCGGTGATTGGTACTATATCTTCCGAATACTTAATTTCATTTGACTGCATATATTCCCCCTTAATAGTCTTTTAGTTGGTTATTTAATAGCACCGATAAAGAGACCTGTCAAACGGGTTTATCAAATCTGAATAAGCCCAAAAGATTCCACCACCATGATATTTTTTAAGATTTATTATTCTATACTCTAGCCCGACTTTACGATTTATTTTACGCGAACAGTATTTTGTCATTTAAAAACAAGCCGTTACAAGGTCTGGTGCGTATGACCTAAACTTTAGCCTCGGTATACCGTGATAGCTGCAGGGTTTCAAACATTTGGCGTTGCTTATCTGTCATTTTGGATATAACAATTTGAGGTTCAACCTGTTTTCCACCGCGGTTATGTTTGACCAAAGCAACTTCACATATTTCGGACAACGCTTCAATCGCTTTGTGAATAGAAACATCAATGCCATGAACAAATAATTCCCTCTGTAATAGGGAGACGAGGGTCAAGGCCAGCACACAATAAAAGGCATGAACCCTCACATTGTGATCAGTCCAATGCCACATGGGAGACCATGAAACAAAGTGCGGATCTTTCATCGTTTCAAATGCCTTTTCAACTTTAAACTGGCCCCTGTATGCCAGGATGATCTCTTCATTACTCCAGGAATGATTGTCAGTAAAGAGTATGGTTTTGCCAAGTCTATTATTAAACACCTGGTCCATTGCCTTATGGTTCACAGAATAAAGAAGTGTTGGAATGTCCCGACTTGTCGGGATTAGTTCCGTTTGGATTAATCTCTTCATGTGTTGACCTTTCAGGATTTCCTTGATTTTACTCTGGACACTCGCCAACGTTGGCTTTTTCCCCTTTGTTACCCCTCCTGATGCCCAGCGCGAAAGCTGAATGGCAAGGGTCTTGAGTTTGCAGGTTCGTTTGCGAATCTCTCGCAGAATTGACTGTAATTGCGTGAGAAACAGTTCCTCGTTGTAAGTAAGCAATACAGTTCTTTGATATCCGGCAACCTCTCTCGTGATACGCAGTGCTTGTACGCCTTGCAGGTTTGGGCAGGTAACAGCCTCGTAATCCGCCAGTGGAATATCAAGAAGATCTTCTACCTCTGTCAGTTTGAGTGAACCGACAAAGTGATAAGGTGACGAGGCCAGCTTTCCATGATTACCTCCCGAATTGTTTCCCTTGTCAAAGACGAGCGTGATGTCCTCTACTGATTGAGAGAAAATCTTATAGCGGTCAACCAGGCGATCCACCACCGAATCAAATTCTTTAGAATCATGCGTGTTTCCCCTGTACGTTTCATGAAAAAGTGGAATATGAAAATCGCTTGAAACAAGAAGCGCCAATCCCACAATGCGCAAATCTCTACGTCCCTGTTTGCTTTTGCCACGCTGGGCAACTGTGTTGTTCTCGTTGAATGTATCGATAAATGTGGCAAAATTAGTCGTATCGTAAAGCAGACATCGTGTATCAACATTAAATTCCCGGATCAGCGCCGCTGTTAATTCCTTCTCAGCTTTCCGAATAGTTGCAGCATCTAACAGTGCCATGTTATCCCAGAAGCGCTGACTGGAAAGGGCTTTTTTGTTTACAGGCAACCATCTGCGCAGTGGTGTATCAAAAAACCACTCTCCGATCTGCCGCTTGCTTTTAGGACATACGCAACGGTTAATGGCAGCTATCAACATATAATTTCCTACACTTAAACCCTGTTCTCTTTTATTGGCTACTCCATCAATGATATCAACCATATTCCAACGAATGGCAAGATCATAGATGGCAGCCACTGCAGCAAACCGGGAGACGGTAACCTCATCCGGAATCGTTGGAGTATTTTTATTTTCCACTGCATTTATTATGTTTCCAATCGTGCCAAGGTATTTTTGCCAGATTATCTTGGGTTTTCCATCGATCCTTTTGCTCTCACGCACATAGTAGTAAATATTTCCCTTGATGTTTTTTTTTGGTGATGCTTGCCATAATGTACCCCCTTCATATATTGTTAGGTCATACACATAACGCGCAGGTACAAAATACTTGATTTGCTATATTACTTAATGATATCAATGTATTGTTGTTTTTTCATTGCTGATTGAGGCCAAATATCCTTGGCAGAATTGGCTTATTTCGTAAAGTCGGGCTAGACAAGCCTCTGGTTCAAGCAACGTTTCCAGAGGTTTGTCCAAACCCTCTTTACTTTGACGCGATCCCCTGTAATCTGCATTGCTGAGCAACTTAGAACGGAATAACATCTTGACTTGTATCAAGATGAAATGCCAAGGGACTACCTAAATCTACCTCGCCGTGTTTCCATGCGTATGCGCTCTTACTCATGTAGCTCTCTGCACCCTTGCCCCACTGGTATTCAGAGATTCTGGCAAAGCCTGCCATCCTGAACCACTTATCTAGATAGTCCATACGTCGGACAGTATCGGGAGCCATGCCAATCAAAGCGTGAAAATGTATTGCACCACGAATCTGAAATTCTGTACCTCTTGCCCATACAACACCTTTTGATTTGTTTTTCCAATATTTCACACCGTAAGCTTCACGGTTAAGACCATGAATCTATTTATCCCAAACCTTTAAAGCTGTTTCCGGGTGAACATGGTGTGAATGCCCATCAAAGGGGCTTACAACGTCCCGGAAAGTAAAATGACCATACCAACCCCACTTCCACTCTGGCTTATCAAGAAAATCAGCCCATAGGGCAGGGAGGGTAGGTTTCTTATATTCAACAGTTTCTATCATTGTACTATCTCAGCCCCTCTCTTTCTTTCTCTCGCCCTCTCGGTCGCTCTCTCTCTGCCGAGACGCTCCCGATTTATGACCCCTACATCAATTCATTTCTAAGCTCTCTTCGATCATGATTCTGATTTATTTGGAGCAGGAGAGGGCACCGTCTCCGACGATGACCTCTCTTTTCCCGTCCGATCCTCGTGACATAATGCCCAGCATAAGACGCAGAGAATCGTTTACACGCTGTTTGTCGTATTGTAACAACTCTTTGATAAGATTGATTGTTTCGTTATTGCTGATTAGAGAAGTGAGGCCATTGTCGAGCCTCATATCCGTAGTGTCCGGGGTTCAATTCCCTGCACCGCCACCATTTAATAATTAAAAAAGCCCGGGAAGATACTTCCCGGGCTTTTTTGCGTAATGTCTATGAAAATTATTTGAACAGCATTGTGAATACAAACGCGAGAATGACCAGGAAACCTACTGCAAAAACCACTGAAACTCCAATGGGGATAGTGGTGGCAAGTTCCGGTTCCGGGCCTGAGGCACGGTCTTTCTTTCCTTCGATCTTTCTGTAAGCTTCCACGAATATGGTCATCGGCTTTTTACAGAAAGCGGCGAGGCCTTCGGGAAGACGTTTTATGAATATATGTTCACAGACCATGGCTATTCCGTTGGCTATTCCAGTGAAGACATAAACAAGAAATCTTGATCCCTTTCTGTAGAACCAGTCAGTGTCGAGATTGATAGCCCTCAATTCCGCGGGATAATACCCCGAGAGTATGAGAAGTATGAAGGCCAGTGCCCCGAACATCAACAGTTGCAGCTGACCGACAACATGGGGGGCTGTGTACGGAATGTAATCAACGGCATATGGAAGAATCTGATAAAGCGGAGCTGGATAGACGCCGATAAAAATACATAAGAAAGCTGCGATACCCATTGCGAGTAGCATGTTGAGTGGGGGTTCCTTTGTCCTTATCCCGGAGTCTTCACCGAAAAACATGAAAAACGGCACCTTGATACCAGCATGGTGGAAAACACCTGCTGAGGCAAATTGCAGGACCAGCCATATAATGGCTAAATTTTCCGTAGCAGATGCGGTTATTATCATAGATTTACTTACGAACCCGCTAAAAAGGGGGAATGCCGAAATGGATGCGGCTCCTATTATACAGAATACCGCCGTGATAGGCATTGTTTTGTATAGTCCCCCAAGGTCGGTACATCTGATCTTACCGGTCATGTACAGTACCGAGCCCGCAGACATAAAGAGGAGGGCTTTGTAAATGATATGGCAAAAGGCGTGGGAAACAGCACCATTTATAGCCATCTGCGTGCCTATTCCTATACCGCACACCATGAAACCAACCTGGTTGATGAGACTGTACGCAAGAACCCGTCTTATATCATTTGCAATGACAGCATAAAATATGGGAAATGCAGTCATAAATGCCCCAAACCATATCAGCAGCTCGGTGCCGGGGAATGTTCTTGCGAGAATATACACGGCGCTCTTTGTTGTAAGGGCGCTCATAAATACCGCACCGGTTATAGTCGCCTCGGGATATGCGTCTGTCAGCCAGGGATGCAGGGGAAAAATTGCGGCATTCAGTGCAAATCCTATCAATATGAGCCAGGAACCTAATCCGCTCAGCCCGATATAGTCAAACTCAATGGTGCCCGTATTACTGACATGTATAAGTATGCCTGCAAGGAGCACTAACCCCCCCACTACATGAACAAGGATATATCTGTAGCCGGCGTCAAGGGCTTTTTGAGTCCTCCTTGACCAGATAAGAAATACAGAGGATATAGCGAGCAGTTCCCAGAAAATATAAAGAGAGATAAAGTCACCCGCAAAGGTAACCCCCAGTGCACTTCCGGCATAAAGGAACGCTGTTACATGCTGTATATCATCTTTTACATGGATAGCGTAAAGGATCCCGATAAAAGATACGAGGGTGAATATATATCCAAAGACCATGCTTAGTTTGTCAACCCTGCCAAAGATGATGCTGTAGTTCAGGAATGAAACAACCCAATGCGTGCCTGCAGTCATGTGGATAAGATTCATAAAACCAAGAATCGGAAGAAGCAGCATAAATGCCGATTTTGTCTTTCCTTTAAAAAAGGGGATAAAGAAAGCGCCAATAATAAAGATTGCCGCCGGGGGAACACTATTTATCATAATAATCCTCATCTCTTCGAACGATTCTGCGAAGCAGCTTTGCTACAAATATGAGAGAAACACAGGAGATAAAGCCATAGACCGCAAAAAATTGGGGAGCGCCTTCCCATGGAAAATGGCCATGTTTGGGAATAAATAAATCAACAACCAGAAGCGCTAACAGTACAATATAAAATGAATATAAAAACCTCTGCACATTCCTGGGCTTATCAAAAATCTTCAATTCTCTTTTCATCCGATATTAACCTCCATTAGAAGAAACTCTTCCAGAAAATGATTCCAAGGTATATGCCGCTAATTAAAACGGTAATATAAAAAACCTTTTTGTATCCTGGCACGGCCTTATGTAAAAGTTCCATTTTTTCTTCCATCAATTTTTCCTCCTGAAGCGACAAAGTCGCATTTCCTCTACTTTGCGGTAAATTATCATGGTGCCGCGAAAGAGCTTAAGTCAGCAAGAAGAAATAACTCATACACCTTG
>CAZINZ010000041.1:0-22352 GCA_964540715.1 uncultured Syntrophaceae bacterium | reverse complement strand
CGGCAGTAGATGGATCGCGTCTTTCAATTATTACAGATATTGCCTGGATAGTGCCAGCCAGGGTCTTTCTCAGTTTTTCCAAGGTTTCTTTCATTTCTTCTTCTGCATGTTTGCGGGCGGTAATATCATGAAGCGATACAAAATAAGACGGTTTCCCCTCCCATTCTATTTCCACCATTGCCATTTCGGCCACAGCCGTTCCTTTTCCAGATGAATGGACAAGCTCAATCTCTGTCTGTTCACTTCCAATCACAGGAAAGCCAAAGGAAGATCCCAACAGTTTTGCTGCCGGCGAACGCAAGAAGGATTCTGCCGCGGGGTTAACAAATTTTACTATTCCTTCAATATCTACAATAACTATGCTATCCGCACTGTGATCGATTATCTTGCGAAGGTTTGTCTCGCTTCTTTTTGCATGTTCCACTGTCTCTTTGCGTGCGATTATTATCCCGACACTTGTCCCTATTTCTTCAAGAAACTTAACCATCTCCAGTGTAAGACGATCGGGTCGTTTATCATTAAGCTGCAAGATGCCTATTATCCCTTCCCGAGACTTCAGCGGAATGAGGGCAACGGATTCATAGTTTTCGCGATCACAACAGCTCAGTGTATGGTCATAGCGGTCTTTATCTGATGTTGGGGCAAAGAATTTCGTAGCGCTATTCGACCAGAAACTGCCCCCTTCTGTAATGAAAGGGGAAGAAGGGTCCGTCCGCCCGAATATGACATCTTCACACATGCACTCAATCCCATCTACACCACGGTTAACCTCGTTATTATCGTCTCGGAAGCATCGGCAATCCTCGGCTTCATTGAAACCCTCAGGCCCCTCCCTTATTTCGTAGTAGTGACAATCTTTCCCTTCTTTCAGGTAAACTCCGACAGTCTTAATGTCTGTAAAGTCATTTACGAGAAGGAGGATACGGCGTACAGAATTGATAATCTCATCGGGATTGTTTAGTTCCAACAGGATCTTATTGAACAGCTCCTGACGATTTTGCGTCTCCTTATGTTCTGTGATATCTTTCATTGTTCTCTCTGTGACGTTATTGCTATTAAAATCAAAATCATACAGGCTGCTGATTATCACTACGATAATTAAACACATCAAATGTCATGCCGGACTTGATACGGGGGCATCCAGGCCAATTCTGGATTCCGGAACGTCTTTGACCGCATAACCAACGCCATGGCAACGCTGTCTGTCGCACCGGCAATAAGCGGGTGGTGTCCATGTTCTCCTGCTTTTTACCGGCATTTGACCTGATTCCGGCCCGCTGCCTTTGCCTTGTAAAGCATTTCATCGGCAGCGGCAACAACGGAAACAAGAGCGGCGTCTGAAAAACCACCGCTTGGGAGCACCGAACTTACCCCGATGCTTATCGTAACATAATCAAGAGGAGCAGATTCGGCGTGGGGAATTTTGAGCATCTCGACATTGCTGCGCATGGTTTCGGCAATTGTCATGGCGCCGGATGTATCGGTATCAGGAAAAACTGCTATAAACTCTTCCCCGCCATATCGGGCAACAAAATCAGTCGGCCTGCGGGTTGAGTTCACAAGGGTCTGTGCAACCTCTTTAAGGCATGTGTCTCCGCGGCCATGTCCATAGGCATCATTGTACTGTTTAAAACAGTCTATATCCATGAATGCGACGGAGAGCGGAGTCTTGTTCCTTACGCCTCTGCGCCATTCCTTGTCAAAAATCTCATTAAACTTCTGGCGATTGGGGATCTCTGTTAACACGTCAATGTTTGCCATTTGCCGCAACATATCCGCCTGCCATTTCATTTTAAGCTGGGTTTTTACCCGGGCCACAACTACCGCCGCTTGAAATGGTTTGGTAATATAATCCACGGCACCGAGATCAAACCCCTTTATTTCGTTACCTTCTTCTTTCATCGCCGTGATGAAAATCACAGGAATATCCTTGGTCTGCTCGTTGTTCTTCAAGCCTTTGCATGCTTCATATCCGTCTATCCCCGGCATCATTATATCCAGTAATATCAAGTCGGGGAGGTTTGACATAGCCCGCTCAAGGGCCTGTTGCCCGTCCTTAGCTACAATTACCTTGTAGTCTTGTTTCAGGATGTCAACAAGTATATTGAGATTGAACCGCTCATCATCGGCGATCAGTATCTTTTGCTTATCCTTTTCCTGCATGTGTGTCCCCCAGTGAAATGTTCAGAGATCCGGCAAGTTGCATAAGTGTGCTCCGGGCGTCTTCGAAATCATAATTGTCAATCTGTCCCTGCAGTTTATCTATATACTCACTGCGCTCCGGCATTTTAATATTATTCCGCAGCGCCTCAAAACATTCTTCTGAACCGGCATCGCCTTCCTGCAGATTGCTCAGCAATTTAACCATAAGGGGTTCAACTTTTTTAAGATCAATATCCCGGCCATCACCGGCCTTTGGGCCGCCGGGATGAGCCTCGCCGGACTGTGTTAACATCTTCCCGATTGATTTCAACACTTCATCCAGTGACCCTGCAAATCCTGCTAAAAGGGCTTGTTTGTCGTCCCCGGTATCATGAATGAAGGCCTCTTCCAGGACTGATGCATTATTCATCAAATCTTCCGCCCCAATGGTAGCGGCGATCCCCTTAATAGTGTGCGCCCTGCGATTTATATCCTCTGTTTGCCGGTTTGACAGGGATTGTGTTATCTCTGTGGCCAGCTCCCTGTAATCCTCATAAAATTCAAGGAGCAGTTTCCTGAAAAATTTCTTTTTCCCCCCGATGTTTTTCAAGCCTTCACTAATGTTGATGCCTGGAAGTTCCTCAGGTAGTTCATCTCTGCCCTCCCCAGAGGGCGTCTGATCTTTGCTCTCTGGAACGCTTCGCTCGCCGGGCTTTATCCATTTTGCTAAAACGGCATATAGATCGTCCGGCTTTATCGGCTTTGAGAGGTAGTCATTCATCCCGGATTCCAGGCACTTTTCGCGTTCTCCGGCCATGGCATGAGCAGTTAACGCAACAATAGGCAATGCATCAAAACCGGGTTCTTTCCGGATAATCCGCGTTGCCTCATGCCCGTCCATTTCCGGCATCTGGACATCCATAAGGACCAGGTCGAACGCTGATTTCTTGACTAACTGAACACCCTGTTTGCCATTATTGGCCCCTGTTACTACAAACCCGGCCTGTTCCAGCAATTCGGTTGCCACCTGTTGATTAATTGCATTGTCTTCCACCAGAAGAATTCTGGACCCCTCAATTGATTTTAATACTTCGGATTTGTCCGTAATTTGCTCAGACGCGCGGGGTGTCAGGGTTATTTCTTCTCCAAATATTTCCATGATAGTATCAAAAAGCAAAGACGGGCTCACAGGCTTGATGAGAAAGCCATCAATCCCCACGCTTTTCGCCTGGATCTTGATATCTTCTTGCCCATAGGCGGTCACCAGGAGCACTGGTATGTCAGATAGCTTTGAGTTTTCTTTTATTCGTCTTGTCGCCTCTATTCCGTCCATCCCCGGCATTCTCCAATCCATAAATACCAGGTCATACTGACCGCCGCTTCCGGCATTTTCCAGCTCTGAAAGCGCTTCTCCACCGGATGATACTTCTGTAGTTTCAAAAGAAAATGACGAACATATATCGTTGAGAATCTGCCTGGCTGTAGGGTTGTCATCGCAAATCAAAACACGAAGCCCCGACATTGTTTCCGGCACCACATACCCATTCCCTTTAACTTCAGCTTGAAGCCCAAACACAACCGTGAAAAAAAATGCGCTGCCCTTTCCCGGTTCACTTTCCACCCAGATTTTTCCACCCATCATTTCCGTCAATCGTTTTGATATCGCCAGCCCTAATCCGGTCCCCCCATATTTTCTGGTAGTTGAGACATCTGCCTGGCTAAAAGACTGGAACAGCTTATCAATCTGCTCCTTCGTCATGCCGATTCCGGTATCCCTGACGCAAAACTGGAGCATCACCTGGTCGGGTTTTTCGTCCATTTCATCGGGCACCAGTTCCGTACTGATTACAACATCTCCTTTATCGGTAAATTTGACTGCGTTGTTGCTCAGATTAATGAGTATCTGCCCAAGTCGCAACGGATCACCTACGAGATGTAAAGGGACTTCCGGGTGAGTATCAAGCAATAATTCAAGTCCTTTTCCCCCAACCTTTTGACCAAGCAGATTGGAATAATTGATTAACACATCCTCCAGATTAAATTTTATTGACTCCATGGCCAATTTGCCTGCCTCAATCTTCGAAAAATCAAGGATGTCATTAATGATTCCGAGCAGAGCGTTACCGGATAATGATATTTTCATCAGATAATCACGCTGCCTCGGGGTCAATTCGGTCTTTAACGCCAGGTCGCTCAGCCCGATAATGGCGTTCATAGGTGTCCTGATCTCGTGACTCATGTTGGCTAAAAAATCGCTCTTCGCCTGAGTGGCTGCCTCGGCTTCGTTTTTGGCCTTCTGTAATTCTTTCTGCACCCGTTTGCGTTCGGTGCTGTCACGGGCAAGTCCCCGAAATCCAATTGGCTGGTCATCAGCGTCTCGAAGAATGGAGGCAGTCAGTTCAAGATCCCTTGTACCTCCATCTTTTTTTAAAATTTCATAGTCTGCTATTTTTGCATACCTTTCAGTCCGAAATGCTTCATTAAAAATCTTAAACATCCTCTTGGCTGTTTCCGGAGTGGTGTAATGCCGGTTGTTCATGCCCATCAACTCGTCGCGGGAATAGCCGGTTTGTTCGCACATTGAATCGTTGAAAAAAGTCATGTTCCCTGCAAGATCAACCTCAAAGTAAGCGTCTTGAATATTTTCGAGGATGGCTCGATACTTTTCATCGCCTTCCCGTAAGGCCTCCTCTGCCTGTCTGCGTTCTTCGATTTCTGCGGTTAACCTTTTATTGACTTCGTCCAGTTCTTTTGTGCGCTTATCTACGTGCTGTTGCAGAAGGATATTACGTTCGAACATAAAGTAGGAATCGCCGGTGGAATCAACGCTTCTTTCCACCTTCTCCATAAGAATTTTCTTGACCTTCTCGCTTTTGGCCAACTTTTTCTCAAGGCCTTCTATGCTCTGCTTCAGCTCATTAACCTGTTCCTTCAACTTCTCACTTTCAGTCATTCCGCATCTCCAATGGCTACTCCTGTCAGCGTCTGGTTAACATGTATTGCATTGAACTGCTCACCATAAGTGCTAAATCCCACAAAATTATAATCCTTTATCAGCTCACATACCTCGTCAATTATTTCTTTTTCCTGTATCTCCAGCCGTCTCAGGATACAATCAAACCCAAGAATCAATTTCGGGCTTGGGATTTGTTTTTTGATCTCCAATAGCTGGTTTTTCAGGTTTTTAGCAAGGCCAACCCCTTCAGCAATGGTAAGTACCAGGCCATTGTCAATGGCACAGTAAAATGACAAGCTCTTGTCTTTATTCACATGTTGAATGGAACGGACGTAATATTCACCACCTATGCTCAACATAACTGGATGATTGGAAAAGACTACTGGAGTGAGATCGTCTATTGTAAGCCCGAGTGCTTCAGCATACTCATCCGCTGCCGGCTCGCCATTGATTTCCATTACACAACGGTTTGCCGGGTTTGCTTCGGTAATCACCAGCTTTTCTTCAGTCGGCTGAAAATGCTGGGTCTTGAAGACGTAAAAGGGCAGTGTGGTCTCGATGAGAACAAAGATGGCCGCATCGGAAACAAACTCCCCGTTCAAGTAGACCCTGGTTGTCTTGAATTCAAGGTCGTCACCGGCCGAACCACCAATGATGGACGTCCCTTCAAACTGGCTATGTATAAAGCTTATGGTCTTCTCTTCCAGCATGGACATTCCATCGATCAGTAAAAAACCAAACATCATGTCCTTGTTAAAGGCGGAAGAAAGGCTGAGTTCTTCGCGGATGGATCTTGCCATGGCTTCCGCCTCTCTCTCCGAAAATTGACTTAAGGGGGAGATAAGACGGGGATGTACCTTTAGCGCCCCTGTTGCGAGACTGACGCCGGCGAGACTGCCCTCATGATAGCCGGTCGACGTGATTTCGCCGGCCGTGGTACAACCGATAAGAGGACATGAAAATCGGGTTTTGAGGGCATTGCCCATCCTGTCCAGGTCATATTTTGACGAACAGAAAAATATCACCACCTCCGCATCCGGTTGATATATCAGGTCATACAATTCCTGAACTGCCTGCTCTTCATCCCTGGCAAACGATACCCCATTCTTTACCTCAAGCTTTGTGTTTACTGACATTAGATTCCCTCCTTAAAGTAGCTAAATAGGTCATACCTATCAGCAACCGTACCAAATCACATATTATTGTCCTGCTTGCAAGTATTTTTTTGGTAATCGCTTCATTGGGCCCACAACCAACCCAAGCTTCCAATCAGGAAAGCGAAAAAATGACAGAGATCCAGTGTAATATGTGGTACAAGTATCAGATACGGGTCGAAAAACAGGAGGGTCAAAAATGCTTTCAACAGGTACAATGGCAGAAGATATTGAGGTCTTTGAAAAGCAGATGGAAGACTGGGATGAAATGGCTGATGTGGTGGTGATCGGCAGCGGATTCGCGGGGCTTACCGCGGCGATTGAGGCACGCAATGCCGGCGCATCGGTAGTTATCCTGGAAAAAATGAAAGCACCCGGAGGAAACTCAATCATCAGTGATGGAGGCATTGCCGCGGCGGGTACGCCGCTGCAGAAAAAGGAGGGTATCAAAGATTCTCCTGAACTCATGTACGCTGATATGCTCAAGGCCGGGCTTGGGCTTAATCATCCTGATCTGGTCCGTGAGGTCGCGGAAAAATCAAACGAGGCCTTTCAATGGTCGATTGACTATCTCGGTGTGGAATATCTCGACAGGGTGGATTCTTTTGGAGGTCATTCTGTTCCCCGTTGCTATACGCCTCTTAACGTGTCCGGCTCAACTATTATTAAACGCCAGATCGCCAGGATACAAGAGCTTGGAATGGAGGTTAGGACGCAAAACTTCTTTCAGACTTTTATCAGGGATTCTGAAGGCCGGGTTTGCGGTGTTCTTACGCGCGATGGCTACGATTACAAAGACGCAGACAAAGGTGCCGACAAGTACATCAAGGCAGGAAAGGCAGTGATTCTGGCTACCGGTGGTTTCGGTAGTGATATAGCCTTCAGGGTTGCGCAGGATCCCCGATTGTCCGAAGAGATAGACAGTACGAATAAGCCCTTCGCCACTGCCGAGGCCCTAAAAGAGGCTTTGAAGATCGGCGCTACACCTGTTCACCTTTCGCAGATACAGCTTGGTCCATGGGCCTCTCCGGATGAAAAGGGTTTCGGCGTTGGTCCCGGTTTCTCGGATTACATCGTGTTCCTCTATGGTATAGTGGTAGATCCGGGTACGGGTACGCGGTTCGTTGACGAATTGGCGGATCGTAAAACTCTGTCTGATGCTATTCTAAATACTGGGCAGCCGTGCATCGGTATCGCCGACACGAAAGCGGTCGAACAGTCGGGCTGGGAAATAGACCGCTGGTTGAAAAAAGGTGTGGTAAAGCAATTCAGTCAGTTGCAGGAACTTGCGTCATTCTACAGGCTACCCTATGGTGAGCTGAGGACTACGGTGGAAAAATACAATGATTATGTCAAAAACGGGATAGATGCGGAATTCGGCAAACCGATTCTGCCAGATGCGGCTGCCATAAATTTTCCTCCCTACTATGGAATCAGGTTATGGCCCAAGGTTCACTATACTATGGGCGGGATTCAAATCAATGTCAGGGGACAGGTAATCGACCTGAATCAGCATCCCATAAAGGGGCTATACGCGGCCGGAGAGGTCACGGGAGGGGTTCATGGCGCCTGCCGCCTAGGCAGTTGCGCAATTACAGAGTGCCTTGTTTTTGGTCGAATTTCCGGGAGGAACGCTGCCGCCGAAAAGATTTGATTCATCTCCCGGGAGAAAATCAGGGCTCTTCCTGAGATTTAAACCGTGCCGTCAGCGGTATAAACAGCAATGTCGCCGCTGCCATGAAAATCGCCATACCCAGAAACGTTTTTTGCATGCTGAACAGGTCTATCAGGATGCCGGCCAGAATCGGTCCAACCATCATGCCCAGACTGTGCCCCACGGTCATAAATGAGATGACGGAGCCCATGTGTCCGTTTGTGCGACCGACAAGCACTCCCATGGCCATCATTGCCGGGACGGAAATGCCGCCGGCGAGACCGGCAAGAATGCTGGCGGCGTACAGGCCCCAGGTCTTTTGAGAATACGCAAAAAACAGCATGGAAACAAAGGCTATAAGCCCTCCAAGTGTAACCAGAAAACGTTTGCTGATCCTGTCTGCCAGATATCCCATGGGTATTGTTAGAATAGCTGATATAAATACACTGAACATGATCAGGATTCCGGTTGCAAATCCTGAGAGCTTGAATTCGGTGTCTGCCAGCACCGGCGCAAATGCCCAGAAAGTGCCGATACACGCGGTGGCGGCAAAGCGCAGCAGAAATAACCCCAAAAGCTGCCTGTTGCGCAGAAACAACATGATGCGCTGGGGTGATCTGCCCCGGGAGACAAGAGGTTCGTCTTTTCTTGGCGGAAGAAACACCAGGCACAGAAAAAATCCGAGAATACATAGCACTCCCATACTGACAAATGCTGGTCGCATACCCAGTGTATCCTTTGCTATGCCGCCCAGTACAGGTCCGGCACTCAAGCCACCGAACAGCGAAAGATGGAGCAGCCCCATCATAAACCCTTCCTGCCCTCTGGGTGTAATCTCGCCGACATAGGCCAGGGCCACCGGCAGAATCATGGCCGCAGCAATGCCCTGAAAAAAACGTACACAGATCAGAGTGTTCACATCATAGGAGAACATATAGGCAATAGAAGCCAGGGAGAAGAGCAGCAGTCCAGTCGTAATGTATGGTTTTCTGCCTCTCTGGTCTGACTGTGACCCGAAATAGGGCAGAAACAGTGTTCTGGAAATCGAAAAGGCGCCGAACATTATGCCTATGCTGAAGCCTGTGGCCCCAAGCTGATGTGCATACACCGGCAATAATGGCACAACGATTCCCTGGCCCAGCATGGAGACAAATATCGCCACAAATAACGTGATGAAAATTTTCCAGTTCATTTTAGTTTTGTGTGTACCCAACAGCACTTCATTATGAGCGGCTGTAGTCGGCCTGTTTGCCAGCGAGTCACCTGCTTTGAACCTCCTCCGAGTATCTCAGCAAGGCGAAAAAGATGGTTGTAAAGGCAAATGATTCTGCCCCCTGCTGTCTGAAGAAGAATCAGAGGGGGTTCTGTAACATAAAGTTCATTCTCAATAGACACGCCTGCTCCCGTGTCGGTAACCCAGGACTTCGAGTGTGTCGTTGATTACTACAAATGCCTGCGGATCAATCTCGAATATCAGGTCCTTCATGCGTGCAAGCTCTGTAAGGGTGACTATGCTGAAGATTATCCGCTTGGGGTTATGGGTGTACGCGCCCTCACCCTCGAGAAGGGTTACCCCCCTGTTGAGACGTTTTAAAATCTCCTGTGCCAGCAGATCGGGCTGGTCCGAAACGATCAGAATCTGCTTGCGCTGGTTGAAGCCTGTTATCACCGCATCAATGGTTTTCCCCATGGTATAGATATAAATCAACGTGTACAGCGCAATCTCCAGAGAAAATATTATTGCTCCACCAATTAGAATTACGCTGTTGAACAGCGAATAGGTCCATCCGAGACGAAGCTCCCATTTCTTGTTGAGATATACCGCCAGAATATCCAGTCCGCCTCCCGAACCGGCCGAGCGCAGGGTAATCCCTGCTCCAATTCCGCAGATTATTCCTCCCAGGACGGCTGCCAGTATCTGGTTGTCTATGGTAAACTGCGGGACAGGGGGGATTACACTCGCGGCGATGGAAAAAACTGCAACCCCGAAGGCTGTATAGTACATAAATCGCCGGCTCATGCTGACCCAGCCGAGCAGACCAAAGGGTATGTTGACGAGTAGATAGAGGAATCCTACACCGAGATTAGGAAAGAGATAGTGGAAAATCAATGATATCCCCATGGCCCCTCCGGACAGAAAATGCTGGGGAACCAGTATCGTTTTTACTCCGAATGCCAGAATGAAGCTGCCAACTGTGAGCAATCCGAGATTCATCAATAAATTCCTGGTAGGAAGTACCCTCTTGATAACCTCAGTCTTTTTTCGTTTCTGGTTTTCGCCCATATTCATTCTTCCTTAAAGCACCTTCAACGTTTCCAGAACCAGATGGCCACCGGCCACAGCCTCCTTAATAGCATTCTCTGAACCAAGAACCTTTACCAGTCCATTTTTTGCCACTTCGTCTATTACTTCCCCAAATCTATTGAAGTCTTCTTTGGTAGTAGCAAATATTTCATCCCGCGTTCGCTGGATATCCTCTTCGGTGTTGCCTGTCAGATATCGGATCATTGAGGCGTATCCTCTGGCATCGGGAAACATATATCCGTCCATATCCCCTATCGCGCCGATTATTCCCTTCGTAAGTTCATCGCCGCCCAGATCACGATTACGCAGAAATCCGGCTGTTTCGTCAAATGCCTCAATTGTTTTCAGAAGATTGGGGTCGCGGTATGACAGAAAGGTCAGCACACCGGAAAATTTATCAAAATTACAGAAAGCCCCGTAAGCGCCCCCCCGGACCCGTATGCTGTCCCACAGCCAGGAAGTCCTGAGGTAGCGGGTAATCACCCTGGCCGAGCCATGATATGTGTACCCGGACCTGTAAAGATCCGCCCCTTTTCCCACATAGTTGATCTGAGACGGGACGATCAGTCCCTCATGCTCAGGGATATTCATCTCCAACGCAAGGTCTTCAGTAATCCCGGTTCCGGAATCGCCAGTTCTTGCGGGAATTTTACCCGCAAAGTTCGAGATCCCTGGCCTTACCTTTTTCCATCCGGTCTCATCGACGGTAACATTGAATAACATATTCTCGCGGTTTACAAGGGCATGCCTCATCTCTTCAAGGGCAGCGTGTACGGTCTGCCAGTCGTGATCTATCCTGCCGGCAAGATCACGCAGAAAAAAGAGGTAGCTGACACCATTTAACTGCTCTGCCAACCGGCCTGCATCGCTGAAATGTGACCTCAACCGCAAATTGACCGCCTGATGTCCTCCGGGAACCAGCTGCTCTTCCTGCCGTGCCTTTTCCTCCAGCACCATCTGTTTGAATCGTTCTCTGTTGTCCAGCCTGACATCCATTAGGAGATCTCTCATAATATCGAGAAGGTCCCCCACCTGCGGGAGCATCGCCTTCCCACAGAGAAAAAGCCTTGCTTCGGTCTCCCTCGCATCCTTGACCATTGATATAAACAGGGATGGATGAACCCCGCCTGTCTTCCGGTCAATCCTGCGGGAGATCTCTACATAATCTTCCTTTTTCGTGCCCATTTCAAGAAAGCACCTGCTGAACAGCGGAATGAACTGAACGAATTTCCTGGGCAGAGTGCGCAGATTAAGACCCGTTTCAATGTACGCGATCCCATTCGTGGATATGTCATGATACAGGACAGTGACGCCCTTTTCCTCGAGAACAGCGAGGGGTATTGTCTTTCCTTTCTTTTCCATGTCGACAAGCTTCAGCGTTGGTATGGTTGCAAGGGCATCAGGGGAGTCCGGTGTTTCCTGGATCGTTTTGAGCCGTTCGACACTTTCAAAGGTATCTTTCAATTTCCCGGTGCCGGCTGATTCGCGAACGTCATCGAGTTTCCGTTTTTCCTCCGCATCCATCTCTTCCTTCAGGTTCGTGTCCGGTTCCATAGTGACCGTGGTACGGTGTGTATTTTCCAGGAAATATTCCCTTATCATATCTTCAAAAAATGATTCCTCCGTCGAAATGCGTGTTTTGACCTCAGACATGAGAGACTCGAAGGAGAGCAGCGCAAGAGGATCGCCATCATACAGCCAGGTCGTCATCGCCCTGAGCATCAGCACCAGTCCGCGGGGGTAACTGCCTGTATTGTTTTCACGCAGGCCAAATTCTATTGTATTAACGGCCGCCTCCACCGCGTCGGATTCAATACCGTCGCCTGCCAGTTCTTCCAGGGTCCGCAATATCAACGACTCTACAGCGTCCGTCTTTTTACCGTCAATTCCCTTCAGTCCCACAGAGAAAAACAGTTGCCTCAATTCACTCTCCAGACCGCCTCCTGTAATGTCTTCTCCAAGACCGGACTCAATGAGCGTCTTGCGCAGTGGTGAACCGGGTGTGCCGAGGAGGATATATCCGAGGATATGGAGCGCCATATTTGTGACGGCATCCTTTGTCTCGCCAAACAGCCAGCTCACCGTCATCATACTTCTGGATGAATCAGCCCCCGCCGGGAAGTAACGCACAGTCCGCCTGGGTCTGTCAAAACGCGGCTGCAGATGTATCTCTGAGTTCATTTTCACCTTTTTGAAGTCTTTCAGATAATCATTAGCGAGCCGCAGCCTCTCTTCCGGATCATCATCGCCGGCAAAGAAAATGCGTGCATTTGAGGGATGATAGTATCTTTTGTGAAAATCCCTGAACTGTTCATAGCTCAGTTCGGGGATAACCGCGGGATCCCCCCCGGAATCCAGTCCGTAAGTATTATCGGGGAACAGGGCCTGCTGTGAATATTCCGCCAGGAGCCTGTCAGGTGATGAATTTGCCCCCTTCATCTCGTTGAAGACCACGCCCTTGTATGTAAGAGGTCCATCCGGCGACTCTATTTCATAGTGCCATCCTTCCTGCTGAAAGATCTCGGGCGTGATACGCGGGTAGAAGACCGCGTCGAGATAGACATCTATAAGGTTATAAAAGTCTTGTACATTCTGACTTGCCACGGGATAACAAGTCCTGTCAGGATACGTGAACGCATTCAGAAAAGTCTGCAGAGAACCTTTCAGTATTTCCACAAAAGGCTCCTTCACCGGGTATCTGCGGGAACCGCACAGGACGGAATGCTCCAGGATGTGGGCCACGCCTGTTGAATCGTTAGGCGGCGTGCGGAAGGTGATACCGAACACCTTATTCTCGTCATCATTTATCATGGATAAAAGTTCGGCGCCCGTCTGGACATGTCCGTATAACCTTGCGCGCGTCTTCAGTTCATCAATATACCGTTCCTGCAAAAGCTCAAACCCATAAGAAACCTTTGTCATTTATTCCTCCAGTCTTTTATTAGTGAAACTCAAATTTAATGGCTTTATAATATGTCGGTGGAACTCGGTCATCTTCTGGTTATCCTAGCGTACTATTTGAAAAAACATGGTGGAGAGGTCCGTTATATTCAGCAATATAACAGGGGGCAAATAAGCCCCTTTTTATGTGTTCTCTCCGAGCAGGAAAATCCGGTTCACCGGAAAATCATTACTTATCGTCCAGGCAGGAAAGCAGGCTATCCGCAGCGGTAGTCGGCACGGATGTCCCTTCTTCCACTTCTTTCTCAATTTTCGGCATTATCTTTTTGACATTGGAGTTTTTATAAAACCACTCGACAAGGCCTTCTTTTACCACAAACCGCATCCATTCGAGGGCCTGCTTTTCCCTCTTCATCTCCAGCTCTCCGGTAGATGACATTTTTTCTCTGTGTTCCAGGACGGTATCCCATATCTCATGAATGCCGGTTAAATTCAAGGCGCTGCATGTAAGGGCATGCGGGGACCAGTTGGGGGAAGAAGGGGTTGAAAAATGAAGGGCTGTCTCACACTGCTTTTTTGCAAAATCAGCCCTTTGAATATTATCGCCGTCCGCCTTGTTGACGGCAACGGCATCAACCAGTTCCAGGACGCCCTTTTTCATTCCCTGAAGCTCATCTCCCGCCCCGGATATCATCAGCATCAGAAAGAAATCAACCATGGAAGCCACTGCAACCTCAGATTGGCCGGAGCCCAGCGTTTCTACAATCACCACATCAAAACCGGCGGCCTCACAGACTATCACTGCCTCCCTTGTCCTGCTTGCAACACCCCCTAAGGTTCCGCCCGAGGGTGAAGGCCGGATAAAGGCATCTTCTTCCGCTGAGAGTTTTCCCATGCGGGTCTTATCCGCAAGGATACTCCCTCCGCTTCTTACGCTGCTCGGATCAACTGCAAGGACTGCCACACTGTATCCCTTTTTCACGAGCAGCATGCCAAGCGCCTCTATGAATGTACTCTTCCCCGCGCCCGGTACCCCCGTTACCCCGAGTCGTATCGCCTTCCCCGTGTGAGGGAGCAGTTGATCGATAACGAGCCGCGCTGCTTTTTTGTGGGCAGTGAGCGTGCTTTCAATCAGCGTAATGGTCTTTGAGATCATACGCCTGTCATGCTTGAGCACCCCGTCTATATAAGACTGGATATCGCCTGATGTCATGTCCTTTGCTCCAGGAGATCGAGAGTCCTGTTTGCAGAATCCAGAATGGGCGTCCCCGGACCAAATATCGCCGCCACACCTGCATCATAGAGGAGATCATAATCGCTGTGGGGAATCACCCCGCCGGCAACTACCCTGATATCTTCTCCACCTTCTTTGTGGAGGCTTTCTAAAAGCTGGGGAATAAGGGTCTTGTGACCGGCGGCCAGGCTTGAAACTCCGACGACATGGACATCGTTTTCCACTGCCATCCTGGCCGCCTCCCCGGGGGTCTGGAACATGGGACCTATATCCACGTCAAAACCAAGGTCCGCATAGGCCGTGGCGATCACCTTACTCCCGCGGTCATGTCCATCCTGACCCATCTTGACAACAAGTATCCGCGGCCGTCTGCCTTCTCTCTCCTTAAAATTACTTGTTCTCTTTTTTACGGCGGCGAATATTTCACTGTCCGCGTACTCGGAGGCATAGGCCCCTGATATACATTGTGTTGTCGCAGTATATCGTCCAAATGCCTTCTCCATGGCGTTTGAGATCTCTCCAACCGTTGCCCTGGCCCGCGCGGCGGATATCGCCGCTTCGAGAAGGTTTCCATCGGATTGGGCACAGTTCGTCAATGCCTCCAGTGACTTACGCACGGCGGTCGTGTTTCTTTTTTCCTTCAGTTCTTTTAATCTCGCAACTTGCTCATCCCGAACAGTCTCCGTTACTTCACGAATATCATCAAGGGGTTCTTCTTTTATCTGGTACTTGTTCACGCCCACTATCACATCAAGCCCCTGGTCTATCCGGGCCTGCTTTCTGGCCGCTGACTCCTCTATTCGCATCTTTGGCATTCCGGTTTCGATGGCCCTCGCCATGCCACCGAGTTCTTCTATTTCATCAATAATCTTTCTTGCCTCTCGAATTATCCCGGCTGTCAGGGCCTCCACATAATAGGAACCGCCCAGCGGATCAATCACGTGACAAATCTGGGATTCTTCCTGAACAATGATCTGGGTATTCCTCGCTATCCTTGCGGAGAAATTTGAGGGTGTGGCCACAGCCTCATCGAATGAATTGGTATGAAGAGACTGGGTCCCGCCCAAAACCGCGGCCATACATTCGATGGTGGTACGTACTATATTATTGTATGGGTCCTGCTCCGTCAGGCTCCAGCCCGATGTCTGGCAATGGGTCCTGAGTATGGTGGATTTCGGGTTCTGAGGGTTGAAATTGCTTATCAGCTCATGCCAGAGGAAACGGGCGGCCCTCAGCATGGCAATCTCCATGAAGAAATTCATTCCGATCCCGAAAAAAAATGAGAGTCGCGGCGCAAAAGCGTCTATGTCAAGCCCTGCGTCAAGGGCCGCTTTCACATACTGTACCCCGTCGGCGAGGGTAAACGCGGTCTGTAGCACGGAGTTAGCCCCGGCCTCCATAATGTGATAGCCACTGATACTGACGGTATTGTACCGGGGCATATTTTTCGAGCAGTATCCGATAATGTCCGAAACAATCCTCATGGAAGGACCGGGAGGATATATGTACGTATTTCTTGTGAGGTACTCTTTGAGGATGTCGTTTTGTATGGTTCCCGAAAGCTTATCCTGAGTAACCCCCTGCTCCTCCGCGGCAACTATATACCCCGCGAGACAAGGAAGAACAGCGCCGTTCATTGTCATGGAAACCGACATCTCGTCCAGCGGAATCTGGTCGAAGAGAATTCTCATGTCCTCCACAGAATCTATTGCAACACCGGCCTTCCCGATGTCGCCAACCACCCTGGGATGATCGGAGTCATAGCCCCTGTGAGTCGCAAGATCAAAGGCCACAGAAAGCCCCTTCTGGCCCGCGGCAAGATTCCTTCTGAAAAACTTATTCGATTCTTTTGCCGTGGAAAAACCGGCATACTGACGGATGGTCCATGGTCTCTGGGCATACATGGTCGCCTGAGGACCTCTGATATAGGGTGCAAGGCCCGGAAGAGAGTTGGTAAACTCAAGATTCTCAATATCTTCGGCTGTATACAGGGGTTTTACCTTGATTCCCTCCGGGGTCATCCAGTTCAGGGCTTCAACCGGTTTTCCCTTTAAACCCTTCCCCGCGAGTTCCCTCCATTTTTCTGTGTCTGGATGATCTGACATGATATTATTCCTCCCAATAGACACTATTGATTATAGCGTATTGATGACTCTGTTGTTATTTCATGTCTTTTTCCCTTATCAGACAATCATTCATCCCTCTGATACTGTTAAAGGCAAAGTGTCGTTCCCTGTTTTGCACATCTTCGGGAAGAGAATGAAAATCAGCCATGCCTCTATCATTTTTTAGTATTTCATCAAAGATATTTTTACAGGACATTTCTTTGCCCTGACTATAATGCTTTTTTACAATGGCAATCCAGTTATCCAACTGATTTAGGGCTGTATCGAATACATTTTGCACGTCATGTCTGCATCCGTAGTGGGCGAAACATACACAGGAAACACCAAGGGAGGCAATCATCCTCAGGGAGTCCCTGTAAATCTCGTGCTTGAATACGGGAGGTGTGGCTATTCTGAGATAAAAGCCTTCTTTCACTGGGTAGGTCACTCCCATAGCCTCTCCGCCAAAGAGAATATCACCAGCACGATAGCAGAGATGATGGGATGTATGTCCGGGTGTTTTGAGTGCATTTATTACAATTTCTCCAACCTCTATATTATCCCTGTATGCAATGTTTCTTTCAGGAACTGGCTCGATTTCTCCATACATTTCCGCAATTTTACCCAGTGCCTTTACGGATCTTTCCCACAGTCTGGCCGGATTTATCATATGACGAATTCCATCAGGATGGCATATGACTTGCGCGTCCGGACAATGTTTCAGCAAAAGTCCGGCGCCGCCTGCGTGATCAATGTGCACATGGGTAAGGAGAATGTAGCGTACTTTTTTGACCCCACAACTTTTCAAGGCATATAGAAGGATGGGGATGGAAGAACAAGGGCCGGGATCCACGACGACAGTGCAATCGCCGATAATAAATATCCAGCTGCTGATGAAATTTCGAAATCCCTCCGCGGGTTGATCTAAATCCACGAGGCACAGGTTTTTCATGGGGCGATGTATTGTCATATCCGGTTCAATGCGCATGGCAAAAACCACTGATAATAATTAACAATCTCGGCACATTCCCAATTATTCTTCTTTTGAATATCTCTCTGGAATTCCCGGTTCAGTCCCTCTGACATAATTCCAGAAGCACACCCCCGGTAGCTTTGGGGTGTATGAAGGCGATCTTTGTACCTCCCGCGCCGCGTCGAGGCGTTTCATCAATCAGTCGGACACCTTTGTTTTTCAGTTCCTCAAGTGCAGCCTCAACATCATCGACCCTCAGCGCAATATGCTGTATCCCCTCACCGTTTTTGGAGATATACTTTGCTATTGGTCCATCCGGAGCGGTCGACTCCAGTATTTCAAGCTCAGATTCTCCGACTGGCAGGAAGGCGGTCCGCACCTTCTGCTCCTTCACTTCTTCGGTTCCAGTCAACTCCAGACCCAGCATCTGAGTATAGAAATTTGCACTTCCTTCAATACTGCCGGCCGCGATACCGATATGATCCACACACAAAATCTTCATGTAAAATCTCCTTAAAATAGAACTATGGTTGGCAATATTCTTGTTATTCCACACTTTTCTAAACATAGTTTGTCTGACTTTTGCCAGACCTTCACTCGACACCTTGAATTCCTTCACTCTCTTTCAACTTACCACAACGTATTTAACATACAAAGTATTTTTGCAGTGAAGAAGAGTGTTTTTTGCTTGCCCTCGCACAAGGTATTGTATGATAGCAGTCGGGAAAAAGGTGATGAAGCAAATAAAAAAGTTGATTGCAAAACTTTTAAATGTGATAGAAAATAAGCTATGGATAATGAAACAAAAATAATTAAATTACCTGTTATCGAAAGAGGCTGGTGCAAGGGGTGCGGGATTTGTGTTGCGTTTTGCCCGCAGGAGGCGTTGTCAATGGATAGTACGGAGAAGGCCATCCTTGAATTTCCGGAAAAGTGTAACAGCTGTGGAATGTGTGAGCTACGCTGCCCTGATCTTGCTATTGAACTTAAATAGGTTTTCCTTTAGATCTTTTATGTATACCTTTATCCGGCTGACAGGCAGAACAAAGCCAAGCCTGACAGCTGTTTGGCGAGGAGGCAATTTTCTAAGTGAAGAAAGAAGTCGTGTTTGTCCAAGGTAATGAAGCCTGTGTCAGAGGGGCTCTTTATGCAGGGCTCGGTTTTTTTGCCGGTTATCCGATAACCCCCTCCACAGAGATTGCAGAGCTGCTCTCACGTCGTTTGCCCGAGACGAAGGGTAAATTTATTCAGATGGAGGACGAGATTTCCTCCATGTGCGCCATCGTCGGCGCCTCTCTTACGGGAAAGAAGGTTATGACCGCCACCTCGGGGCCGGGTTTCTCCTTGATGCAGGAGGCTCTCGGTTTTGCCGTGATGACTGAAACACCATGCGTTGTCGTTGATGTTCAGAGGGGTGGGCCTTCGACAGGACTTCCTACCAGCGTAAGTCAGGGAGATGTTATGCAGGCGCGCTGGGGAACCCATGGAGATCATGCTGTTATAGCCTTAACCGCATCCAACAGTCAGGATGTTTTTGCGATAACGGTTGAGGCCTTTAACCTTGCGGAGACCTTCAGGACTCCTGTTGTTTTACTCCTTGATGAAGTTGTCGGACATACCAGGGAAAAACTTGTTCTGCCGAAGGCAGGTGAGATCAATGTGGTAGCGAGACTAAAAACGTCCGTGCCGGAAGGAACTGATTATCACCCTTATCTGCCAAGAGACGACGGTCGGCTTCCCATGTCTGATTTTGGAGGTGTTCACCGGCACAATGTTACAGGGCTGACGCATGACATGTGGGGATTTCCTTCGAGCAAGCCGGATATTGTATATGGACTGATGCACCATCTCGCAGACAAGATAGAAACCAATGTAAATGAAATCACAAGGGTAAAGGAGTTCTTTGTTGATGATGCGGAATGTCTCCTGATTTCTTATGGATCCGCAGCCAGAACGGCTCTTCACATTGTTAAGAACAGGAGGGCCAGGGGCGAAAAACTCGGATTACTTGAATTACAGACTCTCTGGCCTTTTCCTGCCAAACTTGTCAGGGAGCGATGTTCCTCTGCTAATCACATAATTGTGGTAGAGATGAATATGGGCCAGATCCTTGGGGAAGTAAAGAAAGCGGTCAAGAATCCTGACGGAGTTTTCCTTGCCAACAGGATCGACGGTGGATTTATTACACCTTCCGACGTTTTGAATTTCATAAGAATCACCCAGGGAAAGGGGATGTAAGAGATGGCAGTTAAAGACTATATCAGAAAGAGATTCTTCCCCCATATATGGTGCCCTGGCTGCGGGCATGGCACAATAATGGTCGCCATTATTCGTGCGATTGAGAATCTCGGTCTGGAAAAAAATAATATCGCTGCTATTTCCGGGATTGGGTGTTCCGCCCGTATCAGTGGTTATCTTGATTTTCATACCCTCCATACACTCCACGGCCGGGCCCTTGCCTTTGCCACCGGAGTCAAGCTGAACAAACCGGAACTTACCGTGATAGTCCCCATGGGGGACGGTGACGCCTGTGCTATCGGCGGAAATCATTTTATACATGCGGCGAGACGCAACATCGATGTGACTGCCATTATCATGAACAACAGCATCTATGGCATGACGGGTGGACAGAATTCTCCTTTAACAGGTTATGGTGATTTTGCAACCACGGCTCCTTTCGGCAACATGGACCAGCCATTCGATGTGGTTAAACTTGCTACAGGTGCAGGGGCATCTTTTGTTGCAAGGACGACAACCTATCATGTCAATCCAATGGTAAAGATTTTGGAGAAGGCCATTACACACAAGGGTTTTTCGGTTGTAGAAATTTTATCTCAGTGCCCGACACAGTTTGGCCGAAGGAACAAGATTCCCAGTGTAGTGGATATGCTCAACAGCTATAAGACCGATACGACTCCCATTGGGAGTAAGGAAAAGGAGAATAACCCCGATCTTATAGAGCGGGGTATATTTATACAGGAAGAACGGCCAGAGTACTGTGCCGAATATGACAAGGTCATGGAAAGGGCGTCTAAAGAAAGGTAAATTATGGAAAGATGCAGAATTATCCTCTCCGGTTCTGGCGGCCAGGGTGTGATTACAGCGGCTATTGTACTGGCCGAGGCGGCCCTCCTTTATGAAGGGTTAAATGCGGTTCAATCCCAGTCATATGGTCCTGAAGCCAGAGGTGGCGCGAGCCGTTCAGATGTTATCATTTCCGATACGGAGATACTCTTTCCCAAGGTTGTCGAACCCAACGTTTTAGTGTGCCTTACTCAGGAGGCATATGATAAATTCTCCGGCCTTATCAGGCCTGGCGGTTTTCTTCTGACCGACAGCCGTTATGTCAAACAGAATGAAAAGGTTGATGCAAGGCAGATTGAACTTGATATGCATCAAGAAGTTGTTGATAAGATTGGGAAGCCTATCGTCTTTAACGTCTGCATGCTGGGAGCCCTGATCACCTTTATCAAGCTGATTAAACCGGAATCTATTATTAAGGTCCTTGAAAACAGGATCCCATCCGGTTTTTTGCAGCTTAACCGTGATGCCCTCGACCTTGGCATCAGGATGTCCAAAAATTATTCAGCAAAGACGTCGGGGTAACAGGAGTAAGATCTCGCTCCTGACAGCCGGTTTGCTGGCAATATCTTTTTCCGGCAAATCGCCTTTTATGTTTTCGCTCGTCCGTTATGTCACATTGATTGTTTCAGTGGGCTTTCCGCGACCAGGTTTTTATGTTGTTTCAACCAAAGGATACCTCTGAAGGTAATGTATGCTCAATTGCTGCATCTTTCGTCGCTCCGCGCTCAACGGCTACTTTGCTACGTTATCTCCCTGTTCTATAGATAAAAAGATATGATGATAAGAAGAGGATTATGACCGGACTAATATTTAGAGAGTTAAAAAATCACGCTCCCTTTACCCTTCTCGGTGCTGTTACCGGCATAGCAATTATGTTTCTCTTTGTGCATATCCCCCACACAACTGCTTTGAATATATTCTATGTCCTCCATCCGATACACGTTCTTCTCAGCGCCCTTGTCACAACATCCATGTATAAACTTCACAAATCCGGAGAGGCAAGCTGCAATCTTCCGATTCTGTTAATCGTCGGATTTACGGGCTCCATAGGTATCGCAACAATAAGCGATTCTCTGATACCCTATCTTGGCGAAGTCATGCTCAACATGCCTGCGAGGGCCCTTCACATTGGCTTTATCGAAAAGTGGTGGCTGATAAACCCTCTCGCAATCCTGGGAGTCACCATTGCCTACTTTCGACCGTCAACAAAGTTTCCCCACGCAGGGCACGTCCTGCTGAGCACATGGGCCTCAATCTTTCATATAATCATGGCCGTGGGAGGTACATTAAACTGGCTGTCGTACTTTGCCGTCTTCATCTTCCTGTTTATTGCCGTCCTGATACCCTGTTGTGTCAGTGACATCGTATTCCCGCTGTTGTTTGTGGGGAAATCGAAGGAAATAACCGACAGATAACCGTTTTCATGGGAACAAAACAAAGTCCAGTGGTCATCAAAACCCTTTCAGACGCAAAAACCCTGTCTGAAAAAATCGCCGGCTCCTTTGCCGCTCCTCGTTTTTACCGGGAAAAGAAGTCTGAAACCAGCGAATCTCTCCGTCTGCTTGAAAACAATCCGATGGTCACAGCCTGTGTGGAGATAATAACCGCAAGGGCGAATTTTTCCGGACATGGATTGTCTCACGCGAGAAAGGTTGCGATAGACGCGGGGGCCATAATTCTCATCGAAGGGCGACCTGCGGCAGAAACTGATAATATAGACCGCGCCGTTCTTCTGGCACACATAGCCGGCATCCTGCATGACATAAAACGATCCGGCAAAAATCACGCCCGGCGAGGAGCCGAAGAGGCGAAAGAAATCCTCAAAGGATTTGACCTTACAGATA
>CAZINZ010000040.1:0-22461 GCA_964540715.1 uncultured Syntrophaceae bacterium | reverse complement strand
AAAATGAAACAAATTGAACTGATGGTCTTTGACTTTGATGGGACGCTTGTGTATTCCGGTGAAGACCTCGCGAATTCAGTTAATCATACTTTAAAAAGGCTTGGCATGCCTGTCCTTGACAGGGAGACCATAATAGGGTTTGTGGGAGATGGAGTGGCAAGACTTATTAAAAGGTCCCTTGGTGACAAGCACCGTGATCAGTTAGGCGAGGCTATGGAAATATTCAAGACCCATTATGCCGAACATCTTCTCGATACGACGGTACTTTATCAGGGTGTTCGGGATATGCTGGAGCATTTTAAGTACAGAAAAAAGGTGATTGTTACAAACAAACTTTACAGTTATACCGTGAAGATTGCCGCGGAGTTGGGAATAGACGTGTATTTCGAAGATATCATAGGCGCGGACAGCGCCTCATTCCTGAAACCTGATCCCGGCCTCCTGACCCCTCTATTGGAAAAATATGGTGTGGAGAAGGAAGCTGCGGTGGTTATCGGTGACGGGGTTAACGATATATTTCTCGCAAAAAATACCGGAACGTTGAGCTGCGCTCTGCTTAATGGATTAGGGGATAGGGACACTCTTCTTTCCCTTGATCCTGATTATCACTGCGAGAACATATCGGAACTGGAAAAGTTGTTTGAGTAGCGCTGAAGTGATGACTGTTGCCAAGGTTCAAACCCGTGATTAAAGTCCGAAAGACGGTTGAAAAATACGCGATGCTCGACACGGGTGACAGGGTGGGTGTTGCTGTTTCAGGAGGAGCGGACTCCGTTGCGCTTCTGCACGTGCTTTCAATGTTTGCGGTCGATTACGATCTCGCGCTGATTATACTTCACCTGAACCATGGGATCAGAGGAGAAGAATCTGACAGGGACGAAGCCTTTGTTGTTGAGCTTGCCGGATCGATGGGTATCCAGGCTGATTTTGGGCGGGTTACCATCCCGGAGTTAAAAAAGAAGACAGGCGGATCTCTCGAAAATATATGCAGGGAGGAAAGGTACGCGTTTTTTGAGAGGATGTCGCAAAAGCACGAGCTTAATAAAATCGCCCTGGGCCATAATCTGAATGATCAGACGGAAACGGTTATCATGAGATTTTTGAGGGGAAGCGGACTTGAAGGCCTGAAGGGTTTTCTGCCCGTGCGGGACGAAACCTATATAAGGCCCCTTATCGATTCAACGAGGGAAGAGATAATCTCATTTCTGAAGGAAAAAGGCGCACGGTTTGTGACAGACAGCTCCAACGCGGATGACACACACCTGAGAAATAGAATAAGGAACATTCTGGTGCCGGAGTTGAAGGCATCTTTCAATGTAAGGCTGGAAGAAAATATCAGCCGCACGGCCGGTATACTCAGGCTTGAAGACGATTATATCAAGGGGTCTGTTGAAGAGATTATTTCAGGCTGGCAAATTGACCGGGGTAACGCGAGGATAAATATCCGGAAACTGAAAAGACTGCACCCGGCGTTGCAATGGAGACTCATTAAAACTATCCTTGAAAGCCATTCACCGGCAAAAAATGGAATCGGTTATCTACACGTGAAATCAGTGGTGGATCTGGTTTATGGCTTGAGTCCGAGCGCCTCCGTGGATATTCCTTTCAGTCTCAGGGCCCAGCGGGAATACGACAGTCTGATTATTTCGCGGGTAGAAGACAGTTCGCCGGACACCTCGAAAAACTTTTCTCGAGATAGAAGAAATGGATGCGACTTTTCATACACGGTGGAGATCCCGGGAAGCGTAAACATTGAGGAGACAGAAACGGAGATGGTGTTCGACATGGTTGACGTGGATGAGGCGGACATTGATTCGGATAATCCCGTGTTTATGGATTACGATGCCATTTCATTTCCGCTTGTCGTGAGGAACATAAGGGGTGGCGACAGGATACAGCCGCTGGGGATGAAGGGAACAAAGAAGGTCTCAGAACTCTTGATAGATGAAAAGATTCCGAAGGCCGGAAGAAGATCGATTTCTCTCCTCGTTGACCGGAAGTCGGTATTGTGGGTTCCGGGTGTGAGATTGAGTGACAGGGTCAGAATCACCAGTGTGACGGAAAAGGTGGTAAAAGCGAAGATTATTTGATAGGAAAAATCCAAATTTTTTGACAGGGAGTAAAAAGTGAATCAATTACAGAAAAATATTGCCCTATGGATTGTGGTAAGTCTTGTATTTGTTTTTCTCTTTCAGCTGTTCAACCAGCCTCAGATCAAGAAGGAAGAGATCGTGTACAGCGATTTTATCGCTTACCTTGATAAGGGTCAGGTTACTGATGTCACCATTCAGGGGGAGAACATAGAAGGCAGACTCTCCGATGGCAAAGTCTTTAAGTTATACGCGCCTAAGGACCCCGATCTGGTTTCTCTTCTCCAAAAACGGGGTGTCAGGATCGCGGCCAAGCCCGCCGAGGGTTCTACTTGGTATATGACTATTATTATATCCTGGCTTCCCATACTGCTGCTTGTTGGTGTCTGGATCTTTTTCATGAGACAGATGCAGGCGGGTGGAGGCAAGGCAATGTCATTCGGAAAAAGCAGGGCCAAGCTGATGACCGACAAGTCTAAGAAAACCACCTTTGACGATGTTGCGGGTATTGACGAAGCCAAAGAAGAGTTGGAAGAGGTGGTCGAGTTTTTGAGAGACCCTAAGAAGTTCACAAGGCTGGGAGGTAGAATACCCAAAGGGGTACTCCTCGTTGGACAGCCCGGTACTGGCAAGACACTCCTCGCACGGGCGATTGCCGGCGAAGCGGAAGTCCCCTTTCTGAGTATCAGCGGGTCCGATTTTGTGGAGATGTTTGTGGGTGTCGGCGCTTCACGTGTGAGAGACCTTTTCAATCAGGGAAAGAAGAACGCTCCCTGCATCATTTTTATTGACGAACTCGACGCAGTTGGAAGACAGAGGGGCGCTGGACTCGGTGGAGGTCATGACGAGCGGGAGCAGACCCTTAATCAGATGCTCGTGGAGATGGACGGATTCGAATCCAATGAAGGCGTTATTATTATGTCGGCCACCAACCGTCCGGATGTTCTCGACCCCGCTCTCTTGAGACCCGGAAGATTTGACAGGCAGGTGGTGGTCCTTCTCCCGGATGTTAAGGGAAGGGAGAAAATATTCGAGGTGCATGTCAAAAAGGTTCCTCTTGAGACCGATGTAGACCTTTCTGTTGTTGCCCGGGGGACGCCGGGGTTTTCCGGCGCGGACATAGAAAACCTGATTAACGAAGCGGCCCTTTATGCGGCAAGGCTCAATAAAGACAAGGTTTCCCTGTCTGATCTGGAATACGCGAAGGACAAGGTGCTTATGGGTGTGGAAAGAAGGAGCATGGTCATAAGCGATGAAGAGAAGAAGAATACCGCTTATCATGAAGCAGGCCATGCTCTGGTGGCCAAGTTGATCCCGGGGTCTGACCCGATACACAAGGTTACCATTATCCCGAGAGGGAGAGCGTTAGGCCTGACCCAGCAGCTCCCGGTGGATGAGAAGCATACCTATCCCAGCTCATACCTGATTGACAATATTACGATCCTTCTTGGGGGCAGGGCGGCTGAGGATCTGATCTTGAAAGACTTTACTACGGGAGCGGGAAACGACATAGAACGCGCCACAGAGATTGCCAGGAAGATGGTCTGTAACTGGGGTATGAGCGAAGAAATGGGACCCCTGACGTTTGGAAAGATGGATGAACAGGTATTCCTGGGCAGGGAGATCGCCACGCATAAGAATTACAGTGAAGAAACCGCGAAGAAGATAGACAGGGAGATGTCGCGAATAGTTACGGAAAACTATGAAAGAGCCAGAAAACTCCTTTCGGATAATATTGACACTCTCCATAAACTCTCGAAGGAACTTCTTGAAAAAGAGGTGCTGAATGCCGAAGAGCTTGATGAGATAGTAAGTGAAAAAAAGAAAAAAAGGGTCAGAAAGGTAAAAAAGGTAAAAGCGGAGAACGAGGCTTAGGTGAGGTATCTGCATATAACATCTTCTGCTCAGGCAGAGAATGAACTGAAAAAGGTTGGAGCGGACCGGCCGGGAATCGATGCCATGATTCCCAAGATGGAGAATGTTAATCTGCTGCTTGAGGGAATTGAGTGCAAAATAGCTAATATATTAAAGCAGGAGATGTTGTCCATAGGCGGAGATATCGCCGTGGCACGTGGGTCGGTATCCTGCAGCATAGACAGGACTGATGCAATAATAATCGGCTCATTGAAGCAGGTGCGAAAACTTGCGGACAAGATAGCGCTGCAGCCTTTTACCCTGAGAGATATATCCGAAGATATCAGGAAGGTTCTTGATAACATCGTAAGAGATGCATTTGTCCTCAGGACGCCGAAGAGAAAAATTATTGTCGGCGGGCGAACCCTTGTTATGGGCATACTGAACATGACGCCCGATTCCTTTTCAGATGGAGGCATGTTTGACGGTGTTGAAGATGCCGTGAAATACGCGCTGAAAATGGAGGAAAACGGGGCCGATATCATTGACATAGGGGGTGAATCTTCAAGGCCGGGTTCGGAACCTGTGTCTGCCAATGACGAACTGGACAGGGTTATACCACTGATAAAAAAACTTCAGGGGTTGCTTTCCATTCCGATATCCATAGATACGATAAAGGCTGATGTGGCCCACCGCGCGCTGGAAGCCGGGGCAGAGATGGTCAATGATATAAGCGCGATGAGGTTTGACGCGAAGATGCCCGGGGTGGTTGCCGATTGCCGGGTCCCAGTCGTCCTGATGCATATGAGAGGGGCTCCCGGTACCATGCAGGATGGCGACCTCTCATATCAGTCGCTTATGGGTGAGATCATCGGATTCCTAAAGGAAAGCATAGAGAATGCCGTATCAGCCGGTGTGGATATTGAGAATATAGTTGTTGACCCCGGCATAGGTTTCGGCAAATCTACGGCGGATAATATCGCCATCCTGAGACATCTTAAAGAACTGAAGTCGCTGGGAAGGCCAATTATGGTTGGCACTTCGCGTAAGAAGTTTACAGGCGAAATAACAGGTGAAAAATTCCCTGAAAATCGCGTTGAGGGCACGGCGGCGAGCGTCGCCGCCTCCATAATGAACGGAGCTGATATCGTAAGGATCCATGATGCAGGATTTATGAAGAAATTATCCGGAATGGTCGATGAGATAAAGAGATGATCTATGCTGTGGGAACGGATATCGTTGAGATATCGAGAATCGAAAGGATCATGGATAAGTGGCGTGAGAGATTTATAGAAAGGGTGTATTCCAAAGAGGAAATAAAGTATTGCTGTGCAATGGCATTTCCCGCGCAGCATTTCGCGGCACGCTTCGCGGCGAAAGAGGCTTTTTTAAAGTGTTCCGGCCGTGGCATGTTCAATGGAATCAGGTTTGTAGATGTGGAGGTCATAAACAAACCGGATGGAGGACCTGAACTGAGGTTTTATGGGAGGGCCAGGGATATGGTTGACGGGGCCGGTATAACAGGCAGCCATATAAGTATCTCCCATACGGGAAGATACGCGGTGGCCTTTGTTGTCCTTGAGAACTGATAACCGCCAACGGCTCTATCTGTAAACTACATGACGAACTTTAATCTGATTTCTAAAAGTTCCGGCGATACGCTCGATATCGGGCGGATTATAGGAGAAAATCTAACAGGCGGGGATGTTGTGGCCCTTACCGGAGAGTTAGGTGCCGGTAAGACATGCCTGACACAGGGAGTTGCGAAAGGGCTCGGAATTCCCGAAAGCTATTACATTACCAGCCCGACCTTCACACTGATTAATGAATATCCCGGAAGGGTTCATCTTTATCACATGGATGCATACCGCCTGTCCGGTCCCCGTGATCTCGTGGATATGGGTTATGAAGAATACTTTTCTGGGGACGGTGTGGTAGTCATCGAATGGGCCGAAAAGGTTGGTGATATAATTCCCGCGGAGGCCATATTGATCAATCTGGAACATATTGATGGCAATAAAAGAAAGATAAGGATATCCTGCGAGTTCGGTATATCATCAATTATCAGAAGTCTGAAAAAGGAGGGGTTTTGACAGGTGGCTGTAATTGTGCAGAAATATGGGGGCACCTCTGTAGCTGATCTTGAAAAGATTCAGAACATAGCAAAGAGGGTAATTCGAACCAGAGAAGATGGAAATGATGTGGTGGTCGTACTGTCGGCGATGGCCGGTGAAACAAACCGGTTGATTCAGATGGCCGACAGGGCTTCCGGGGGAGAGCCGGATGGGAGGGAATATGACGTGCTTGTCTCTACGGGTGAGCAGATATCTGTTTCACTTCTTTCGATTATCCTGAACAGGACGGGTTATAAGGCGATATCTCTATTGGGGCACCAGGTGAGAATTTTAACAGACATGGCATACAGCAACGCAAGGATACTCAGTGTGGATACCGGACTGATATCGGATGAGCTGAAAAAGGGAAAGATAGTAATTATAGCCGGTTTCCAGGGTGTTGATAAAGAGGGAAACATAACCACGCTGGGGAGGGGTGGTTCGGATACGAGCGCCGTGGCTATCGCGGCTTCTCTCAAGGCGGATTTCTGCGAGATATTTACTGATGTGGACGGTGTCTATACGACGGACCCGAATATCTACAGTAAGGCAAGAAAACTCAAGAAGGTGTCGTATGATGAAATGTTGAGTCTGGCGGGCGCGGGAGCGAAGGTTCTTCATCCCCGTTCGGTTGAGTTAGCTAAAATGTATGAAGTTCCTGTGTATGTAAAATCCTCTTTCAGCGAGGACAGGGGAACACTGGTTACCAGGGAGGATGAAGATATGGAAAGAGAAGTTGTTTCCGGTGTGGCATATGACAGGGATCAGGCGAAGATTACAATTGGTCATGTCCCTGATATGCCGGGCACTGCCGCAAGGCTGTTTACACCATTGTCCGATCACAACATAATTATAGATATGATTATTCAGAATGCGAGCAGTGAGGGTTATACCGACCTGACCTTTACAGTTTCTCAGGAAGATATTGGTGAGGCCAGGAGATTGCTGGATCCAGTAGCCGTGGATATGGGCGCTTCCATGATAGATTACGATGAGAACATCTCCAAGATATCCATAGTTGGAGTCGGTATGCAAAGCCATTCCGGTGTCGCGTCAAAGATGTTTGAGGTCTTTGCGGCCGAAGGGATAAATATTCTCATGATCAGTACTTCCGAGATAAAAATATCATGTGTAATAAAGGCCAAGTACACTGAGCTTGCAGTCAGGGTTCTGCACGACGCCTTCGGTCTGGAGCAGGATAACTGATTTTCAAGTAACCTGGATTTGCAGTTTTTTGTAGCGTCTCCCTTGTGGGCAACCGGCCCGTGGATCACAGATACACCGCGCTGCAGAAGCATTTGTTGGACATCTTGTGAAAAGATGAAAGAAAAGACCCTTGTAAACAGGCAGATCTACGGGGCCATCTGCATTGTTCTCATCGTGGTGTTCATATACGCCGCCCGGAATGTCTTCCAGTATGTGCGTTTCTTTGCCGGACCCGCTGTCTGTGGCGAATATATCCCCTCAGGTATTATGGTAAAATTTGCCGGAGATAAAAATTATGGCGGCATTTATTACCTGCCGCAAGAGGCATTAGTCAGTGATCTTGTCAGAAAAGCGGGCATCGATGACATTGCAGGATTCAAAGAATCTGATCTTGCCCGGATGCTTCACTCGGGGGACAAGGTAGTTTGTGGCACGGCTCGATATCGGGTTACCATTGAGGATATTGCCGCCCCTGTCAGGCTTGCCCTCGGCATGCCGATTGATTTGAATAAGGCGACACGGGATGAACTTAAGCTTATCCCGGGAATAGGAACCAAAACTGCATCGAAGATAATAAAAGTCAGGAAGGATGAGGGAGAATTTTCAACTGTTGAAGCGCTGAAACTCTCAGGCTGTATGGGAGAGAAGAGATATGACAGGGTAAAAGAATATCTGTATATTAAACCTTCTTCTCCTTGACAGATAATGGCTATAATGATACTTCAGCGGAAAATGTCGGGGCGTAGCGCAGTCTGGTAGCGTATCTGAATGGGGTTCAGAGGGTCGGAGGTTCAAATCCTCTCGCCCCGACCATTAGTATCCGGGAAACCGCCGTTACAGGCGGTTTTTTTGTATGGGGTTTACCGTCCGGATGCGTCGGAATTCACGTCGGAATTCACGGTTGACAAACAATCTTGCAGTAACTATTATATCGGTGCTTTTGATGATAGCGAGAGTGGCGGAATTGGAAGACGCACTGGACTTAGGATCCAGCCCGCGCAAGCGGATAGGGGTTCAACTCCCCTCTCTCGCACCATTTCCAAAATGAAAATATGTATCTGATTCAGATACCTGAAAAATACCTCAAGGTTTATTAAAGGAGCTAACAATACGAATGGAAGCTATGGCTGCTGAATTAAAAATTGAAGATATCAGTTCTGTGAAAAAGAAACTCTCCTTTGAAGTTCTTTGGGCCGACGTAAAGAATGAACTTGATAAGTCATACAAGATTGTCGGCAGAAATGCCAGTATCAAGGGGTTCAGAAAGGGTAAAGTCCCGAGAAATGTCCTTGAGATACATTACAGCCGCCAGGTCGAAGAAGAGGCTATTTCCAGTCTCATTAATAGACACTATTCCGAAGCTGTAGAAAAGAATAATATCATGTCGGTGGCTCAGCCGGTTATAGATCAGAAGGGTATAACGACGGATGAGGACTTTCTGTTTGACGCCACTGTTGAAATCCAGCCGGTGGTTGATCCCAGGGACTATGCAGGTCTTGACCTGGAAATGGAAGAACTTGGTATTTCCGACGTCGATATTGAGGAGAGACTAAATAAGATCAGGGAGATGTATTCCACACTCGAAGACATTACAGATGACAGATCGCTTGTAAATGATGATTTTGCCGTGATTGACTTTGAAGGAAAACTTGATGGTGAAGCGCGCAAGGAACTGGCATCGAAGGATTATGCTCTCCAGATAGGCTCAGGAAGTTTTGTCCCTGGATTTGAAGAACAACTCGTGGGTATGAATAAGGGAGAATCAAGGGATATCACAGTTACGTTCCCGGAAGAATATGGCGCTAAGGATATTGCCGGAAAGTCAGTGCTGTTTTCAGTAACTCTAAAGAATATTCGCGAGAAGATCCTGCCAGATCTGAATGAGGAGTTTATAAAGAATTTCGAGAAATTTGAATCACTGAAAGACTTGAAAGAAGACGTGAGAAAATCGCTTGAGGAAGAGGGGGAAGCAAGAATAAAAGCAGACTTCAGGGAGGCTATGATAGATAAACTTCTGGAAAATAATGAATTTGAAGTGCCCTCGGTCTGGGTGGAACAACAGGTTTATTCCATGATGCTAAATGCCCGCCAGAGGATGGTACAAAACGGCATGCCGGATGATAAAGCCTCTGAGATAAGCTACAATCTGCACGATGGATTCAAGGATCCTGCAACCAGGATTGCCAAGGCGTCTTTTATTTTCTGTGAGATCGCGAAGAAAGAGTCGATTGAAGTAACCGAGAAAGATGTTGAAGACAGGCTGAATGTCCTTGCTGAAAAATACACGCAGGATTACGAGACTGTAAAAAAAGCCTATGAGGCTAATAACATGAGCGACAAGTTCAAAGATGAATTGTTAGAGCAGAAGGCCATGGCCTTTATTCAAGAAAAAGCCAATATAACTTTTGTCAAGAAAGACACGGAAAAAGGAGAAGGGTAATGCCTCTTATTCCTATGGTGATAGAACAGGATGGTCGGGGAGAAAGGGCTTTCGACATATTTTCCAGGCTCTTGAAAGACCGGATTATATTCCTTGGATCGGCTATTGATGATGATGTGTCAAATATTGTCATAGCCCAGATGCTCTATCTTGAATCGGAAGACCCGGACAGAGAAATCTTCTTTTATCTCAACACACCCGGTGGCATAGTCAGCGCGGGACTTGCCATATACGATACGATGCAGTATATCAAACCGGCCATCAGCACTGTCTGCATGGGTCAGGCGGCAAGTATGGGGGCACTTCTGCTCGCTGCCGGCGAAAAGGGGAAAAGATACGCGCTGCCTAATTCGAGGATAATCATACATCAGCCCCTTGGAGGTTCTCAGGGACAGGCGACCGACATCGGTATCCAGGCAAAGGAGATATTGAGATTGAAGCAGGGCCTGAATACCATACTGGCAAAGCACACAGGCCAGTCTGTTGACAAGGTTGAGCAGGATACAGACAGGGACTACTACATGACGAGCATTGAGGCCAGAGAATATGGCATCGTTGATGAGGTTATAGTAAAGAGTGCTTCTGATATAAGACAGGAGGAGGCTTCTCATGGGAAAAAGATCTGATAATAGCGTGAAGGGATTGCTCTTCTGTTCCTTCTGCGGAAAGACGCAGGAAGAAGTAAGAAAACTGGTTGCGGGTCCCAGCGCGTACATATGTGATGAATGCATAGAGCTGTGCAGGCATATTGTTGAAGAAGACGGCACCAAGGTCACGGAAAATCTCAGAGAAAATATCCCTCAACCTAAGGAGATTAAAAAATTCCTTGATCAGTATGTCGTGGGACAGGAAAGAACGAAAAAAGTCCTTTCCGTTGCCGTTTACAATCACTACAAGAGGTTGTCCTCAGATGTAGAGCTTAGTGATATAGAACTCCAGAAGAGCAACATTCTCCTGATCGGTCCGACCGGTTCGGGGAAGACCCTCCTGGCAAGAACTATGGCAAGGATGCTGGATGTGCCGTTTGCCATTGCTGACGCTACCACACTGACCGAGGCGGGGTATGTCGGAGAGGATGTTGAGAATATTATTTTAAGCCTTCTCCAAAATTCAGACTATGACGCACGCAAGGCATCACGTGGTATAGTGTATATAGATGAAATTGACAAGATATCGAAAAAATCCGGCAATCCCTCCATTACGAGAGACGTATCCGGCGAGGGCGTTCAGCAGGCCCTTCTGAAAATCATAGAGGGAACCTTGGCGAATGTGCCTCCCAAGGGGGGGAGAAAACACCCGCAGCAGGAATTTATCCAGGTAGACACAACCGACATCCTGTTTATATGTGGTGGAGCATTCAATGGATTGGAAGATATTGTCGAAAAGAGACATAATGTAAATTCCATGGGATTCGGGGCTGATATCAAAAGCAAAAATAAAATGAACATAGGTGAAATCCTCTTACAAGTGCAGCCTGAAGATCTTCTGAAGTATGGACTGATACCGGAGTTTGTTGGGAGGCTTCCCGTCATCGGCGCCCTGCATGATCTTGATGACAAAGACCTTGTTAGAATTCTGTTAGAGCCGAAAAACTCCGTAGTGAAGCAGTACAAAAAGATGTTTGAGATGGAAGGTGTAAAGCTTACCTTAACGGATGGTGCCCTGAGGGCCATAGCCAAGCTGTCAGCAGAGAGAAAAACCGGTGCGAGGGGTCTTCAGGCTATTATGGAAGACACCATGCTGGATATCATGTATGATATTCCATCAAGAAACGATATAAAGGAATGCCTCATAAATGAGGATGTAGTCTTCAGTAGAGAGAAACCGATTATGGTTCTTGAAACAGTTTCCGAGATAGTAGAAGAAAACGAACAAAAGAAAACAGGATGACAAAATATATGTTTGATTTTACCAAAAGCAAGGAAGAAACAGATAATGACAGGCTAACAATCCCGTTGCTTCCATTGAGGGATGTGGTCGTGTTTCCCCGTATGATAGTACCGCTTTTTGTGGGCAGAGAGAAGTCAATTAATGCCCTTGAATCCGCCATGCGTCATGGGAAGGGAATATTCTTGGCCGCGCAAAAGAGCGCCGAGATTGATGAGCCAACAGAAGATGATATATACCCGATAGGAACCATAGGCAATATCATACAGCTGCTGAGACTTCCGGATGGAACGGTAAAGGCGCTTGTCGAGGGTGTGGAGAGGGGAGTGGTGAAGGACTATCTGCCCAACGATGATTTCTTTCTGGTGGATGTTGAGGAACTGAATGAAAAATCCTCCGATGAACCGAATGCGAAACTGGAGGCACTTATAAGAAATATCGCAGAGGCGTTTGCAAGGTACGCGAAGCTCAGCAGAAAAGTTCCACCTGAGATTATGGGCCCCGTATCATCGGCAGATGATCCTGCAAAACTTGCTGATACAGTTGCTTCGCATCTGCACGTAAAACTGGACGAGAGGCAGAAGGTGCTTGAAACTGTCGATGTTGTTGAAAGACTTGAAAAAATATATGCCCTGCTGATGGCAGAGATTGAGATACTGGAAGTTGAGGGGCGTATAAGAAAACGTGTCAAGACCCAGATGGAGAAGACCCAGAAGGATTACTATCTGAATGAGCAAATGAGGGCCATTCAGAAGGAAATGGGTGAAGAAGACACCTTCAAGGGCGAGATGAAGGAACTGGAAAAAAAGCTCAAGGAAAAGAAACTTCCTGAGGAGGCCCATCAGAAGGTTGAGCAAGAAATGAAAAAGCTGAAGATGATGTCTCCAATGTCTGCCGAGGCAACAGTGGTCAGAAACTATATTGACTGGATATTCGCGCTTCCCTGGGATGAAAAGACAGAAGACAAAAAGGATCTGAATGAATCGGAGATGATCCTGGAAGAAGACCACTACGGTCTAAAAAAGGTGAAAGAAAGAATACTGGAATACCTCGCTGTCCAGATCCTGTCCAAAAAGAAAAAAGGTTCCATCCTCTGTTTTGTCGGCCCTCCCGGGGTGGGAAAAACCTCCGTTGCGAAATCGATTGCCAGGGCTACCAACAGAAAATTTGTCAGGTTGTCTCTTGGAGGTCTGAGAGATGAGGCCGAGATTAGAGGTCACAGAAAGACGTACATAGGGGCCATGCCGGGAAAGATTATTCAATTGCTGAAGAAGGCCGGTTCGAGCAACCCTGTGTTCTGTCTCGATGAAATTGATAAACTGAGTTCCGATTTCAGAGGTGACCCGGCATCGGCGCTGCTCGAAGTGCTTGACCCGGAACAGAATATTGCCTTTAACGACAATTATCTCGAAGTTGATTACGACCTGTCTGATATCATGTTTATAACAACAGCCAATGTCCTCCAGACTATCCCCGCCGCCCTTCAGGATCGTACTGAAGTTATACGTATCGCGGGATATACCGAACCGGAAAAACTGAATATTGCCAGGAAATATCTTGTCGCAAAGGAGCTGGAAATCAATGGTCTGACCGAAAAAGATATTACTTTCTCAGATGGGGCGTTGTTGACCATTATAAGAGAATATACACGGGAAGCCGGAGTAAGAAATCTTGAACGGGAGATAGCATCCATCTGTAGGAAAGTGGCCAGGAAAATTGTAACCAATCGGAAAACCAGAAAGCTCAAAGTGAGTTCAAAGTCCGTAGGAAAATATCTTGGTGTACCGAAATTCAAATTCGGGGAGATTGAAGACAGGGATAGAGTGGGTGTGACAGTTGGTCTTGCGTGGACGGAAGTCGGTGGTGAACTGTTGACTATAGAGTCGTCTGTCATGCCGGGTACAGGGAAGCCGATCATGACAACAGGAAAGCTGGGAGATGTTATGCAGGAATCTGCTCAGGCTGCCTGGACCTATGTCAGATCAAGGGCGGATACCCTTGGACTGGATGAGAACTTTTATAAAGAATTAGATGTCCATGTACATGTTCCCGAGGGTGCCATTCCAAAAGATGGACCGTCCGCGGGGATTGCCATGGCGACATCAATTGCATCCGCGCTTCTCAAAAGGAAGGTGAGAAGTGATGTTGCCATGACGGGAGAAATCACACTGAGAGGGAGGGTACTTCCCATTGGCGGGCTGAAGGAGAAATTACTCGCTGCCCATCGCGGACATATAAAAACAGTGATTATACCGAGCGAAAATGAAAAAGATCTTGCTGATATCCCGGCTAATGTTCTTAGAGAGCTGGAGATAGTATTTGTAGAAAATGTGGATGATGTCCTCGAAAAGGCGCTTGTCCCGGATGACAACCCGGAAATGTATCAATATGGCACGGGCACTCCCGAAGCTGAGGAGATCCGCGCAAATGCCTGAAAATCTGTATATTAAAAGCCTAAATATTACTTGACAGGAAGAGCTTTTTTGTTTAGATTCCCTGCCTTGGTAAGAGGGGTTTGAACAAGTATGGGCGGGTAGCTCAGTTGGGAGAGCGCCACGTTTACACCGTGGATGTCACAGGTTCAAGTCCTGTTCCGCCTACCAATTTTGCGGGGTCGTAGTTAAGTCGGTTATAACGCCGGCCTGTCACGCCGGAGGCCAGGGGTTCGAGTCCCCTCGACCCCGCCATAAATATCAGGGGGTTACGAGAAAATCGTAACCCCTTTTGTTTTTCTGCAGTACTGTCTTTATTGTCAACAAATAGAAGTCGCGAAAGTGATCAGATAAAATGTCCCGTGGGTAGGGGTACCAGCAAAAAACGGTGGAAAATGAGTCAAACAGATTATTTCTTCTATTCTAAGCCGATTGGCACAGTCAAGACAAAAAAGCAGGGACGCGCCATCCTCTTTTTACGAGTCCATCAATCAAACAGCCTTGCCGCGTCAAAATAATAACGCGCCCTGAATTCTATCCGGGAATCATTCTGCTTTTCACGAAATTCGGAGTTGTCAGGTCCCGCGAGTAGGGCGACCTTCAGCCGCAACTCGAGGTTAGTAATTCCCGTATAAAGAATTTCAGGGGAAAGGGAATAACTTTTATCATCAGTGTTGTATATGCATGTGATCGACGGGGTAAGATAGAGAATGTCGAGAGGCTCTTTCTGTGAAATCCGAAGGTATAGATAGTCTCTCATGGGATTTGGGCTTCCGTAGCCGCCTTCGGTCATTGTATCTGCCTTCTTCAGGAGCGTTTCATCACCTGATGAAATGTAGGCATTATAACCGTTGTCCACGAGTCCGAAAAACCCCTCCATTTCTTCACCGGTAAATCCCGCCCCGTTCCTGTAATATTCACAAATAAGCGTCGTATCGAATTTTGTGAGATACCTGATGCCGAGGAGATAACTTTTCGTGTCATTGATTGTCTGTGTTTTATTGCCAGAACTGTCGATAGTCTTTTTTGTGATATCATCGATATATGCGAATTCACCATGTATTTCAAAGTTTGGGGTTATATTTCGGGAAAAGTCCGCCCCGAGGCGAGATGGTTTGCTGTTTCCCTTCAGGAACATGAAATCGATGTCCGTATCATATAGCAGGAGGTAGACCTTGCACGCATAATTCGTGTTGTTTCGCACTCCGAATGTGCTGTTTACATGCTCATACACCGGGATCACAACAGGAGTGACGGATATGGTCTGCAACGGTCCGGAGAAGGATTTTATGTAATCCGCCGATGCCATGATATACCCCTCAAGAGAAAGGTCGGGATCATCGGGATTCTTCGGACGGCCGACGAATGCCACGGGATTCCACGCGTAACCCTTCCCCCACTTTAGCGCTTTTTTACCTATACTGATATTGAAACTGGATGATGGTTTGACGGACAGATATCCTTCATCAATGGCTACATCCGTCCCGGATTTGATGTCCGACTCCGTTTGATTTATATTCGCACGGATATAGACCCCTGAAATTCCCTTCTTGTATGCCCCGTTCATTGACAGCTTGAAGTTGTATTCATCAAGGTAATCTTTTTCCGGCAGGTTGTAAAAATTGAGTTTGTAAAAGGTGGCATCATGATCAAGCTGGAAAATCTTCGGCGTAAATTCCAGATAGCCTCCGATAGTATACGGCTTTTTCTCTATCTCCTTTTCTATTTCAGAAAGGTCAAAGGAATAGTCATCCTGCGCAAAAGCGAGCAGTGGTACAAAGACAAGAATTAGCGTTAGAAATTTGATTGGATTCATCACATCATTTCTCCCTCTCCCCGGGGGAGAGGGAACTTGTGTGTAACGGTGTGTCCCTTCTGTGGGGGACAGAGCCCCCGCGCTACGATATATCGTTGTAGCGTTGCCTCTCCGTGGGCAACATGTTCGTGGGGCACAGAGACCCCACGCTTTTTACGAAGCCATCAAAGTTATCCCCCCGCTGTCTATCGGAGTGAGTCGAGGTTCGGCATAAAGGTCATGGTAAAGACCTCGTCATCCAGCTTTCGCGCCTTGATCTTAGCGAAGATCATGACGGATTTGTACCCCTTGTAAAGGGGGCTGTCGGTTTCGATTACCGCCGGTCGCACGATTCCCCCGCCGAAATCCTTTATATTTTTATAGTAGATGGTTTTCACGAGCATGGAGGTTTCGGTAAGGCATTCGATCCGGATGGGGACGAGCTTCTCCTTATGCACCCACATTTTCAGTTTGTCATAGGCAACGGTCTTTGTCTTCGCCTTCAGATGCAGGATGTATTCACCGCCGATGTCCTCCATCTTTTCGACATTGTATTCAGACGTATAATCGAGCCGCAGTATGTCGGAGTTGTTGAACACGCCGCCGACCACGGACTGGAGACTGGTGATACGAATCGGCTTTCCTACATTCGGAATATAGAGCCACATATTTTCACCCAGCCGGAGAGTGCTTCTCCCCTTCTCGCTTGCAGGTGAGAGGAACATGGCGGTCACCTTGTCTTTTCCCTTCTTTACGGTGAACAGTATGAATTCCTTTTCTTTGCCGTTCGGTTCGATATTGATCAGTTTTTTGTATGATTCGTATGAATCGGGGTTCAGGTTTCTGTCAACCTGGAGGAGGAGATTGTTTCCGTCCACCGCCATTGCCGGAGAGGCAAGAAGCAGCAGGAGTACGGCTGTTATGATTTTTCGCATGGTGAAGACTCCTTTCTAAACATGTCTTAGGGCATCAATAGGCTCCATCCGCGATGCCTTGAAGGCGGGCTGGAGGCTTGCCGCTACGGATACGATAATGACGGTCGCCGAAACCATGAGGATATCGGCTGCGCCGACGTGGGGCGCCAGCAGCAGTCCGGTCTGCCGGCCGAAGTTGAAAGTGATATGAGAAATGTTCAATATGTATATTATTATGCAGCCTACCGCATCACCTATGAGTGCTCCGAAGATGCCGAGGGAAAGCCCCTCAAGAACAAACATGGAAAGAATCCTGCCCGGCATTGTTCCTATGGCCGAAATGGTGCCTATTTCACGCATTCGTTCATAAACCGCCATTATCATGACATTCATGATACTGACGAGAACCATGGCGATAAGCATGATCTTGATAAACAATGTCATGATGTCTATCATCCGCGCGATATTGTAGAAAGGAGAGAGTTTTTCCCATGTATGGACCTCGAATACCGGTTTCCCAGCTTCATTCTTTTCTTGGGAAAGTGTACCCATAAGTGATTCGTAAACGTTCTGCAGCGTGCCAAAGTCCTTGAGCCTCAGCACTACCTCGCTGATTTCCATCTGATCCATCCTGAGAACTTCCACGGCATCTTCAATGTGGATATAGCCGTCCCGTCCTCCCGGTCCGGTGACGCTTTCCAGTATACCGCTGACCATGAACTGTTTCCCGTTAACGGAACCGTCCCTGTTGGTGGCAATCACCACGACCGTGTCACCCACCTTGACTTTCATCCCTTTGGCCAGAAGTTCCGGTATGAGAATGTCCCCTTTCTTAAGTGTCTTCTCACCCTTGATAATTCTTGTCGGCAAAAGAGGGACCGTCTTTAACTCCATTTCCGGGACCACGCCATTCAGGCGGATATTCGTAGTCTCCACAAAATTGCTGAACAGGCCGCCGAATTTGATTCGAGTAGAATATGCCTCGATTTCGGGGATTTCCTTAATTGCCTTATCGATCTTCTGCATGGCCTTCGGCGTCAGCGTTATGGTAAGCGGGAGATTATCAATGGATGCGACATATCCCTTTTTGTGGACCTGCAGGTGGCCGAGCATGGAATCCGTAATCTGTCCGATGAGAAGGCTCTTGACGGACCCCGTAACTGCCATGAAGACCAGAACGAAGACAACACCGATCATAATGAGCGATGCCGTCAGAAGGGTTCTTCTGCGGTATCTCAAAAGATTTCTTATGGCTATCTTGAGGAGATTATACATGGGCATTTCCTCCTGTATCCTTCCTGTCGACGATCGTTCCATCCTCCAGAGTATAGATTATTTCCGCGGCGCCGACTATCTTCTGATCATGAGTGGAAAAAATGAAGGTGGTTCCGGACTTTCTCTGCATCTCTTTCATCAGTCCAATAATCATATAGGCAGTCTTGCTGTCGAGATTAGCCGTCGGTTCATCGGCAAGCACGAGCTCAGGTTCAGTAACCAGCGCCCTTGCAACGGCAACTCTCTGTTTCTGTCCCCCTGAAATCTGATCGGGATACTTGTCTTTCTGCTCCGTCATTTCAACTGATTCCAATAGACTCAAGATACGCTGCTTCCTTTCTTCCGGCGGAACATTCTGCACCATGATGAGAGGATATTCAATATTTTCATATACGGTAAGGACAGGAATAAGGTTAAAATCCTGGAAGATGAATCCCATGTGCCTGCCCCGGAAGGCCGCCCGCTGTTTCCTGTCGAGGCTGACCACATCCGTGCCGGCTACGGTCAGCCCGCCTTCCGTAGGTGTATCAAGACAGCCGATAAGGTTTAAAAGAGTGGTCTTGCCGCTTCCGGATGGTCCGACAAAGGAAAGAAACGAAGCAGGTTCAATCTCGAAATTCAGGTCATTCAGTGCCCTCAGGCTGACCTCTCCTACCTGATAATCCTTATAGATTTTATGCGCCGATATTAATCCCATATAGCCCTCCTTTCATCTGAAACGGTTTTTGCCGCCCTGTCATTCCGGTGGAAACGGGAATGACAGATTTCCAAGTAACTTAAGTTTGCAAATGTGTTGTAGCGTTGCCCCTGAGGAACATAACTGCGGGGGACAGAGCCCCCGCGCTACGACATATCGTTGTAGCGTTGCCCCTGCGGGCAACCAATATGTGGGGCACAGAGGCCCCACGCTACTGTCATTCCCGAATGACAGATTTTTTACGAGTGCGTCAAATCTGCCTCCATTACTTTTTGCCATAGAATAAAATCACTCGCCTTGATTTACCTTAGGATTATATGATAATTTTACTGCAAGTAGCAAGCGCGGAAAGTGTCGATATGGACCAGTATTCTGCCGGGCCATTCGGCAATCCAACACGATATAAAACGGGTGCAGGTAATTCTGAAATCAAGGGCGCATTTGAACGGCCTCTTTCCGTAAGCAGATGTATATACATTGCCGTCAATCAGTCGCGTTCCTGGCTGCCTGACCCTGTTGGTGGTTTAATGTGGGTCGGTTTAGATAAACCCGCAGAAAACTGTTTTATGCCGGTTTATGCAGGCGTTAATAATATGCCGCCATCCTTTGTACGAGGCACTATGCTCAGGTATGATCCGGAAAGCGCCTGGTGGACTTTCAATCTCGTTGCCAATTACGCAACGATAAAATACTCGTACATGATAAAGGATATCCAAAGTCAGCAGAAGAAACTTGAAGACAATGAATTCAGGCAGAAACCGATAATTGAAAAGAAGGCCGCGGCACTCTGGAAGCAGGGAAAGAAACAACAGTGTCGTGATTACCTGACAACCTACTGCGAAGATAATGCCGCAGATATAGTTGCTTCGTGGAAAAATCTCTGGGAGCAGCTCGTTGTGACATATAATGACGGCTATAGAATCGGACCGGAAGGAGAGAAAGAAACACCCGGCTATCCGGCAAAATGGTTGAAGGATGTCGGCTACGAAGACGGTCCGACAAAATATCAGAAATAACCGTATTTTTGGGAAAGTTTTTTACATGACCATTTTCAGCTTTGGCTATCGAACTTTGATATTTTATCTTGCCATTCTTGCTTTCATCGCCGGTTGCGCGGACCGTAATCAAGGCAAGATAGAAGACCGGGTTTATTCTGAGAGCCCAATTACCGGGTTCGTATGGGATACGCGGGGTGGCGGTGACATGCGGTTTGCCGTTGAAAGAGAAGGGAAACACTACAAAATTACAGTTGAAAGATACGACTTCCACACAATCAACAGGGTTATTACACTTACCAGTGAAGATGACGAAGCGTATCGGCTTGTTGAAGATATATTTGAAAAACGGGTTGATCTTTACAATTATACGTTTGTCCCGAAAGGCGTAACCGGAACATGGACGGAAATAACCTTGAGACGTACGGATCGCAGGGAGACAGTAATAGACAGGATTGACGCAGTGGGAGATTTGAACATTTTATATCAGTTCGTTCACAATGTAGTGCAGTCTCTCTAAATTGGTTTTCAACTAAGGTTCAAGCCACGCCTTGATTTCTTCTTTGTCAGGGATCTTTCCTACACTCTTGACCTCGCCGTCGACCACCACCGCCGGTGTGCCGAACACTCCGTAACCGGCAATCTTCATCGTGTCGGTGATTTTCTCAATCTGAGCTTCCACGCCGGTCTCCGCTACTGCTTCCCTGACTATTTTTTCTGTCTGTTGACACCGCGCACAACCAGGTCCCAATACTTTGATCTCCATTCTTTTTATCTCCTTTTCAAAAAAGTTTTATTGATTACCTTTATCCGGCAAAACTGCCGTAAATTAAACCCGCGATAGTGGACATAATGACAATGATACTGCAGAATGTAGCTGTTTTTCTGACACCCATAACACTGCCGATCACCAGCATATTCGGCAGTGACAGGGCCGGTCCGGCCAGAAGCAGGGCGAGGGCAGGCCCCTTACCCATACCTGAACCAATGAGCCCCTGTAGAATAGGGATTTCGGTCAGGGTGGCGAAATACATCAGAGCGCCCGCAACCGAGGCAAACAGATTTGCCCACAGCGAGTTTCCACCCAATAGAGACTGGACATAATGTTCCGGAATCAGGGCCTGGTGCCCGGGCCTTCCCAGCATAAAACCGGCAACCAGCACGCCGCCTATCAAAAGCGGAAATATCTGTTTCATGAAACCCCAGGTAGAGTCAATCCAGTTAACGCATTCATCTCTGGTAAACCAGGCCTTGAGCATAAGAGCCAGGATGCTCAGCAGGACAACGGTGATGTACCATTTATACGCAAAGATCATCGGCCATAAACCGGTCGCGTCTGAAGCCGGCCTGGCGAAGGCGGCGAAGATCAGGATCAGCACCATGATCAGAAGGTACATGCCGTCCTGCAGCAGGGTGCGTTTTCCGTCATCGGCATCCGGGACATAGATCTGGCCGGTGGTCCGAGCCGCGTCGTCCTTTCTGAAGATCAGAGCCATCAGGAGGCCGGTGATAACGGCAAAGACGACCGCGCCGATCGCGCGGGCCAGCCCCATCTGCCAACCAAGGACCTTTGCCGTGAGCGTAATGGCCAAGATGTTGATCGCGGGCCCCGAATAGAGAAAGGCCGTCGCCGGGCCGATTCCCGCTCCCCGCGTGTAGATTCCCGCAAAAAGCGGCAGGACCGTGCACGAACATACCGCCAGGATGGAGCCAGAGACCGAGGCCACCGAATAGGACAGGATCTTGCTGGCCTGGGAGCCGAAATATTTCAGGATCGCCCCCTGTGACACAAAGACCGCGATAGCCCCCGCGATAAAGAAGGCCGGAATCAGGCATGTCAGGACATGCTCGCGGGCGTACTCCCGGAGCATCATGAACGCCTCGAGCCCGGACTGGCGTATCAGCGCGTGGTCCCACGGGATGTAATAGGCCGCCAGAAAAACACCGGCGATTAGCAAAAGCTTTGTTCGTTCCTTCATTTCCATGACTTTCCTTATATCTCCCTCGATTGACCGAAGATGGTCATCAACATCCCCGTCCATCGATTTCGTATTTCGCGATATGACGATTTAGTGTGGACAAAAAAAGACCCTATCTCCCGCAGATATCCTCCCGGTGGATATGCGGCAGTTGCAGTGCCAGCCCGGCAACCGCGGGATCATCCTCCAGCCAGTGTTTCAGGTTGCCAATCAGAGACGCCGCGTAGGGGCTTGTGCCGCCGTCTGCCAGCGCGTAATTGACCCACAGCCCCTCTTTATGAAAGGTAATCAGGCCGGCCTCTTCCAGGATCTTCAGGTGCTTGCTGGTAGTGGACTGGGCCACACCGAGGGCCTCCTTGATTTCACAGACGCACATCACCCTTTTTTGCAGCATCTTTATGATCTTGACGCGGCTCGGATCGGACAGGGCTTTCATCACCCTCAGAAATGACTTCATAATCACAACCTCCATATCGTCTAAATGGAATATAGTTCCTGTATCAGCCATTGTCAACAATAATTATGAAGGTTGTTATTTTGAAGTTACGGCGTGATTCATGCTCTCATGTATTAAGTTGATCGCGTGTGTTACCTGGATTTTCACCAACCACAATACTGCTTGACAATAAAATTTAATGGGGTTAGTCGGTTAAAAGGCTCTATTGGTTTGAGAACACATTGTGCATACATCAATCAACTGATAAATCTGCCGTGTGTTTTAAATTCTTATAACAGATATGACTGAGTGAAAGGAGCGTGTTGATAGAGATGAATTCAGAGATG
>CAZINZ010000039.1:0-23011 GCA_964540715.1 uncultured Syntrophaceae bacterium | reverse complement strand
GTGACATGACACTAGGCACAATCGGCTCAAGCGGAACCGGAACAGCGCTCTTACGTCCGTCAAATTCATACCAAGACACTACATAACCTCTCTAGTTTCACAGTACGATTCGTTTCTTGGTTGCATCGTGCGGTTCATTTTCGATGCCAACTCAGAAATATTAGATGCGTCAGAGAAGTCTATTCCATTCACAGAGCTTCAAAAGTTTGACACAATAAGGGCCGCCAGTGACTACATAATAGAAAAAGAAGTGGAAGCGGTCATTCGAAAAAGTGTGGTTGAACAATTTAAGTGGCTCAAGGAAAAACTTAAAATTCCCTTTACTAAAAATTTGAAATCATGGCCCGTATTTGTGGAACTGAATGAACGTAGAAATTTATTTGTTCACTGCGATGGCTACGCATCTTCTCAGTATATAAAATGCTGCTCTGAGCATAAGTGCAAGTTGGACTCAACGCTTAAAATTGGAGATCAGTTGGGAGTTGACCCTGATTATTTTCGAGAGGCATACAAGTGCGTGTACGAGATAGGTGTAAAAGCAGCGCATGTTGTATGGAGAAAACTTTGCTCGACTTATATTGAAGATTCCGACGACAATATTATTAACCTCACGTTTGATCTAATTCAGAATAAGCAGTACGATTTGGCAATCAGACTGCTTGATTTTTTCACTGGCCCCACATTCAAACACTCCAGCGAGACCAATAAGCTGATAATGATTGTCAATCTTGCCCAAGCCTATAAATGGGACGGAGACGGCAAGTCTTGTAAAAAAGTAATTGACCAAATTGATTGGAGCGCTTCGGAAGATAGGTTTAAGTTAGCCGTTGCTGTCCTACGTGATGATTATGATCAGACTTATGATTTGATGAAACGATTGAGGCACGATGAATATTTTCATAAGAGTTACTATAGGAATTGGCCACTTTTTAAACAACTCCGGAAAGAAGAAAAATTTCCTGATGTGTTCGAGGAGTGCTATGGCGAGCCGTTTAATATACAAAAGGAAACCCAGGAGAATGTGAAGCTGAGTGGCAAGCCAGCCGACGTATCGGATCAGCATGAAACGCTACCTGCCTTCCAATAAGCTTATTGGTAACGGTTACACTAAGAAATCCGCTGTTTTCCCTTTGCCCTTGCTTCTCTCGACTTCAGGAAGGATATATTAAATTGTAGGTATTCGGGAGGTCTTATACGGCTAAATCGCTGTGTTTAGGTTATTATACAAGATACATATAAACACTGTTCGGCGTAGAAGAATATGATGTTGAGAAAAAATACTCATTAGAATAATAATTTAAAATTTAAGGATGAATAGATATGGCGTTTTACCCTCCAGTAACAATTGCGAGTGTTATACAAAAAATTGAATATCAAACCTTACTCCTTCCTGCTATTCAAAGGGAATTTGTATGGAGTCATGACGAGATAGAAATATTATTTGATTCTTTAATGCGAGATTACCCTATAGGTTCTTTACTTCTTTGGAAAGTAAATGGTGAAAACAAACAATTTAACAGATTTTATTCAATTCTAAGGAAATTTAGAGAGAAATATTGCACACACTGTGAAGAGGTGAACACATTAACTGTTCCTGATTTTGAGGCTGTTCTTGATGGACAACAAAGACTTACTGCTTTGTATATAGGCTTAAAGGGATCTTATGCATATAAAAAACCTCGAGTTCATTGGGTAAACAATGAGTATGCACTTCCTACACAAAAGCTGTATCTAAAAATTACTGAATATGCTCCTCAAGATGATACAGAAAATAATGTGACTGATGACGATGGACGTTTATATGATTTTCAATTTTTGACAAAAGACGATCTAGAGTGCCTTCAACCAAAGGAATGGTTTGAAGTTGGAAATATTCTGGGATTACAAGGAACCTTTAAACTAAATCAATATATTAAAGAAAACGAGTGGGAGGACAATGAATTTGTCAATGAAACATTGAGTAAATTGCATGATATTATTCATGTAAACCCTATAATCAACTATTACCTTGAAGATGATCCCGATTACAATAAAGCTCTAAATATATTTATTAGAATCAATAGTGGTGGCGAAAAATTAGATTATTCGGATTTAATAATGTCAACTCTCATTGCTAGTTGGGCAAATGCTCGGGAAGAAATAAATAATGCAATTGATGAAGTATGGAATTCGTATGGCTTTGAAATTAATAAAGATCTGATATTGCGTGCATATTTGCTCATATTCAGCAAAGATATTAAATTTAGAGTTTCAAATTTCACATCTGAAAATGCAAAAGAATTTGAAAAGCATTGGGATGAGATAAGAAATTGTGTTGTAATAGCTTTTGAGTTAATTCGTGACTTTGGCTACACAGAACAAAGCCTGACATCTAAAAACGCAGTTCTTCCTATTGTCTATTATCTGTTTGTTTCAAAAAAATCGAAAAATTATACTCGTAAGGAAGTCGCCTATAAGGATGATTGGGGAACCATAAAAAAATGGTTCCATGCTGTATTATTACATCGTATTTTTGGCGGGCAGGCTGATGCCATTTTAAAAGTAATTCGTGAACCAATCAAAAAATCAATTGAAGAAAATGAGCCATTATTTCCAGCTCAGGCAATTGCCGCTCGGCTAACTAAAACAAGGAAAAGTATCACAGTAGATGATGAGTTTATAGAAAACCTTCTTTATACCAGGTACGAAGACAGATACGCTTTTCCCATTCTCGCACTTCTATATCCAAATCTCGATTATAAAAATGGAGATTTCCATAAAGACCATATACATCCAAAAACTATATTTACCAAAAGTAAATTGAAGAAAGCCGGTATAGTCAGCACGTCTAATGATCCAGATTGGTATTTTGCCAACTCAGACTTTTATAATGGAATTGTAAATTTGCAAATGCTGGATGGGAATCAAAATATCTCAAAAGGAGTCAAGTCATTGTCTGAATGGGTTTCTAAATCTTCAGTGGATTTGGAGAAACAAATCATTCCTAATATCTTGGAATTAGAAAGATTTACTGAATTTGTAGATGCTCGCTGGCAATTATTGAAAAGCAAATTAAAGGCTGCTCTTACTTTTTAAGCAAACGCGAGGAAACGGCAAGAATCGCCGAACACTTGCATTCACCAGTCGGCAAGAAGCGCAGCGGCGCTGACGCGGGAAGCTTGGGTGGGCCGCTGGTGATGCAGGACGTTTTACTGATTCCCAAAAGTAATCTACTACGAGCAGGTCAAGTCAAGATTTGTTTGTTACAGGAAGAAGTTAGCGTCGAAAGATGGACAGTTAAAATCCCCGTAATCCATTGATTTTGCGGGTAAGCCACATTGGGCTCAAAAACATCCGACTAGCTGATTATTAATCAGTTTACCCCTTTATTGTATTATGTGCTTAACTGTCTGATATCTGATATCATTATGGTTTCTGGAGTGTTTTGTTGCATAAACAGTAGATAACAATAGAAATCAAAGGGGTTGCGATTTCTCGCAACCCCTTTGATTATATGGAGCCGATGAGCGGATTTGAACCGCTGACCTACTGATTACGAATCAGTTGCTCTACCAGCTGAGCTACATCGGCTTTTTTACGACTCAAAAAACGGATTTCTATCTTAACGTATCCACATTGTCAAGAAATTAGCGGTTGCTTTTTCTCTGTATCCATGCCTGCCCGACAGACGTACGAGACCGATTTGAACGATTCTATGTGTGGCATGCTGTAACGATTCTCTGATTAATCACACAAGTTTTCTTTTACCCCCTTCTGATTCGATACCTTCGCCTTGACTTTCATCGTTGTTTTGGTAATATCTTCATAATGTAAGATGTATGAATGGTTGAGAAACAGGTTATAAAATTCAGGAAAGCGGGATTGCATAGAAAATGCCGTCAAGAGCACAAAGATACAGAAGCTGGGTGGAAGTAGATCTGGACAGTTTCAGACATAACTGGAACGAAATACAAAGGTTGGTGAGATCCGGCGTAAAGGTGCTTCAGGTAGTGAAGGCGGATGCGTATGGCCATGGGGCGATTTCGATATCAAAGGCAGCCTTAAAAAACGGTGTGTACGCCCTTGGTGTCGCCAACGCCGATGAAGGTATGCAGCTTCGGGTCGGCGGGATAGATGCACCCATTATATTGCTGAGTCCTTCCACAGTTCATGAAATTGATGAAATAATCAAATACGATCTGACCCCTTCTGTTTCAGATGTCCATTTCGCTGTCGAACTCAACAGAAAACTGATTGAAAGAAATGCGCAACTTCCCGTTCATATTGAAATTGATACGGGGATGGGCCGGAGCGGGACTATATACAGTGACGCGATCGCCATGATCAGGAGTATCCTTGACCTTCCCGGCATAGTGGTGGAGGGCATATTCTCCCACCTCTCTGTCAGTGAACGTAAAGACGATGAATATAACTTTTTCCAGTGGAAACTGTTTGAGAAGATTGTAACAGGGTTGGAAAAAGACGGGATATATATTCCTATAAAACACATATCCAACAGCGGTTGTGTCCTCAACTTCTCCCGGTTCAATCTGGATATGGTGCGCCCCGGGATTATGACATACGGGGTATATCCCTCATCCGATATGGCTCCGGAGGTGGATCTGCTACCGGTAATGAGTTTCAAGACGACAGTTGTAATTCTAAAGGATTTTTCTGCGGGGCACAGCATAGGTTATGGCAGGTCTCATATCACAAAAAGCCCTGCCCGGTTTGCGATAATACCCGTTGGGTATGCGGACGGGTATGGCTTTATTATGTCGAATCAGGGGCACGTTCTTATAAGGGGGGAAAGGGCGCCCATTGCAGGGCGCGTTTCCATGGATATGTGTACAGTGGATGTTACTCATATACCTGAATGCGAAATAGGCGATGAAGTTGTTTTGATGGGGATGCAGGGGGAAGAATATATTTCGGCCAGTGAAATTGCCGGAAAGTCCGGGACGATAAGCTATGAAATTCTGTGTGCACTGGGCAAGAGGGCCCCTCGCGTGTTTGTGAATAAGGGGAAATCAGATACGGTTGAACCTAAGTTGAGAAGGATTTTTATACCGGGCGAGTAGAAATCCATTGCCAGGATTGACAATATGATACGTGGTTGTCTCCGGGCCAGGACCGGGGATGCTGAGAGTCGGGATTAGATTACGCGGCATGCCCTCCGAAATCATAACCATGCAAGCGAAAGGAATTCTTTCGTTTGGGAACATATTACTGTATGGTCAGGAAGGAAATAAGACACCGGCTAGATTGCCGGATGATGGCCTGAAAAAAATACATGGTGTGGTGGTAAGGGCTTTTTCTGTGTTTGATTTGAAGGCTTATGCGAGGGCGGGTATGCTTCTACCCACAGGTAACTGGATAGTGCTGATAGAGAACCGCAAAGCTCTCCAGGTATAACGCCTTCTACAGTACTCTTTTGCCGGGTGGCCGCTTCAGGGGTTACGCGGATTGAATTCATCAGCATGATTATACAATTATCTTTCGAGGCGCTCTCGAAGAAAAAGGAACCGCTATAGAGTGGCCGTTGGTGTTTTATGAATAAAATTGCCATAGCAATTGATAATTTTGGGAGGGCCATCCTTGGGAATATAGAGGAAATGGGGAGGATACTGATCCTCTTTCTTTCGGTTCTGAGGTGGATGATACGCCCACCGCTGAAGCTTCGCCTGATCTTTAAACAGATGGAATTTGTCGGCGTCAAGTCCATCCTTATCGTCGTTCTAACGGGGACATTCACCGGCATGGTCATGGCGTTGCAGGGTTATCACGGGTTCAAGATGTTCAACGCGGAGAGTCTTGTCGGTTCTACAGTCGCGCTGGGAATGACCAGAGAGCTCGGTCCTGTCCTCACGGCTTTGATGGTAACCGCAAGGGCCGGTTCTGCCATGGCGGCGGAGCTTGGGACAATGCGCGTGACTGAGCAGATAGACGCCCTGTATGTGATGGCCGCTAACCCCGTCAAACATCTCATAGTCCCAAGGGTAATCGCCGGGGTGATAATGCTTCCCCTCCTCACTGTTGTATCTGACTTTATGGGAGTCCTCGGAGGATATTTTGTGGGGGTGCCCATACTGGGCATTAATTCAGGCGCTTTTGTAAATAATATTACCACTATGGTGGATTTGAATGATATTTACCATGGTTTGACCAAAGCGGCATTCTTCGGGCTTATCCTGTCCCTGGTAGGATGTTACAAGGGATTCAACACTACGGGGGGAGCCGAGGGAGTGGGAAAAGCCACTACGGAGGCGGTGGTACTGGCATCCGTGTCAATCCTGATAAGCGACTATTTTCTTACGGCTATTATGTTTTAGTACCTTAATTGCAAAATTTTTTCAAAAGTGGCAAAAGAATTTAACCATATAGGAAGGGGTGAGACGTGGGGAGTGAGAAGTGAGAAAATTGACCCGCAACTCGCAACCCGCAACTCGTAAATATATGATTGAACTTGTTGAAATAAATAAGTCTTTTGGGCAACAGAAAGTTCTGAATGGCCTGAATCTTGATATAGAGGACGGTCAAACCACCGTTATTATCGGTGGCAGTGGAGGGGGGAAGAGCGTTCTCCTGAAACATATTATCGGACTCCTGAGGCCTGACAGCGGACAGGTGATTGTTGATGGTGTTGACGTTACCTCGCTTGACGACAGAGATCTGAATGAGGTGAGAAAGAAATTCGGAATGCTTTTTCAGGAAGCCGCACTGTTTGATTCCATGAATGTGATGGAAAATGTAGCCTTTCCCCTAAGGGAGCATACCCGAAAAAAAGACAACGAGATAAAAGAGATAGTAAGGGGAAGATTGAAGGCAGTCGGCCTTACCGGCGTTGAGGCTAAAATGCCTTCAGAGTTGAGCGGAGGGATGAGAAAAAGGGTGGGGCTTGCCAGGGCGATTGCCATGCACCCCCAGATTGTCCTGTTTGATGAACCCACTACGGGTCTGGATCCTGTTATGACCGAGGCAATAAATGAACTTATTGTTGAAACACAAGAAAGATTTGATCTGACCTGCGTGGTTATTAGCCATGATGTCCAGTCAATTTTTAAGGTGGGCCACAAAATAGCCATGCTTTATGAAGGTAAAATCATAAAATATGGAACTCCCGATGAAATTAAGATGTCATCGAATCCAGTGCTGAGGCAATTTCTTTCCGGGAGCCTTGAAGGTCCGATAAGTGTGATTTAAGTGACAACATTGCAATTCTAAATGGAGAATAACATGGTTTTAATCAGCTCAGAGGCAAAGGTAGGGCTATTCGTTCTGGTCGCATTGATTATCTTGGGATATATGTCCTTCAGGGTTGGTGAGTACGGATTCGGACTCAAAAAGGGATACCCGGTGAATGTGGTATTTGATGACGCGACAGGTCTTGAAAAGGATGCCTCGGTACAGATAGCGGGCGTTGAGGTCGGAAGGGTTGAGAGTATATCCCTTAAAGACGGCAAGGCTTTGGTTACGTTGAGAATACTTCCTTCGGTAAAACTGGAAGAGGATACGGAGGCTAAGATAAAGTCGTATGGAATATTGGGTGATAAATATGTCGATATTGTTCCTGGAACAAGGGGTGAGACATATATTACTGCAGGCGGGGATATTATCATAACGGAGCAGCAGGCCGATATTGACAAGCTTTTAAGCAACTTGATGGACGCATCCTCCGCGCTGAACAGGATTATTACGCAAAATGACGAAAGGCTCAATCTGATGATCGCCAATCTCGGCGAGGCGTCGGCAGAGATGCGAAATACCTTTTCGACACTGAATAACATAATGGAAAAAATTGACAGGGGAGAAGGCACGATTGGCCAGTTGGTCGAAAACAGGGATACCTTTGATAATCTGAACCAAACCCTTGCCTCTCTCAGGGACATAACCAGCAAGATTAACAAAGGGGATGGCTCATTAGGGAAGCTGGTCAATGACGAAGACACTGTTGATAATCTTAACGCGAGTTTGAAAAGCATCGAAAAAAGTATGGATGGGATAGACCGGTACGTGACGAAGTCCGAGCAGTTCAAAACCTTTCTCAGCTACAGGGGGGAATACCTGTTTGACGGTGGTGACGGTAAGGGGTATTTTGACCTGACGATACGACCGAAGGAAGACAAATTCTATGTCCTCGGCCTGGTTGCAAACCCGAGAGGCAGCCTGACAGTGACCGATACGTCTGTGGGAGGAGTAGCGCCAACGCGAACCGAGACATGGGAGCGTGATAAACTCCTGTTCACCGCACAGATTGGAAAGAGATTTAAAGACATAGCCCTCAGGGGAGGTATTTTTGAATCAACCGGCGGTGTCGGGATAGACTACTTTGCCTTTGACGACAAACTGCAAATTACTTTCGAGGCCTTTGACTTTGACAGTGACCGGAACGCTCACCTCAAGACATACGCCGAGTACCGGCTCTTAAAACACATCTATCTGTCGGCCGGATGGGATGACTTTATCAGCGATCAGGGCAGAGAGTCGCCTTTTGTGGGTCTTTCAATAAAATTTGAGGACGAGGATCTTAAATACCTCCTCGGGAGCATACCGATACCGAAATAATATATCAGATGATCAGGGAGGATTGATATGGGAAAAAGATCACTTGTTTTTTTCGTGCCCTTGCCTTTTCTGTATCTTATATTTACCTGCATAGTCTGTACGGCCGGCATTCATGCTGAGGCAATGGCTGTTGATGTTGAGATACGATCAGTTATCCAGTCAGTGGATGTTTACGCTTATCCCGGTGAAGGAGGGGATGCGAAGCAGCTTCGCCGGAAGGCGCTCTCAAGGGAAAGAACACGCATCCTTGAGAAGGCAAAGAAGTATCTTGATTCCAGGACGAAGGTTGCAGGAATCAATCTTGAATATGATATCATCAAAGACAAGGCAGGCCGTTTTGTTGACATCCTGAGTGTGGAAGATTGTGGATCAGATAATAAAGGTCGCCACCACATGTGTATTCAGGGAGAGGTAAAATACCGGATCAAAAACCTGAAATACGGGAATGAAAAGCTGCGGGCTGTATTGATGAAGCCATCAGCCCCTCTTACCGTGTATGTATGGACGGATAAAAGAAAATATGCCGAGGGCGAACGCGTAAAAATATATTTTAAAGGAAACAGAGATTTCTATGGCAAGATAGTTAAAGTTGGTGCAAAAGGACGGGTTCTTCAACTGTTACCCAATAATTACAGGCAGATTTCTTTCTTCAAAAGGGGGGCAGTTTACACTGTTCCGGATGAGGGAGACAGGTTTGATCTTGAGGTCCATTCACCTTTCGGGGAGGAGAGGATCATTGTGTACGCGTCTGACCTACCGCTCAGCTTAAGGAACATGAAAACAGTGGCGAAGGGAATCTATGCTTACAGGGGCAAAGAAAGCTCCCTCGGAAAAAGTGTGAGAAAAAGCATTTCAATTTCCGGGGACAGGGTTGCGGAATTCTGCGAGTCCGTATGGAAAATAAAGAAGGTTTTCAGATAGTATATGAACGATGCTCTCGAAATCTTTATTGACATCTGCCGATTTGAATTTATATTAGCAATAGTTTTGAGGGAGTGGATTTGAAAAATGCCTTTCAGTCCATCAGAGATATCCGTTGTAGGGAAAATGTTTCGTCAGGCTGAAGAACTGGCCGAAGGGTATTTTCGCCTTGGCAGGGGCGGGTTGAGGACACACAAGTACGAGGTCGAAACCCTTGCCGGTCTGAGGGAACACGAAGTAGACAGCAGGGCCTTCGCGCATCTTTGCAGGTACCATTATCAAAAAGAGGGCGATGCCGGCCATCCTGACAATTTTTATTTCTTCAAGATCTGTCTTCAGGATGATCGAATACTTGCCGCAGTGAAGAGGAGCAGGCCATTTGTTAAACTGACGTCTCTTATGTTGTACATAGCCGCGCATGAGCTTGTTCACGTTATCCGGTTTAACGGCAGCGAGATAGATTTTGACGCGCCGATGGATGAAAAGATTGCAGAGGAAGAGAAAGTGCATTCGATTACCGGGAACATGCTCCAGTCGGTGGCCGATACAGATATTAACCTTGTGCTTGATTGTTTCAATAAACGTTATCAGATAGGGGATATTTTCAATTAGTTTTGATGTACAAAGTGAATTTTCTGGCGCGAAATAGTTGAACGGGAGAAGGTTTAATGCCTATTTACGAATATAAGTGCAAAAAATGTAACAAGAAGTTTGAAGTATTTCAGGGTATTGAGGATACGGAAGTCCAAACCTGCAAGTTTTGTGCGGGGCCGGTCAGCAAATTGATATCCCTTTCCTCCTTTCATCTCAAGGGCACGGGCTGGTACGTGACGGACTACGGCGGAAAGAAACCATCCTCCGATAAACCATCCGCCGATGAAACGTCAGGGAGCGAAACACATTCTACCGTGAGTGAGAAAGCACCCGACGTGTCGGATTCAAAACCATCTTCCGAAAAGAGTGAATGACGGCGAGATGTCGGCTTCCGTCTGGAATATGGCAGGGTATGCTGTCATGATAGCCCCCTGTCTGATTATGTGACAGACTCAAGGTGTTCATTTCTCAGCAGGTCCTCCACAGTCTTTACCGGGTTGAAGGTTATGGGGGGCACCTCCACGAAGATGGTATTCCATCCCGCCATCGAGCCATTCCACAGCCCCGGAAGTTCCAATACCTTTATTGGTTTCCCATTGTAGGATTTATCAGAAACAATGTAAGTTTGCTTGTCAATATATTTTACCAGATCGAATTTCTCCCCCCGGTAATCTCTGATACCACATACCAGGTCAACGGGATTGAAATATGCGGACGATTCCCAGATGGTCTTCTGCTCTTGCGATTTGGCGTCAATTTGTACCTCCTCCACAATCTGCAGTGATTGTGATCCATCAGTTTTCTCTGCCCAGAAGGGTCCTCCCCCTGGTTCCCCTTCGTTTTTCACCATACCGCACACACGCAATGGCCGGTTCAACATATCGAAAATAAACTCTTTTTTTCGTGTGTTCGGGAATTCCTCAAAATCTGAAGGCAAAACCGCGCAGAGCTTTTCACGACAAAAATCGGCTATCTCTGAAAACTGGTTTTTGCCCGGTTCATTCTTGTCCAGGAAACGCAGATAATGAAATATTTCTTCCTGCAGTCTCACAAGATATCCACCAAGGATTTTCTTATGCAGCACGGTTTCCGGTTTTAATCTGTCGGGGACAACATTGTCTATATTCTTAATGAAAACGATATCTTCCTCGATGGTGCTCAGATTCTTCAGCAGCGCTCCGTGTCCTCCCGGCCTAAACACAATCCTGTCTGTCTCGTCCCGAAAAGGTTCGCCCTCCATGTCAACGGCTATGGTATTTGTGGATGGAAATTGTATGGAAAGGGATATCTTGAACTTTACGTTATATCTGGTCTCATAATATTCTTTTATTCTGGAGATATAAGCTTCTACATCCGATCTGTGCTCCTCTGAGGCGGTAATATGTATCCTGCAGACGCGGTTTTTGTCCTGCACATACATGGTGGCCTCAACGAGGTGTTCTTCGAGAGATGTGCGATTGTGGTCTGGATATGTATGAAACTTGAGGAGCGCCTTGGGCAGATGCGCGTAGTTTAAACCTTTTGGGGTAAGGATATATCCCAGTATCTCTGAGACATTTTCCTGCAGAACTATGCGGATGTCGTGACCATCGCGTGAGAAGACATTTGATAAATCATCGTAGAATGCAAATCTGGTGATCTCGTTTTCAAGGATACTGGCATCTTCAGTGTCATTGAAACTGTCTGTTTCATAGTTGTTGAACCAACTGCGAAACATACGGCTGGCGGCTCCTGAGGCAGGCACGAATTTTGTCATCCTCCCATTTGCGGCTGCCTGGTCATGTATGAATATAAGGGCTTTCCGGCCTGATTTTGGAATAGCAACTATCCCGTCGCCAATTGAACAGGGCCTGTCGAGTTTAAGTGGAATCGTTTCACTGCGGAGGATCTCAAGTTGAGAGGTCAGCGCCTCCACAGTCAGGCCATCTTTACTGATTGTCTCCAGCTCATTTTTTGTGAATAGATTCTCCGACATTTCCAGCTCCGAAGGTCATTTAATGTGAAGGAACTATATCTGATACGCTCGTAAAAAGTCAAAGACTGCCCCTTTCCGTCATTCCGGCGAAAGCCGGAATCCAGCAATTTCAATATGTTCTGGATGCCGGATCAAGTCCGGCATGACGTTTTTGGGACTTTTTACTAATGCATCATATCTGAAGCAGGAAAGAAAAACAAACGGGTCTTCTGCAATTCAGTGTCCAGAATTATCTGTATTTCTTTCATTCGATTCGTTTAACCCGGTTCTCTGAATCCTTATAAACATGACGACTCTTTTTGAGATAATTCACCCAAATTACCCTCCCTTTATCTCCGTCTTCTTTCCCCACAGACCAAGGGCGCGTCCAAGTTCCTCGTTTTCTTTGGCATACTCTTCCAAGGGAATCCCCTTAATGGATGCATCGATGGCCTGTCGAAAGGCCTTGGCACCTGCTGTTGAACCCTGCGGATGGGCGTGAATGCCACCCCCCGAGCCGATCATGATATCCGTTCCCATGGTATTGACGGCGTCAGCCACATTTGCAGGGGTAATACCTCCGGATGGCATGGGTAAAACGGGCTTCAGATCACCAAAGGGGTAGGTCATGCAGTTTACGCTCTGTTTGAATCTGTCCCCCAGATACATAGCCTTCCCGCCCAGGGCAAAGGGTGTTACCATCGAGTCAGCACCACACATGCGTGCCATTTTACCGAATATGAGAGGTGATGAAATGCCCTGATTGGGTGACATAAAATAGGCCCCCGCCACATCCATGTGGGCGAGAATGGGGACATTGACATCGGGATCTTCGGCCAGGCCTCGCATCGCCTCCAGACCGACGGCAATGTAGTTAACCATCATGGCGTTGACACCGGCATCCACCAAACGCTTTGCCATCTCAAACATACGGGGAAGGCGATCGGTTACGTTCACGCAGTAGAGCGTATGTTCGCCCGTTTCCTCGAAGACCTGGCGCTCTTTCTCCATATATGCCTTCACCCGTGCAACGGCAGAGTTATACTCCATATCGGCGATCAACTCGTCGTCTTTGACGACGTCACATCCGCCCAGGGCGGCCTTGTAAAAAAGATCGACACCGACCTCCAGGGGATATCCGGAGCAGGGTTTGATCATGTTATTCAGTAGTGGGCGGCCTTTTTCTATGCCCAGGGCCTCATACCAGCCGTCAATGCCGAACTTGGGCCCCTGATATCTCTTGAGCGTCTCTTTCCCGATGCGAAGGTCAATGACTTTGAGGTTCGGCACCATGGAGATATTGCCCACCGTTGACGTAAGAAGCATGGAAAATTTGTCTTCAAAGTTTACCGACGGAAAGGCAATCTGCAGGATATACTGTCGCTCCTTGATATCCTCGGGTAATCCCCACTCATAGAAGGGTGCCTCATAGACGCCGATTACCTTCGCAACGTGTTTTGCCCGAATTTCCGGTGTCTCACCGGGGACGGGGACCCATGTTCCGGTAGACTGTTCCACCGCCATAAAGGCCCCGATATCCAGCATATCGAAGTCCTTGGGGATGGAGCAGTAATAGGTGGCTATGACATTTTTTTCCATATCGATCCCTTCGGGAAGGGCCCAGGGTTGTGATTCGAATTTAATCATTTCATTCTCCTTTCCAATGTTTTAATCTTTTTTATGCCGCCGGCACATATCAGCAGTGCCTGTTTAATCGCGCGCACATGGCCTTATTGTTCTTGTAAATATTGAGAAACTCCTTAAAAAGTTCGTCGTAGACTTTCCTGTTGTCAGGGTTCGGCTTGAAGACATTTTTGATCTGGATATATTTTGGTATATCTTCAAAAGCCATATGGCCCAGGGCAACGGAAGCGATAAATACACTGCCGCGGGCGTTTGCCTGAATCGGATCTTTTAGCTGATTTATGGTTCTGTCTAATATGTCCGCGTGGATCTGGCACCAGACATCGGAAATCGCGCCGCCTCCCACCATGTTGATCGGGTCCATCCTTCGCTTTATGAATTTCTCGATATATTTCAGCACCCATTTCTGATTAAAGGCCACCCCCTCAAAGGCGGCCCGGACGAGATCTTCTCTCGTTGTTGTAAGTGAAACGTTGTAAAGTCCTCCCCGGATCAGATGATCTTCAACCGGTGTGCGTTCACCATATAGCCAGGGAGTGCAGATAACCCTGTTGCTGCCGGGGGGAATCTTTTCGGCGATTCTGTCAAATATCTTAAAAACATCGGGCAGGTTTTCCTCTAAGAGCAGCTCATCCTTGTGGTAAATAATATTGTCCCTGAGCCAGTTCAGGATACCGCCCGCGATTTCCTGTTCATTGGCAATGAAGTATCTGCCGGGAATAGCGCTGGGCAGCGAAACAATAGAATGGAGAAGATCGGCCTTTTTGAAAGGGACATGGGCTGAAATCCAGGAGGATGTTCCGATATAACAGTAGCCCTCAAAGTTTCTTACCGCTCCGGAACCTATGGCCGCGGTGGGGACATCCGGTGAACCCACAATAACCTTCACATCCTCCCTGATGCCAAGCTCTCTGGCCAGGTCCTTTTTTACAGGCCCGAGGATGTCGATGGACCGCTTGAGTTCCGGGAGTTTTTCCCTGTCGAGATCGACCATTTTAAGGAGCGTATCATCGTATTTTATGTTCGATATATCGCGGTTATCCGTTACCCAGTGAAGGGTAATCGAATCATAGGATGCAGCGAACTTTCCCGTTAACCGCAGGTTAATATAGTCTTTCGGTTCGAGGAATTTACAGGTCTTCCTGAATATTTCGGGATATTCTCTCTTTATAAACAGGATATGGCTGATTGGGTCTTTCCCGGAGGATCCTGGCGCTCCGCCAGTTTTTCTCAGCCATTTTATTAACTTCAGGATGTCATACCCTTCAAAGTTGAGTATGCCCTTTCTCACGCTGTCAATACAGTCGGCGCCGCGCGAGTCCATCCAGATAATGGAGTTCATCAAGTGGTTCCCGTCTTTGTCAACGGCAACCGTTCCGCTCCACTGGGATGAGCAGCTTATCGCGACAATATCCTCCGGGGGCACCAACCCTTTTGAGAGAAGTGTCTTAGTTGTGGATATAATCGCGTTCCACCAGTCATCGGGGTCCTGTTCCGCGCCCCCGTTGGGGAGGAGGTGGAGTGGTACCGCCTGGAATTCAAAATCGATGATCTCGCCGTAGATTGTGGCGAGGGCAGTTTTGCTTCCCGATGTCCCCAGATCGATGGCTAGTATGTATTTCTCGTTGGAATCAGACATGGCACGTCACCTCTTTAATTGAACAGAGAGCGCATTCCCCGCAACTTGTTGCGGGGAGCTTCAATACCGGATAAATTTTCGGAAGCCCCGAAGTGCTTCTCCATTGCGTTTCTTTACCCCCCCGCGGACAGAATCATGGGAGACTCTTTTATTATAAAGGTAATGACGATGGTCACAACCGCGAGGGCGATATAGAGTACCATGAAGGGGATCATCCCCACCATGTTCATACCAACAATAAAGATAATCCCCGAGATCTGACCGGCGAGCAGCATCAGCCCCTGGGATGTGGACTCCGGTGCGGGATAACTTACCTCGGCACAATACTGAAATCCCACCGGCGCGCAGGCTCCCAAAAGGAAAAATCCGAAGACAAAAGAAGAAACGAGGAGAATCGTGTAGCTCCCGGCAAAGGTTAATCCCACAAGGCCCGGCGTCATGCCTACCATACCGAGAATCAGAAAGTTCTTTCTCTTGCGGAATTTATCCGAGAGCGGCGGCAGAAAAATCGCCCCGACAATACCGGCAATCAGCATCATCGCCCCTACAAGCCCCGTCTGCTCAATGGTCAGGCCTTTCTCCTGGCAGACCTGATCGATACAGGTGCTTATGGCATTAAACATCCCCAGACCTATGAAGAAGAGAATGAGCATCAAAATCATATCCTTTTTTCGCAATATATGGGCAAGACCTTCAAAGACCTTGAATCGTTCGTCCTGATCCTGGGTGTCGGGGGGTGTGATGGGTTTCTCCCGCAGGAAGGCCACCACGAGAAGGGCGGTGAAAACCGAGATAATCCCGTACAACATAAACACATTCTGTATCTGGTACAGGCCTTCGGCGTTTTGAGTGACGAGGAGCGGCGTTGCAATCATGACAGCGATAATACCGAGGAACTGGGAGAGGATTGCAATCCCAACGGCGGTTGCCCGTTCCTGTATCGGGAACCAGTTGACTGCCACCCGAGTCGTGGCGTTGAGGATGAAGGGCTGGGCAACGGCAAGTCCGATCTGTGCAACGACGACCAGGGTGTAATTCAGGGCATATATCCCCTTCATGAGCCCGAAAATACCGACAAGGAGAGCACCGAAACCTACCCCTTTCCGGATACCGTAGGTATCGATCACATATGAGGCAGGGATGCAGACAACCAGAAATACCAGCATAAAGATCATGGAGAGAAAATCAATTTGCATGGCTGATACATTGTAGACCAGCCTTGCCTCCCGCGCAATCGGTGCGAAGGTGAGCCACTGCAATTGCATAACCGCATTAATAACGGCGAAGATGAAAAGTACTACCCATCGATAGCCATATACTTTGATTTCCGGCTTTGCCATGTCCAATTCCCTCCTTGGCAGATTCTGCCTATTCTATCCCTCATGGCGAAGAAGACCTGAGGATAAAATGGTAAATATGGTATCTATAAACGCTTCCTGTTCCAGGTGGCTGTGACTTTTCAGATAATAGTTGCACAAACTATCCAGAAATCCGATAAAACCGACAGCGGCCAGTCTCTCATCGACCGCTTTCAGATATCCCCTTTTCTGACCCTCACTAAGGAGATCGGAGATAAAGTCAATGTAGCGCAGGCGGACCTTCCCGATCTCCTCCAGGACTTCACTCCCCACACCGCTCGTAAGTTCGTTAAAAACGATGGTGGAAAGGTCCCGGTATTTCAAGTACATGAGAAAATTGCTCCTGATAAGTTTTCTCAGATGCTCTTTAAAGGGGAGGTCGGATTCAAGCTCCTTTTCCAGCTCACCGATGATTTTTTCCATCCCCTCCGTAACGGTGGCTGCGAAGAGCTTCGATTTGCTTGCGAAATTATAGTACAGGGTCCCCTTCGCCACACCGGCCCGTTTGGCTATCTCGTCCATCTTAGCCTGGTGAAACCCCTTTTGTGAAAAAACGTTTGCCGCCGCTTCCAGGATTTTCTTTCTCTTTATCGCCGGCACATTCGTCTCGACCATGGCATTACCCCTCTGCCGATCCGTCCAGGGGCCCTTTCCTGAGCAGATTGAAGAGGGATATAGAGTCTTCTGGAAGTGTGGAAATATCCAGTCCCGTAAAGAGTGCATCGGCATATATTGCCGCTACTTTTTCAAGGAGTTCCGCGTTAAGACACGCCTTCTCAATGGTGTGACCAAGACACAGAACGCCGTGATTCTGCATGATATAACAGTTGCACCCATTTCCAAGTTTACCCGCAACATTTTCCGCAAGTTCCCGGCTTACCGAAGGCGCGTATGGAACGATATCCACGATTTCACCAATGTTCATGCACACCTCGTCAAATAAGGCAGGTATGGGGCGGTTGATAACAGCAAAAATGCTTGCCTTGCTCTGGTGGGTATGCACGACTGCATTCACATCGGGACGCCCCTTGTAGACGGCGATGTGCATGTCGCATTCCATAGAGGGTTCCTGTGTTCCTTCGATACGGTTTTTTTCAAAATCGAGGATACAGATATCATTGGGAGTCAGATCTTTATACGGCATGCCTGATGGGGTTATGGCAAAAGCGTTTTCTCCGTTTATCCTGACGGATACATTGCCGCCACTTCCCAGCACCGAACCGAAATAACCGTGATCAGACAGCCACATCGTATATCTGAGCACACTGTTTTTGTATTCATTGTATCGTGCCACCGGGCAACTCCTTCGATTTTTTTTCAAATACACGACTAAGTCTGCAAGGGTCTCTAACGCCGGTTATATCTCTATCTCTTCGACCTTTCCATCGGCATCGATATGTTCGATCTTCAGCGGCATTCCGCTCTTGCCGTCCATCTGCACATGTGTTTTCGCGAGGGCCAGAAGATCTAAAGGATCGACGCAGGCCTCGGGCGGGAAAACCCCTTTCCCTTTGATCTTACCGGTGGCCATGAGAATTGCCCCCAGGGCGGCAGGAATCCCGGTACCTTCACCCATTCCGTGGCCTATGGAAGACATGGAGAATACATAGGTGGACGGTTCTCCTTTTTTACGGCCCTTGACGACGATCTTGAGGCAGCCCATCGCCTCAGTCAGACCTGCTTCAGCCGTAAGGCGGGCGCGCTGGGAAAGTATATAAGCAACGGCAAATTCCAGCGGGACGGTGGGATAACCCTGAACCATAATGGGGTCTTCTCCGATGATTCCCAACTGGACGACTTCCTTGATGAGTTCGGCGTAGGAGGGCGGCAGGACGAGACCCAAGTTCGTTACACGTTTCACGTTCTGGATGTGCATGGGCAGGGTGATTGTTTCGGGATGGGGGTAAAGATACACATCATAGGTCCCCACTTCGGCGAAATCCGTTGTCTCCTCGAATGCCCGGCCTTCAGGCCTAAACATGTCCAGGCGTTCGGCTTTTCCGTCGATGAAGACCGGGATGGGCACGGACATTGAATGGATCCGGTGTTTCACAACGGCTGGCCCTTCCACCTCTTCACCGCCGTGGGCGTGGTAGATATCGATGGCTTCACACTCATCCAGAAGATGGTCCGCGCAAAACCTGACGAGGACATTGGCGATGCCGGGAGAACTGCCCATGCCTATCAGGGCGGAGACGCCGGCCTTCCTTGCCGCTTCATTCATGGTCAGACAGGTTTCCGTGGCGTCGAAGTCGTCACAGACATCGACATAGTTGATCCCCGCTTCAATGGTAGCCTTCAGTATTGTTGGGCCGTGGCGATAGAATGGTCCCACGCAGTTCAGAACCACGTCGGCCCCGGCGATGGCCTTCTTAATACTCTCCGAGTCTTCCGCATCGAACTGCGCGACGGAGGCGGCTCCGAGGCCGCAGGTTCCCGCAATCTCAAAGGCTTTTTCCTCATTCACGTCACCGATGACGATTTCGTCAAAGACCGCCGCTTTCGTGAGCGACTGGATGGCCACACTGCCTACGGCCCCGCATCCTCCCAGAACACATATTTTCATGATTTTTACCCTCCATATTTTTGATACAACGTTGCTTTTTGACAAGAAAACTGTAACGAGAACGAACCTTCAAGTCAAGAAAATACTGACCGGTCAGTTCATTATGTGAAATGTTGTTTCACAGCCCGTGCCATTTTTGACCATGTTGGGTATCACGACCGCAGTACCCGGCCTTTCCGTGCCCCGTCGATATATATTCCATCTTTCACCACCTGAGCACCATTGATGAATACATGTTTTATTCCCTCGGGTCTTCCGGCAGGCTGAGAGCCGTGGGGCGGCGTGTCTGATATTGTTTCAGGGTTAAACACAACAATGTCCGCGGCCTTTCCGGGCTCAATTATACCCCGGTCCGTCAATCCGAAGCGCGCCGCACTTTTTGATGTCATCCTGGAAACCGCATCCTCCATACCCATGAGTTTTCTGTCTCTCGTGTAGAAGCCCAGTACTCTCGGAAATGTACCCATTCCTGAAGGGTTGGGATAACCGTCTTTCCTTAAGACCACATCGGTCTCGAAAAGGCACGATTCATGTGCCAGAACAGACTCGAGCGGGCCTTCGTTCACAGGCTCTCCACTGTAGGCATGGAACAACATAAGCGCCGCACCGTTGCTTTTTTCACTCATTGTAAGCAATGTATCAAATGGAGTTTTTCCCCATTTCCGCGCGATTTCAGAAATTCTCAATCCGTCGAGATCCTCCCATCCCTCGACGGCAGCGTCCATAACCTGAAAGTCATGGTACATAAATCCTACGAGGCGGAACCCGATTTCGAGTTCGGCACGGAGCCGCAACTTGGCCCATCTGTTCCTGTATCCCTCATCACCCATCGCCAGAAACCAGTAAGGCAAAACAGCATTTATCGTAGTGTTTCCACAGGTGTATGGAAACGCGTCAATCATCACGTCAACCCCGTCGCGTCGGGCATCATCAACCATCCGGAGGCATCTATCGGCGGCAGGCCAGCTTTTTCGTCCCACGAAGATAAAATGGGAAAGTTGCAGTCTGCACCCGGTGGCGCGCGCTATGTCCAACATTTCTTTCAGCGCTCGAATATTGTGCGGTTTCAGGTAAGTGAGAGGGTAGGTTGGAGAGATTTTACTGAGCGCTTTCATGTGAACCGTTACTGTTTTTCCCGCATCCGCTGCGACTGAACAGAATGCTTCAATCTCTCCAAGCGGGGAATACATTCCCGGGTCATATCCCAGACCGAAGCTCAGCCCGCGTGCCCCCTCGTCAAAAGATCGCCTGACCGTGTCAAGACACCGGTTCAATTCATCGGGTTTCATCGTGCCGCGCAAGGTGTCGGACGACGCGAACCGCACTGTTGAATGGCCCACCAGTTGCGCCATATTCAATATGGGTGCAGTTTTCGATACGCGGTCAAGAAACTCCGCCATTGACCGCCACTCGTAATCAAGCGGGACGCTGATAATCAACTGCAGGGGAGATTCCCGCAAAAGCCGTATCGACTTCTCGGTAATCGGTGCCGGTGAAAAGCCGCAGTTACCTCCCACGACGGTCGTAATTCCCTGCTCGAGGAAGCGCTTCATCAATTGGGGGTGCTCGTTGCTCGCCATCAGCCAGTCCGAGTGAGAGTGCATATCGATAAATCCGGGGGCTATAACGCAATCAGAAGCGTTGATAACGGTATCCGCTGCTGGCGGTTCCTCGTTCTCTTTGAAAACAGTGCTTATCAAATCGCCGTCAATCAGCACGTGACCTTTAAAGGCCCCTGTCCCTGTCCCGTCGATGACCAATCCGTTTTGTATAAGTACAGTATCCGTTCCCATACATTTCTCCCTTGTATTGACGTGCGTTTTTGACTTAATCGAATCTCAAGAAAACAAAAGCCCTGTTTCTCATTTTGAAAAACGGAGCTTCAAATATCCGGACCATGATCCCTCTCCTGGTTACAGTCGTTCAAAAGTATGTCACAATACGTTCAAAATCCGATAGAATCTGCCAATCGACTAACCTCATTTCAGCTATATGTCAAGAAATATCATGTGGATCATGTGGAAGAAGGAGTCATTCACTCGAACCCTCGAATCCTTCATTTAAGGGTAGGGAGATCGATCTCATTTAAAATGAGTGTTCTTCTCCCGGAAATTTTCTATCTTTGACTTCGTCGATGTACTGTTCTACAGCGGCACGCATGTCTATATTTAACTTAGCATATTTCTTTACAAATTTCGGTGTAAACTTCTCAAACATCCCTAACATGTCATTCACGACGAGTACCTGGCCGTCGCACTCAACGCCGGCTCCGATACCTATTGTGGGTATTGTCAGAGACCTGCTGATTTCTCCAGCGAGCGTTGCCGGGACACATTCCAGAACAATGGAAAATGCCCCCGCTTCTTCAAGTATCCTGGCATCTTCCATCATCTTTTTAGCGGTCTTATCATCCTTGCCCTGCACCTTGTATCCGCCAAGCTGATGGACTGATTGCGGTGTAAGGCCGAGGTGTCCCATGAGTGGAATACCCGAAGACGTTATCTTCATTACAACCTCGGCCACCTCTCTCCCCCCTTCCAGTTTCACACCGTGGGCCTCGGCCTCTTTCATGAAGCGGCCCGCGTTGCGAAGCGCCTCTTCTGTCGATACCTGGTATGACATGAAAGGCATGTCTCCGATAACCATCGCGCGTTTTGCCGCGCGGGATACCGGCTTTGTGTGATGGAGCATGTCCTCCATGGTGACCGGTAGTGTACTGTCATAGCCGAGGATTGCCATGCCAAGAGAATCTCCTATCAGGATTATATCTATTCCTGCCTCATCCATTACAGCGGCGGTGGAATAGTCGTAGGCGGTCAGCATGGAAATCTTTTCACCATCAGTTTTCATTTTCAGTACTGCGGAGGTTGTTATCTTGTTTATCTTTTCCTGTTTACTCATCTGAAACTCCTTTTAACAGTGATTTTATTTCATCGGCCCTGTCCTGGGACAGGGTATTGTTTTTAAGACCTATGTTCACGGTAAATAAGCCCATTTCACAGTACACGTTCAGGAGATGGGGCGTCTTGTCTTTGAGAACTTCGAGATGCTTGTGGATTGTTCCGGTGTCGCCACGCGCTATGGGGCCGGTCAGCGATTTTTCAGTCCCCAGGTTATCAATGTTTTTCATGGTTCCCATGACGAGGGGCCAGAACGAACGAACCGCTTCATCGGCATCCATTCCGAGGTGTCGATAGACGCCCTCAACCATATTCATGAGGGTAACAAGATAATTTGACGCCATACAGGCCGCCGCGTGGTAAAGCGGTTTGTTGTTATCCGACACTGAGAATGGTATGCCTCCGAGGTCTTGTGCTATTCGAACTGCCCAGTCTTTCATCTCTCCTTCGGCGGTTATGCTGAAGGTGCTCCCCGGTAAGCTTTCTATCACCCCCTTCACATCCACGAAAGACTGGAGCGGGTGAATACTCGCAACTTGCGCCCCGGATCTGCGTGCGGATTCCAGAAGGTCGAGCCCACCGGCTCCGCTCATGTGGACAACTCTCTTGCCGGGACCGACTCCTCCTCTTTCTGATATTTCGTTACATACAGGTTCGATGAAGTCATCCGTTGTTGTAATGAATATGGAATCCGCCTGTAACGAGGCCTGAAGGGGATCGCTGCAAGCCTTTCCGCCGGTATATCCGATGCCGATTTTCAATGCCTCCGCTGATTTGTCCGTTACCGCGCTTATCTCGTACCCGGACAGCCTCAGAAGATGACCTACAGCGGCGCCTACCTTGCCGAGTCCTATTATTGCAATCGTGTCATTTTTCATTTAATCAAAAAGG
>CAZINZ010000038.1:18971-25312 GCA_964540715.1 uncultured Syntrophaceae bacterium | reverse complement strand
ATGGATCTTGCGCTGGCCTGGTCCTTACGTTTGGATAGAATGCCCGCTGTCCTCTGAGCGCATGAGCGGGAATCAGGTACAGAGGATGCAGAATAAGCGTATTCTCGGAACTGTTGGAAGAACCCTGCTGATCGCAAAAAGATCGTAATGGAGTCGGGAAGATCAGGAGGTAGGGTCATGACTCGAATTTATTTCTGTGAGGGCGCCATTTTCAATTGCTTGATATTTTAGTAAAAGTCTTGTATTTGTTTATCCATGAAACTTGAAGGCATGGAAACAGCGAAGACGTACCGGGGCAAGGCGCTTATCGCCGATCCCATATACCAGTATATCTGGTTTACCGTGCCGTCCTCCGATCTTCCACCGGAGAAAACTGAGAAAGACCTGATAGATTCTCCGTGGCTGCAGAGGCTAAGAAGGATATATCAGCTCCAGAGCGCCCGCTGGGTGTATCCCTCGGCGGAACATACCAGATTCCAGCATTCTCTGGGAACCATGCATATGGCCGGGGAATTCGTAAAGCATCTCTATCCGGGGCTCAGGGAAACGTTTCCTGAAATACCTTCCATAAACTTTATTGAAGAGTTTCTGAGGGTGGGAGGGCTTCTTCATGATGTAGGGCATGGGCCTTACGGGCACTTCTTTGACGACCATTTTCTGAGTCAGCATGGCCTGACCCATGAAATACTGGGGCAGAAGATTATAACAGACAAGCTCGGGCACCTGATAAAGGATATAAGGCGAAGCCCCTCAGGCTTTTTCGGGGAGGGGGAATGTCTTGATCCGGAGCAGATCGCCTTCCTTATAAAAAAGCCCGGGGGTGAATCAGTAGAGCAGCCCGGATGGCTCTACTTTTTAAGGCAGCTTTTTTCAGGCGTCTATACAGTCGACAATCTTGACTATGTTCAGAGAGACGCCTATATGACCGGTTTCTCCATAGATATCGTTGATATGCAGCGGCTCCGGTTCTATACATTCTTTACGGAAAAGGGGCTTACCCTTCACCAGGTGGGGATTTCAGCGCTTGGCAGATTTCTGAATGCCAGGCTCAGCCTCTATTCCAATGTGTATTTCCACAGGACAACGAGGGCCCTCGATCTTCATCTTCAAGAAATATTCAAAGATACCATGGATATAATATTTCCGTGTAACCCCGCCGACAATCTGGATGAATATCTGAACTGTGATGACTGGAGCCTGTTCAACGAAGTAAAGGGATGGCTGAAGTCAGATGACACGAAAAAGAAGGAACTGGGCGCGCAGTGGGAGAAGCTTCATGGCAGACAGGTCAAGTGGAAGATGTCTTACTCCGCGGAGTTCTTCGTGGATAAGCTACAGAGGGGGATCAGATTTTCCAGTGCGGAAGAATATGAAAGGCAGATAAGAGAAGCCCTTCCTGAAGCATTGAAAGAAATGGATTTTCGCGTGGATCTCGCGACGCAGGACCCCAGGCCGATAAACCCCATGGCGGAAAGTGACAAGAAGATAAATATCTTTAACCCTTCCACGGAATCCATATCGCTTGAACCCATAAATGATATTTACCGTTTCATACCGGCAAGGGTTACGCACTTTCGGGTGTTTTCTCTTGATCACCGGCACGACGAAGCTCTGACAGTCGTTTCAGAGAAGGTGTTGGGTTCAATTGGGGAGGTTGTCACTACCAATCTTTGAATTCTGAACGGTACGACCGCGTTTTCCACTCCCGGCAAAATAGAAACCGATAAAGGAGACTGATGTTATGTGCGATACGATTGTTGCAACATCCGGGGCAACCGCCGACGGCACAGTCCTGTTTGGAAAAAATTCCGATCGTGAACCTAACGAGGCGCACCATGTGATCTCTATTCCCGCCGAAGACCATTCCCCGGGCAGTCAGGTTTCATGCACATATATAAACATCCCGCAGGTTGCGCACACCAACGCCCTTCTCCTCGCCAAACCATTCTGGATGTGGGGTGCGGAAATGGGTGCGAATGAGCACGGCGTCGCGATAGGAAACGAGGCGGTCTTTACAAAAGAGCCCTATCAAAAGGGAAGCTCACTTACCGGCATGGATCTCCTCCGGCTCGCCCTGGAACGAGCCGCTACTGCGTCTGACGCGCTCGATGTAATCACCTGTTTGATGGACGAATACGGCCAGGGCGGAAATTGCGGTTTCCGACACAAGCTCTTCTACCACAACAGTTTCCTGATAGCAGACCCCGATGAGGCATGGGTTCTCGAAACGGCGGGTCGCCACTGGGCCGCGAAAAAAGTGGATGGAATATACGCGATCTCAAACGGCATCACCATCGGGAATGACTGGGATCTCGCCTCGCCCGAACTCGTCGATCACGCGATCGAGAAGGGATGGTGCAAGAATCCGGATGATTTTCACTTTGCCCGCTGTTATTCGGATTTGCTCTATACCAGATTCAGCTGCTGCAAAGAACGCCTTGCAAGAACAACCGGACTGCTTGGCGCTAAAATTGGCAACCTGACGGCCCTCGATTTCATGTCCATCCTGAGGAATCATGGTTACAGGGACAGCGAAACGCGGCTTCCCGACCAGGGGATTACAGGTTCCACTATCTGCATGCACGCGGGATTCGGACCAGTCAGGGGAAGCCAGACGACGGGGTCAATGGTGTCACACCTGCGCCCTGATCGGGCCACTCACTTTGTCACCGGAACAGCGGCCCCGTGCACCGGAATCTTCAAGCCTGTATGGATTGATGCCGGGATGCCGGATACCGGCCCCGCGCCATCAGGAACATATGACGCCACGGCTCTTTACTGGAGGCATGAATTACTCCACAGAAAGGTGATGCGCGATTTTTCAACATTCCCCGAAACCTGCCGATCGGAGCGGGATATCCTCGAAAATGAATTTGTTTCAAAGGCCCTTGATTTTGCCAATCATACGGATTCCGAACGCCGCGGTTTCTCAGCCGGATGTTTCGCCGAAGCGGACGAAGCGGAAAAGGACTGGCTGGGAAGAATCTCCGACACCGGCGTAAAGCGAACAAACAGCCTTCCTTACAGAATCGCCTGGAATGGTTTCAACAAGGCCGCACAGATGCCCGATTTTCCCTGATCAGACAATGAAAAGATTCTTTGTGGAAAAATCAGGGTCGCTTGTAAGATTGACTCCGATTCGCCTCAGACCTGCCTCATCACCCGGCGTGGGGATATGGGTCATGTGTACCTCACAACTCATGAGATCTTTCAGCTTCTCCACGGCGAGCTGGGCCGCGGGGTTTGTCGTCGCGCTGATCCCCAGCGCGATGAGCGTTTCATTCAGGTCAAGGCTGACCGATTTTTCACCGAGGATTTCCGTTTTCAGACTCCTCACAGAATCGGTTATGTTTTTGGGCAACAGCTTTATCTTTTTGGGGATTTCCGCCAGATGTTTTATTGCGTGTATAACGAGGCTGGATGCCGCATGCATGAGGGGTGAGTTATTACCGGTAATGATGGTGCCGTCCTTCAACTCTATGGCGGCCCCGCAATAGATTCCTTCATTCCCCTTGTCTTTTTCCTGTGCCTCCCGGGCAGCATCACGGGCCGGTTTTACGACTTTTCTACAATCAGGCTCAAGCTGAAAGTCCTTGATAAAGAGTTCCACCCGCTGGACCGTTTCCCTGTCGGTGAACCCCATCGCGTATTCACACATGTACCTGAAGTAACGTCTGATTAGCTCCTGCTTTGCGGCATCCTGCGTGACCTCGTCATCTGTTATCGCATAACCGCAACGATTCACCCCCATGTCAGTGGGAGATTTATAAAATGATTCTCCGCCGGTGATTTTTTCGAGAATCCTCTTGAGAACCGGGAATGCCTCCACATCACGATTATAGTTTACCGCCTTGAGGTCATAGGATTCGAGGTGAAAGGGGTCGATGAGATTGAAGTCTCTGATGTCCGCTGTTGCCGCTTCATAGGCTACATTTACCGGGTGTTTCAGCGGTAAGTTCCAGATCGGAAATGTCTCGAACTTTGCGTATCCCGATTTAATACCCCTCTTATAATCATGATAAAGCTGAGAAAGACATGTCGCCAGTTTGCCGCTTCCAGGACCCGGACCGGTAACGATAACAAGGGGCTTTTCCGTTTTGATATATGAATTTGCGCCATAGCCCTCATCGCTTACGATAGTGTCCACTTCCGTGGGGTATCCCTTTGTATAGCTGTGTGTGTAGACTTTCACTCCCCGGCGTTCAAGTTTGTTCTTGAACTGTACGGCCGACGGTTGATTTTCAAAACGGGTTATGATGACTCCGAGGACGTCAAGTTCCCAGCTTCTCAGGTCGTCTATCAGCCTCATCGCGTCCGCATCATAGGTGATTCCAAAGTCCGCCCTTATCTTTTTCCTTTCTATGTCGCCGGCATAAATACAGAGGACGATACCGGCCTTGTCGCCGAGTTCCCGCAGAAGCCTCACTTTCACATTCGGATCGTACCCGGGCAAAACTCTTGCAGCGTGGTAGTCGTAGAAAAGCTTGCCTCCAAATTCGAGGTACAGCCTGTTGCCGGATTTTTCGACCCTGTCCAGGATAGCCGCTGTCTGTTCCTTAAGATATTTCTCGTTGTCAAAGGCGATTGTTTCTGTCATGTTTCCTCGCTTTTTTTGTTTTATTCTTCGAAATCATTCGGATTCTCGACAATAAGTGAGAAGTTAATGGATTGCCCTGCAGAAGTAAAGTTTTTTAATGGTATCGGTTAGCGTTTTATCTTGCCCGGGAGAATATAAACGTAGGGCTTTCTCAAGATCCTGGTGTGCAGAAAACGGTCGAGTTTTCGCAGGTTGAGATATAATCTCCAGATCAGGGCATCTTCCCGGTAGTATGAGAGGACCTCTTTCTGAGTGATCGGGGCTGTGTCAAGCTTCCGTGCTTCTTCTTCAAAAAATCGATTCGTCCTTTCAATCAGAGAAGGAATCAGGTCGGACCGCTGCTCCTTGTAAAAGTTTGCGATCATGTCAACCGCTACGAGGTGAAAATCGTAGTAGCGTGTCATAACGCCCTCGAGAAAAAACCACTTGATGAGCCACACCATAAATGAGGGGGCGCTACGCAGGAAGAGGTCGGGATTCAACTTCTCCACCCTTTTTTCGCTCATCAGAGGAGTGCTGGTATCTATGTAGTAGAATTGCGTATTATCGTCTATATGGAGCGGGCCGGAACCGTCGTAGTCCTTTATCGCCCAGTTTGATATCTGGCCGTCGAAGCCTATGGTGATGTTCCCGCCTGACGCGTTAAATTCAAAGACCTTCTTCATTTCCTTCAGGATAAGAACGACGAGTTCGACGATGGAATTATCATCAAGAACTTTTATGACACGGTCGCAGATTGATTGCGCGGGGAGTTTTCGTTGCACGATATAGAGCACCATGTTCCCCTCGTTCGGGATGACTCTTACAGATGTGGACTCAGGGATACGGACGTCTATGTCTTCATGTATAAGACGATTGTACTCCCTGTAAAGAATCTGGTAATCGTCTATCTCTTCCGTCGACCGGAATATGGGCATGCGTTTGAACGCGTAGTTGTCGAGGGAGGGGAGGTTAATTTCAAAGATGGTGCTCATTTCCCCGTATCCTATGATCTTGGCCGGGATCGTGCTCCTTTCCGGATGTCGGGGATCGAGTCCTTTTTCAAAATCGTTTAGCACCTGTAAGTCGATCGTTTTTTCTATCATGCGGACTCCTCTCCCCCCTTTTACAGATTGAGAAATCTTTTCGCGTCACCAAGTGCCGTGTCGACCCGTTCCATGATTTCACTGGCGGTGTTTTCGTCAATGATAAGCGGTGGAAGGAGCTGGCTTACCCTTGTATCGTTGTTGGAATAGACACTGAGAATACCATTGTCGTAGCATGTCTTTGACATAACGGGACCGCAGCTTTCGTTTACCATCTCTATCCCCATCATGAGACCGAGCTGACGCAGTCCGACAAGGATTTCGGGATGTTTTTTCTTCAGATCTTCAAAACCCGCGGAAAAAATGCCGGCAAGTTTGTTCACGTTTTCGAGAAATTCCGGGCGCGAAGATTCTTCAAGGACAGCGAGTGCTACCGGACATCCAACCTCGGCTCCTCCGAATGTGGATATGTGGATAAAGGGATGGTCGTGGAAAAAAGACTCGTATTCTGCCCTGAAGCATGTAGCGCTCATGGGATAAATGCCACCCGAAAGACCTTTACCGATCACCACGATGTCGGGAGTCACATTGAAATGTTCTATGCCCCATAGCTTTCCAGTACGCCCGAGACCCGTCTGTACCTCGTCGATAATGAAAAGTGCACCCTTTTTCCTGCAGATATCGTGGGTGAAGGCAAAAAAATCCGCGTCCGGTACAGG
>CAZINZ010000038.1:0-18871 GCA_964540715.1 uncultured Syntrophaceae bacterium | reverse complement strand
CCCAGGTTGAAGACGCCACCGTTACAGTGACAGTTGATGAGACGTTTCTCTGAGATTGCATCCCATATGTACGGACCTTCTCTGCGGCCGAAAACAAAATCGATGCCGACGCTCTTGAAAAAATCCGCCTTCCCGGAGGATACATATTTTCCGAAGCGGGAGATGATCTCTTCTTTGCTGCCATTACCGGGGTTTCTCATAGAACCTCCTGGAGCTTTACAAATATGATGATAGTGTAACAAATGATAAGAGCAGAAGTCAACAAAGGAGACTTGTAAATTGCCTGGAGAATCAGTAAAGATTTGCCACTTTAATCCTGAGCATCCTGTAAAAATTTCTTTAATTCTCTCCTCATCTTTGCAAGCACTTTACAACCTGGAGACTATCGTATATATAAAAATCTTTCCAGGGATTACCGCAGGGAATTTATCCATGATAAACAACGAAACAACAGATATGGCGCTCTTTGTCAGGACGTCAGGAGAAGACATAACCGGTTGGAACAGACGGAAGATTGTCGATGCCCTGATCCGTGAGGCTGGTGTGGATCTGGATACGGCTGAGGAGATAAGCAGAGAGGTAGAGGATCGGATAGTGGCGTCAGGAATCGATATCCTTACGGCATCACTGATAAGGGAACTGGTGAACGCGAGGCTTATCGAGAGGGGCATGAAAAATGCGACGAAGCTGCATGCCCGCCTGGGATTTCCCCTCTATGACGTGGGGCAGCTCATACTGTACCGCAATAAAGAAAACGCCAATATACCTCATAGCCCGGAGGGCACAAACCTTACCCTGGCTGAGAGGATCAAAAAGGAATTTGCAATCCTTAATGTCTTTTCGGAGGATGTTGGATATGCCCACATGACAGGGGATGTACATGTACATAACCTTGGATATGTAGACAGACCCTACTGTTCCTGTCAGTCTCTTGAATATATAAAAAAATTCGGCCTGAATCTCCCCAATTCCCTCGCCGTCGCCCAGCCGGCCAGGCACGCGGAGGTGTTGCTGTCGCACATGGTAAGATTTGCCGCCGCCCTTCAGGGAAACTTTGCCGGGGCGATAGGATGGGATGCCGTCAATCTCTTCTTCGCCCCCTATCTGAAGGAGTTGACTGATGGGGAAGTAATGCAGCTTGCGCAAAGGCTGATCTATGAATTTGCTCAGCAGGCTGTCGGGAGGGGGGGGCAGACTATATTTACAGATGTACACCTCTACTGGGAGGTGCCTCGGCATTTTGAAAACGTTCCAGCCATAGGATCAGGTGGAGAATATACCGGCAAGACGTACAAGGAGTATGAGACGGACGCCCAGAGGTTTGTCCTGGCAATATTTGAAACATTCAGGAAGGGAGACGCCGCGGGGCGCCCCTTTGTTTTTCCCAGACCGTTTGTGCATATAACGGAGAAGTTTTTTCAGACACCCGGTCATGAGGAGTTTCTTCGCTCTGCCTGTGATGTGGCGGCGGAGAAGGGAAATCCCCACTTTATCTTTGACAGAAATAATGTCCTCAATATGTCCGAATGTTGCAATCTAAACATGGACGGCAAAGAGGAAAAGAGTGATGCGGCCGAACCATGGAAGATGCGATATTCTGCCATTCAGAATGTGTCAATAAATCTGCCCAGGCTGGGATATAAGGCGGAAGGGGATGATAAGAATCTTTTTTCCATGATTTCCGATGTCATGAACCTTGCCGCAAAAGCCCATCTGCAGAAGAGGGATTTTATTGAAAAGCTTTTGTCACATGGTAATGACGGACCTTTGTCGCTCCTCGCAATGGATTATGATCACACACCATACCTGAGAATGAAGCGGTGTACATATCTCATGGGGATGATCGGCCTTAATGAACTGGTCTGGGTCCATAAGGGCTGTCAGCTTCATGAATCAGAGGATGCACGCAAGTTTGGCCGCAGCGTTGTCGCTTATATGAAAGACGTTGCGGACAAACTGACAGAAAACCATGGAATAAAATTTATCCTGGAGCAGTCACCCGCGGAGAGTACGCCTTACAGGCTGGCCCGGCTGGATCTGAAACATTTTTCTCCGGCAGCGGGACATTTTGTCAGGGGTGACATATCAAGGGGAGATATATACTACACCAACTCGACGTTTCTTGCTGTGTCCTCTCCCACGGATCCATTCGAAAGGGTGGCGTTCGAAGGTGATATTCACCCTTTCATCGAGGGGAATGCTGAGACCTGTATATGGCTTGGCGATGCGAAACCGGACAAGGAGGCCCTGGTCGGTTTTATTACAAAGGTTTTCAGAGAGACCGAAAACCGGCACGTGGTATTTTCACCCGAATTCACCACCTGCCTGAATTGTAACAGGACATCAAGGGGCATCAGAGATTCCTGTCCACATTGCGATTCGGATAGCGTGGAGGGGATCACGATGGCCGCGGGATATTTTTCCAGGGTATCGAGCTGGAACAGGGGAAAGCTGGCGGAATTGAGGGATAGAAGGAGTCAGGACGTTACCTGCATATGAAGGAATATAGTTCTATTTCCGTGTTACTCTGGCCGAGCGATATCCGCGGTTTCTCATATCGGCCGCGAATTTTTCAGCTGATTTTTTGTCCGTGAACGCGCCTGCTGCCAGAAACCAGCGATCGGTTGCTCCTCCCCCTGCGGGGGATATGATGTAGGAGTGAATATCTTCGGAAATCCTGTTTTTGATGTATTTTTTAATTTCTCTCTCCGACGTGAATGACCCTAATAGAGTCGTATAGAGTATCTTCCTGACGAGATAGCTTGAAACTAGCTTACGCCGTTCCAGCGATTGTCCGAACTGTCGCGCTTCCTTTGCTGTTTGAAAATGTCCGACAAACAGACGATACCACTTCGTATCACCGACTTGAGCATGCCCGGTAAAGACAGCTACATCACACTCTTGTTTAACCTCCCGACTTCGCCTGCTATGGTTCCGTAGATTTCTAAATGCCCCGATCTGAACAGTGTACGACCAGGAGACTGATGTCACAGGCGGCGATTGCAACTGCAGCCCGATATCTTTTTTCATGGGTGTTTGTACCGGGGATACTTCATGTAATATCGGCACCTTCGATACGACAACTTTTTTCATTTGTGTTTGTGAGGAGGGCTTTTCATCTGTTAATTGCGACTTCGATACAACTGCTTCTTTCGTTGATGATTTTATGGATTTGCGCTCAACACTGCGAGGCGCAATGACATCTTTGCACTCTCTCAAGCCATCGTAGTATATGAACAGCGCGCCCAGCGCGAGTACAACAGACAGACTTCCCATGAACAGACTGTTGATGTTTGATTTAATATCCGACGAAAAGGTAACCCTCTTACATCTCCATGACTCCGCAAGATATGTGACAGCGGCAGCGATGATAAATCCTGTGATCAAGATTAGCAACAAGGTGTAATGCATGAATGGACCACCACCAGGAATCCCGCCAGGGAGATTTCATATTAATTTCGTATAACAATCCCAAACGTATTACTAAATCCGGGCAAAATCAACATGAAAAATGAATGAATGACCGCGAGGCAGAAATGGGTGAATTATGTGCCTCAGCTCCCGACAGATTTCTTGCTTCTGACAATATATTGTATTCAGTCTTGACATCAACCACAACATGTTGTATGCAGGAACTACTTGTTCTTTAATATGGGTTTATGTTCGGTGGGCTTGTTGTGCGCTTGTGTACAACTTATCCATGCCACAATCGGATAATTGGAACGTTCGATATCTTAGATAGAAAGGGGGCACCGGATGAACAGAAGAGGTTTTTTGTGTAAGAGCGCCTGTTTAGCTGTAGGAAGTTTGCTCGGTGTGAATAGTTTTTCAAAGGCATTTGCCTTTGCGGAGCACGGGGAAACCCCCTTTCTTCGGTCAAAAATCGCCCTGATTATCGATGATATCGGATACAGCCTGCCTCGCGCGCGACAGTTTCTCAAACTGAATATCCCTCTCACCTTTTCAATCCTGCCACGCGTTCCCTATTCACGAGATTTAACATTTGAAATTAACAGTCATGGACATGATGTAATGCTGCATCAGCCCATGCAACCATACAATTGCTGCATCGATCCTGGTCCAGGTGCCCTCTACGAAGGGGACGATCAGTCCAGAATAAGCGGGGTTATTGAAGAAAACATATCGGAGGTACCCCTCGCAATCGGTGTCAATAACCATATGGGCTCACTGTTCACAGAGTGCCAGAGAGAGATACACGAGACGCTGAAGGTCATCAAAAATAACGGGCTCTTCTTCATTGATAGCAGGACCTCCAACAATTCCAAGGCGTTCAATGCTGCCAAAAAACTGCACCTGCCGACCGACCGCAGGAACGTCTTCATTGATACCACCCGCGATGAATCGACCATACTTTCCCGGCTTTATCTGTTGAAACAATATGCGCAACGATACGGACACGCTATCGGGATCGGCCACCCTTACCCTGAAACCGCGCTGGCCATCGAACATTTCCTGGGGGAATCGTGGGCCTCCGACATTTCTTTTGTCCATATATCAAAGATCATGTACGCCTGACCCCTTCTGATAATCGGGATGCGCCTGGGTTAACCCGGCAACAGTAGCAATCGTTGCCGAAACTGTTTTATTACACCTTCGCTCTCAGTTGCCATCTTGCATCAGGCGGAAAAGGTGAGCTTTGTTCCGCTCATATTGAGAATGAACCTGTCAGGCATCTCTTTTTCCATGTACATAATGGCATTTCTTCCCGTACAATGACAGGGGATGATGTAGTCGGGGGTGAACTTTTTCATCGCTTCCGTTGTTGCCTCGATGATCGGCTCAAAGAGCGGGCCGGAGAGGTGGAAACCACCCATAACTGCGTGCACTTTTTCTATCCCCGTGATCTTTCTGGCATGGGTTACGGTGTTAATGATACCCGAATGGGAACATCCTGAAAGAACAACAAGTCCCTTCCCCTTCACGTTCATGACGATGGCGGTATCATCTTCGATAGGATCCCACTCTTTTTTCCCGTCTTCCTCCCGATAGGCAATGGGGAATCCCTTCTCGAAATCGGTTGTGCGCTCTATCTCTCCTAAAAACAGAACCTGGCCGTCAAGGAGAGGATATGGCTCAGTTGTTTCAATTATTTCAATTCCCTCTGTTTCCAGCTCTTCCCTGGTCAATCTAGGAAAAAATACCTTGAAATCGGGAAATGGCTCGAGATATCGAGGATAGGCAAATGCTCGAGGATGAAGGACGAGCCCGATCCCACGCTTGCCGATCATGCGGGTCAGCTCCGCGATGCCCCCGGTATGATCGCTGTGACCATGTGACAGGGCCATAACCTCCACCTCGCCCATGGAAACTCCGAGGGCCTTTGCGTTGTAAGCCGCCCCGATCGGGGAAAAGCCAAAGTCGAAGAGCATGGTTCTTGTTGAATTCCCCGCCGTGGTTTTTACAATGGCCGAGAAACCGTGTTCTGCCTGGATAGAATTCTTTATCTCTCCGTCCAGAAGCGGCATGGCTCGTGTGACCACACCGCTGTTGTCCTGTGAGGTGATGTCGATGTAATTGTCCTGAAGGGTTAGAATCTCTACCTTGTCAACCTCTGTGATATTGATTTGATTCGCCATTGGTTCTCTCCTTTCTTGCGCTGTTGCCGATACACTGCTTCAGGGCTTTTTGAAATGTCATGGCGGCCAGCAGGGCGCAGTGCTCATGATCCTTCGGCATCTTCTCCAAACGGCCCAGGATGGCGCTCTGATTGATGCCAATGCACCCGGGGATCGTCTTGCCCTCCGCCATCTCGGCCGTAACGGAGCAGGCGGCGATACTGAACATGCACCCATCAGTGTTGAATGTCGTCTCTTCAACCGTTCCGTTTTGTAAACGGAGAAACATCTCGACGGTATCTCCGCAGGGACCGGTTATCTTCGCGTATCCATCAGGATTCTTTATGGAGCCGTAGTTGTGCGGATTTACTCCGTGTTCTATCAGCGCCTCTGAATATATCTCCATGGCTTTTTCACGGACCATCCCCATCATTATCTCTTCAATTGCTCTGTCTGTTTTCATATGTCGTTTCAGTGGTCACAGATGTTGCTTCCCAGTTCAAGGACACTGTTCATGTACGATATAACGATCTCCTCAGGATCACCGGCGGGTGCGCCAATTGAGACGCTGATTCCTTGCTCGGCAAAGAGTTCCTGAGCGCGCATTCCCATTCCTCCCGCTATGATGACACTTACCCCCTTTTCTCCAAGCCAGCGGGGAAGCAGACCGGGCTCATGCGGGGGGGAGGGGGCCTTTTCCTGTCCGATGATCTTTTTAGCCTCGAGATCGACGTCAAAGATGGCGAATTCTTCACAGTGGCCGAAGTGTGCGGAAAGATGTCCCTCCACGATCGGTATAGCTATCTTATGCATGTCTCCTTTTTCCTCTTTTTTGGATACAACCGTTTTAGTTTCAGGTTTGGCCTTGTTGTTCATTGCCAGAAGGGGCTCGACTACTGCGGCAAATGCCTTCGCGGCATCTGTTTTTCCGTAATGATAGACAAAAGGCGTCCCGCTGTCAGAGGCCTCGACGATCTGTGGGTCCATGGGGATTCTGCCCAGAAAGGGGACACCCATTTCATCCGCCATCGGCTTTCCTCCACCCGCCTTGAATATGTCAATCATCTTATGGCAGTGGGGACAGACAAGACCGCTCATATTCTCCACAACTCCCAGGACAGGAACGCTGACCTGCTTGCAGAAATTGATGCACTTCTTGACGTCGTTGAGAGACAGGTTTTGCGGGGTGGTCACAACAATGGCGCCGTCCGCGCCGGGAATAAGCTGGGCTACCGAAAGGGGCTCATCCCCCGTCCCGGGGGGGAAATCTATGATCAGGTAATCCAGTTCTCCCCAGTTCACCTCAGTGAGGAGTTGCTTGATGACATTCATTTTCATGGGACCTCTCCAGATAACCGCGTCGTCCTGATTCTGGAGGAGAAAGCCGATAGACATCACCTTGAGCCCATCGCTGAATTCCACGGGGAGGATGGCTGTGCCGTCACTTCCCGGTCGCTTACCCTCGAGGTTGAGTAGGGTCGGGATACTCGGTCCGTGAAAATCGGTGTCCAGGAGGCCGACCTTGTTCCCATCCATAGCCAGTGATACGGCGATATTGGCGGCCACTGTGCTTTTTCCCACGCCCCCCTTGCCGGAGAGCACCATAACCTTGTGCTGTATTCTGCCCAGGCGGTCGTCAAGAGCCTTCTGCTGCCGCTCTTCCTTGGCCTCCTTATTCTCCGCAACAGTCCCGAGACCATCTGGAGTCTTGTTTTTCTCTTCACTCATTTTATATGTTCCCCTTCTCCTTATTGTGATTCAGTATCCGGAGTAGAGCCTTTTTCCGTGGCGCTCCTCCATTCGTATCAATTTTTTGTCCACCAGTTCCTGCACGTATTTGACTGCTTCATTCCGGTGGAGCCCCAGCCCGGCGGATATATCATCTACGGAACAGGGGCGCAATCTTAACAGTTCAAGGACATTTTCTTCGGTGGAAGAAAACTCGCCAAGGCTGTGTACCTTGCCATAGTCTGCTATAACCTCACAATTCGAACCAAAAAAGGTGGAAATCTCCTCCAGCTTTTCTTCACTCACCGGTTCCACGAATTTTTCAGCCGGTGTCCTTACCGCCGTATTAAGCTGGATACGCTCCGGCGCGATGCGATCCACCAGATTCTTTATTTTCGAAATTTCGCTTTCCGTGTCGGTCACGCCACCTGTTATAAAGACCTCCAGCCATACAGATCCTACAAAACCTTCCCGAAACAAACACAGCCCATCTACCATTTCTTTAAAAACAATTCTACTGTGGGGCCGATTTACACGCAAAAAAGTCTCTTCACTGCCGGCGTCAAGCGACGGAATGACAAGGTCCGCGCCGGAGATCGCGTCGCGCACCTCATTAATCCAGAGCAGAGATCCGTTCGTGAGAACCGCCACTGGAATATCCGAGAATTCCTTAATGCCTGAGATGATATCACTGATGCGGCTGTGAAGCGTCGGTTCTCCTGATCCCGACAGTGTGATGTAATCGGGAGGGGAAACCTTTTTCAGTTTTTCTTTCAGCTCGTTCAATACGGCTTCGACCGGAAAGTATTCCTTTCTGTCCACTGTCTTTGCGGTTGTCCTTCCAAGCTGACAATAGATACAGTCGTAACTGCAGGTCTTAAAGGGAACAAAGTCAATCCCCAGAGACCTTCCCAGTCGCCTCGATGGTACAGGACCAAACGTGTATATCTTTTCTGCATCCATGGTTTCCAGACCTGACTTCGACTTCCAGGTAACTTGAATCCGCTAACGTGTTGTACGTAGAGTGCTCTCTCTGTGGGGCACCAAGCCCCCCACGCTACGCGAGTGACCCCGATACGCCGGGGTAGTGGAGCCTTTGTCATTTCGAAGAGTGAAATGACGAGAAATCTAAGTTTTCTCACATTCGTTCGAAATGACAAATTAATGCAAGTTACCTTCCATTACAATGCCTAATGCCGCGACTTCAGAACTATGTCTCCGACCCTGCATCCTATCTTATTGGCGATAACGAGACACTTTGTCTGGAGCAGGAAGAATATATTCTTGTCCTCTTCACTGAGCGATTCATAATTCCCCTGGCCCTTAGAAAGGATCATGTCCGCCCCGTTATAATGGTCGAGAAATTCCCCGGAACATGCCTCCGGCAGAATGCCGGGAAAATCAATTCCCGTATCGATTACCCTCACTATATCGGTCATGCCGACAAATCTTGCGTCTTCCATGGTGGCATCATTGATAACGGGTCCGCCCCTTACAGCATAGGTTATATCAAGCTTTGTCTCTCTCAGAAGAAGTCCTATAAGTATCTTGTCCAGCACGATCTCCCCGGCATTGTCGCCCAGATAGAGGAGGGTGCCGGCTTTTTTGAGGGACTCTTCGAATGATGCGTAATCAAAGTGCGTCGGATCCTTCTCGGTGAAATCCCGGAATATATCCTCCATGCTGTTCCATTTTCGCTCGGGTCCCATGTCGATGAGATTTCCCACGGCAGCGAGCTTTAATGCGTCAGGCAGGGGCGAGGATGACCCGTCAATAAGACCGGTAAGATTCTCTTCCATGTCAAGCACCTGCTCATTATGGAGACGTTTTATATCCCTGTAGGGATCGCTTTTGCCGGTCGCCTTTCTGATAGTGCTGTGAATCAAGCTCCCGATTTGTGGAGGTGTCTCTTCCCTTGAAATCTCAAGCAGTTTTGCCATTACACCGTTCAAGACATCCCTCTGAGTTTCTTCGTCGGCGCCCGAAATTCTGCTTGCCTCCAGTGCCTGCCTCAGAAAGCAGGGAAAGCAGTCTAGATATATCTTCAAATAATAATTCCTTTCTAAGCAAGTGCGTGGAGCACGTTCTGCCAAACAGCCTTTATATCGTCCGAAACAGCACCATCTGTGTATTCCACGATACTGGTTTTCATTATCTGAGCCTCTGTAATGGCGGGATCGTATCGGATTCTTCCCGCTGCTTGAACGCCGCGCTCTTTTGCTTCACCTTCAATCTGTTCCGTAATATCGGCGTTCAAATCCCATTTATTGACGCACACAATCGTAGGAATTCGAAAATGCGCGGTGAGCTGGGCTACCCGCAGTAAATCATGTTGACCGGAAAGTGTAGGCTCAGTTACAACCAGCACGAGATCAGAACCCGTTATGGATGCAATAACGGGGCACCCGATTCCCGGTGAACCGTCAATAATTATATAGTCGAGATTGTCTCTACCCGCAATATCGCGTGCTTTCTGACGAATCAGCGTTACCAGTTTCCCCGAATTTCCCTCGGCCATGCCGAGTTTTGCATGTACCATAGGCCCATAGTTTGTAGACGATGTATACCACGCACCATTCACAGCCGGCTCAAATGAAATTGCCTCAACAGGGCATACGCGAACACACACACCGCAACCCTCGCAGAATATGGGGTTTATGTAAGGTGTATCTGCTGTTTTTCCATTGCCCAGGACCGGGTAATGTATTGCATCGAAGCGGCATTCTTCTATGCATCTATCACAGGATATACACTTGTCTTCCAATATTTTTGCTTTCTTGCCGCCGCTGAAATCTTCCCTGTGTTCTATCCTGGGATTGAGAACAAGATGCAGATCGGCCGCGTCCACATCACAATCTGCCAGGACTTTCTTTCCCGCTATTGCCGCAAAGGCTGCCACAATGCTTGTTTTCCCGGTACCGCCTTTTCCGCTTATCACAACAATTTCTTTCATAATATTAACTTTCCGTTGCTGCTTTTTCCTGTTGTTCTGTATGGAGAGCATTCTGATAGAGATCCGTAATCTTCTCCCAGCAGGTTTCAAATGTTTTTTTATATTCCGGTAATGCGTGGATTACCATCTCCCCTCGCGAATAGGCTTCGGCTATTCTGCGATCGTCTGGTATTTCCAGGATAATTTCGATTTCTTCTCTTTTACAGTATTTTTTAACATCTTCATTGCCAACATCGGAACGGTTAATGGCTACAGCAAATGGTATATTCAGCTCTCTGACCATTCCAACGGCAAGTTCTAGATCGTTCAACCCAAAAGGAGTGGGTTCCGTAACCAGAAGGACAAACTCTGCGTCCTTTACTGCTGCAATAACGGGACAGGATGTTCCAGGAGGAGAATCGATAATCAATATATCCTGTTCTCCAGCAGCTTTCTTGACTCCGTCGATAACCGCCGGAGACATGAGTTCTCCGATATTGAGCAATCCATGCACAAAACGAATTCCATTGGTTTTTCCCTCTTCAATAACGCCTACCTCTCTTGGTACCTCTATGAATGCATCCTCAGGGCAGAACATTTTGCATGCGCCGCATCCATGGCAAAGTTCAGGAAATATCAGTACCTTGCCCTTAATTACGGCAATAGCGCTGTACTCACAAACCTCTGCACAAATACCGCATCCCGTGCATTCTTCTTCGATGACTTTCGGCATTAATACTGTGGCAGGTGCTGTTGATTCAATTTCCGGCTTTAGAAATATATGGCAGTTCGGTTCCTCAACATCACAGTCCAACAACTGAATTTTCTTTCCCTTATCAGCAAGAGTTAAAGCAAGATTTGTTGCTATTGTCGTCTTACCTGTACCACCCTTTCCGCTGGCAATGGCTATCTTCAAAGTGTTTCGCTCCTTTCTAAACCATAGCAATAGCGTCAAGAGGACACTTATCAACACATATTCCGCATCCTGTGCATTTATTTTCGTCAACTATGGCTACGCCATTCAAAATGATTGCATTCACGGGGCAAGATTCAATACACAATCCACATCCATCACACTCTTGAGCATTAACGCGGGCTACCCCACTGCCTTTGCCCTTTTCAACCTGATCGATCCGACGTTTGATATCCTGAAGTTGTTTTTCGAGAAGGCGCGCTTCCTCTTCGAGAGCGTTTGCTTGATCTTTTGCCGGTACGCGCGTCTGAGGTGCCACACCGGGAAGGCCTGCCTGACCGGTACTCATCCCCATACCGCGACCACCGCCCATGCCTCTACCACCGCCCATTCCCATACCTCTGCCGCCACCCATTCCCATACCACGGCCGCCGCCTATGCTCTGGCTACCTTCTATGCTCTGACCACCACCCATACCAAAATGGCTTACCACATTGGACTGGTTCGACGCAGTAAGAACGCCGCTCTTGAACTGTTCCACCGCCTGGCGGGCAATTCCGCTCACACCGACAATAACCTGGATACCCGCTGCCGAGAAAACCTGGAATGCATTCGGTCCGCAGTTCCCCGTGAGAACATACTGGACACCGTGTTCCGACATAAGCTGTGCTGACTGAATACCGGCACCTCCTCCCGCTGAGACATTAGGATTCTGCACGGCTTCAAATTTCATTGTCTCCGTGTCCACAAACACATAATACGGGGTCCGTCCGAAACGGGCTTCTACTTGCTCATCCAGTGACGGACCAACCGTTGTAACTGCTATTTTCATTTTTAAACACCTCTTTTGACAAAAATGTTGTTTAACTATGTAAGCTTTCCCATATCAAAAAGTGAATCCTTAACATGAGGTAACATAAACATTCACTTCTTAAAACACAAGCGCGACAGATATAAAAACTCTGGTAGTAGGAATTGTATTGAATATCCCCGCAGTCGTGTATAAGCAGAATCTGTGTTCTTGCTCCTACAGGCTACGGGGATATTTCAACTGCTTAGTAAGTTAGAAATTATCCTCTGTGTTTTTCCGGCAGGAAATAATTTCGGTAATGCACTTACCACTTTTACCGGGGTTAAGGAAAATCCTTGATTGTATGCGCTCGTTATTCAGCTCAAATCCTGCACCAAAACTTGTTTTTTATTTCCCTTTGGTTTCTTTTTCCAGCTCTACCATACGCTTTTTAATCCCCTCCAGGGAATCTTCAAAGTATTCCGCCTGACCTTTCAGCGCGTTCAGTTCGTCTTCTTTTGAAAACTCCGCAGTGTATGGAGCATAGGGAGCCGGGGAATATGGCATAGTGTACGGCATGCCCCCACCGTAGGCCGGATAACCTTGGGCACCCCGCTGCCAACCCGGCAGACCAGTTGCGTAAAACCAGTTACGACGGCCCCAGCCTCCGCCACGTCCAAAACCACCTCCTCTTCCGAAACCCTGGCCAAGACCTCTTCCCGAGACAGGGCTCGCAAACCCTGGCGCCCCATATCCTGCACAGTAACCACCTGCCCTACCTGTCATTGGTCCCACTCCTGCGGGCCCTGTTCTATCTCCACCTGGCATGATACATACCTCCTTATAGATTTTTTTAAGCACTCAGCTTTGTAACAAAGACTGCATGCATTAACGATTACGACCTCGGCCCATTCCACGACCCTGGCCCTGCCCTTGTCCCATTCCACGACCTTGGCCGGACCGGCCAAGGCCCAAGCCTCTTCCCAACCTGCTAAAGAAACCAACATTCTCTTCAGGCACAGGCATCTCTTCTGTTCCCGGTCCACAAGGTCCCAGGCCACGGCCTGTTTTTGGTCCCTGTCCCTGCGGACCCGTTCTATTTCCTCTAGGCATATAAATAACCTCCTTCCACGTATATTAAATACGTTATATCTACATACACATCAAAACACACAAACTCAGGCCCAATGCCCTTCAATCGTCGATTCGCTTGTCTCCTGAAGTTTGCCTTCCTTCCATTCGGAAAGGGCCTGCTGAACCGTAGCATCTCCCTTGATAATAAATATTTTTATAGATGCGGCGCTCAATGTCCTGAAGGCATTAGGACCCACGTTTCCGGTCAGGATGGCTTCGGCCCCCAGATTCGACACGTTCTGGGCAGCTTGAATTCCTGCGCCCTGCGCTGCGTTAAAATTCTGCTCATTGGAATGAGCCTCAAACGCGCCTGTCTCCGTATCCACCAGGACAAACCACTTTGCCCGTCCAAAACTCTTGTCTGTCTTACTTGTAAGGTCTTTTCCGTAAGATGTGATCACTACTTTCATATATTTAATCCCTTCCTGTTAGTATTCCAACCGGGGCGGACCTGGCCGCGCCTCCTCCGTTCCATACCCTTTCCAAAGCCCGGTCTGCGCGAACAACCGGGTAACATGAAGCCCGGCCCAAACAGACGCCCGGCAAAGTATGCATTGAGCACATCGTTTACTCCTCCCCTGATAAACGGGATCGTCTCTATCCCCAACGCAGTAATCATCCGTTCCATGGATATTGAAACCGCGCCGCAGAGCAATACCTGTATGCCAAGTTCCTTCAGCCGTGCCACCTTTCCCACCGTTGTGGCACCGGCAAAACTGACCATAGACCGGTTGTGTATAACCCCGGATTCATAGTCAACAACCAGGAGACAGTCGGAAAAATCCAAAACTGTTGAAATGCAATCATTCCAGATAGGCATGGCAAGTTTCATGCGTTCAAACCCCTTTGCAGTGTAGATGTAATACAAATATCGTGCCATAAAATTAACTTCTCGTACAAAGGAAAAACGTAATTGTTACGGGTGATTGCGATGAGGGCCTTCCGCGGTCATTGGCAGGAGTTGCATGGTTGCTACTATGGACATTGAATTAGGTCGCATTTACGCGACTTGTAAATGCGAGGAGAAGGGATGTGTCCTGCCTCCTTAAAGTCTGCAAGTAAATTTACGCCTTCGGTATATTCAGGCCCAGGGATTTTATCTTTCGAAAGAGGGTGCTTTTGTGGATGCCGAGTTCTCTCGCTGTCTTCAGGCGGTTCCAGTTGTTTTTCCTCAACGCGTTTGTCAGGAAAACCGCCTCCATATCTTTGATGCTTGTCATGACCGTGTTTTCCGGTCGACCAGGACCGCCGGACCCGCAGACCGGGTCGGGGAGATGAGAAGGCATAATCATCTTTGCCTTGCACAGTATAAAGGCGCGTTCGATAATATTTTCCAATTCCCGTATGTTGCCGGGATAATCGTATGACATCAGGCAGGCAAGGGCCTCGTCAGTGATTCCTTCGATGGCCTTGTTCCGGACAGAGCAGAAGGTCTTGATAAAATGGTCGACCAGCAGAGGAATATCCTCTTTTCTCTCGCGCAGTGGCGGAAGTTCCAGCTTGATTACGTTGATTCGATAGTAGAGATCCTCTCTGAATTTTCCCTGCTGTACCATTTCAAAGAGGTTTTTGTTGGTGGCGGTTATGATACGAACGTCCGCCCGCTCGCTCTTCACCGCTCCGAGGGGTTCATAGGTCTTTTCCTGCAACACGCGCAACAGTTTCGCCTGAAGAACCGGGGAGATATCGCCTATCTCATCCAGAAATATGGTGCTCCCCTCGGCAAGTTTAAACCGCCCGGGTTTGTCCCTCCGTGCGTCTGTAAACGCCCCGGCTTTGTAACCGAAAAGTTCTGATTCCAGCAGTGTGTCAGGCATGGCTCCGCAGTTTACCACGACAGGCGATCTGCTTTTTCTCGGGCTCAGGTTATGTATCGCCCTCGCGAACAGTTCCTTCCCCGTTCCGCTTTCCCCTTCAATCAGGACGGTGGTCAGGCTGTCCGCCACATCCGGGAGTATATCGAACAGCTCATACATCTTGTGATTTTTTGATATGATATCTTCAAAGGTATATTTTTCCTCGATCTTCCTGCGCAGCTTTTCGACAAGGCTGATATCTCTGAAGGTCTCCACAGCGCCGATTATCTCTCCATCCTCATCTTTCAGCAATGCGGTGGATATGCTGATCGGCATCTGTTCCCCTGCGGCGTTTATGATATTGGCAACCTTGTCCCGTGTAGACTTGCCCGTTTCCATCGTCTGCTTGATGGCACAGTTTCCTTCGCATATATCGGCCTTCAGAACATCTTTGCACAGGTGACCTATGGCTTCTTCACGAGATACACCCGTTATGTCTTCGGCCGACCTGTTGAACGACGTGATGCGCCACTCGTGATCAACAGTGAATACGCCGTCGGTTATCGAGTCAAGTATGATATCCTGTTCTTTGATATTACTCATGGATGAAAATGTCCTTCGCCTTTAAAAAGTCCACAGGGGGGGTACTACGGGATTCTATCAACTATTTCCCGTCTCAGTTTATTCGGAGCGGCAATCCTGTTAAATGTGTCTCTCGTTCCACCGACACCGAAAATGACAACTGTTCCATAATCGAAATGCTTCCCAAGTATACCTTGCTCGACCTTGACGTCAACAATCTTCGTAAGGAGCATTTCGAAAGTGAGCCGGTACAGGACTCCAGCTTGAATATCAACAGAGTTTTCACTCACAATGTAGTATGCAGTTTTTATCTTATAAAAAGTGAATAGCCCCGTAATGATTGTCAGAAGAAAAAACATCCCCGCTGTCGTTCTGTAGGCATCTCCTCCCTTGAGGATGAATACGCCGAAGACGAACCACAGAAGGCTGCCCGTGTAGGCAATCCAGTGCATCCAACCCTGGTACAGAATCTTTCCTTCAGTTGCAGGTTTCTCAAACAGTTGCATGATGTTTTTATCTCCTGTACCCTAAGGCACAAGTGCTCGGGTTAAGCGTTTTGCAGTACCTTGATGGTCAGTCCTTCCGCCATATCTTTTGTTTTCTCTTTATAGGCCAGCATGTGTGGAGTTTTAAGATGGTTTTCGAGTGCTTTCATGTCGTTCCACTTCTCGACTACAGTGATCACATTTTCATCCATTTCCTGCACCGGCAATCCCGTTTTGAAATCGACGGTTGGATAGTACTCTATGCACCCATCTTCCTTTAAGACTTCCTGGACATTTGCCTTGAATATCCCTAAAAACGCGTCCCGATTTCCGGGTTTTATCCTTATTGATGCTACAACTGTTACCGTGGTTTTTCTCCTTTCTTCGTGGGGCAATAGCCCTTTTCCGCATTATTCTTTTATAGCGATTCTCCTTAGAGGTATTTTTAAAGCCAGTCCACGCGTGCCGGGTTCCTGGAAACAAGACTCCGGTACCTGACGGCCGGATAGCCCGCAACAAAGGCGACGGGAACGATATGCTTCTCCGGAATATTAAGTGTCTTCTTAAATTCCGTTGACTCGTTTACAGCGTAGACAAAGAACCCGCAAAAACAGGTCCCCAGTTCCAGTGTCTCCGCTTTCTTCATCTATACGAATCATTATAATTTTATCTTTTCATTATGCACTTTATAAGCACTCATATTACCTATCGACTCAACTTTATATATACGAGTAAGCTTTCCATTGCAAACCCTCAGAATGCTACACCAAAAACCGGGGGGGAATGATATTGATATTTCAGATTAACAGATGTGCCTTTATTGACTACATCTCCAGGATGTCAACAAACGGCATTATCCTGATGAGTTCGTCCTGCACGAGTTATGTGAGAATTTGTGTGAAAATTTATTGACAATAAAAGCCGATACCATTATATAGCCGTGTCAACCATACTTCAGACATTGTGTCAGGTATAAGTGCGGGTGGAGTATGGAGATATCATTTGACTACTCTTTGTTGGGAGATCGTTCAACGGTAGGACAGCGGACTCTGACTCCGTCAATCAAGGTTCGAATCCTTGTCTCCCAGCCATTTTTATTACTTCCCCTTGCCGGCAATCTTCCCCCATGTATCGCGAAGCGGTACGACACGGTTAAATACCGGGCTGCCGGACAGTGAATCCCCTGAATCGACGCAGAAATAACCAATTCTTTCAAACTGATATCTCCTACCCGGTTCTGCGTCTTTCAGCCCGGACTCTACATAGCAGGATGTCAGGATTTCCAGTGAGTTCGGATTCAGGTATTCCGTGAACTCTTCGCTTTCACCGGCAGGATTGGGAACTTGAAAAAGCCGGTCGTAGAGACGTACCTCAGCAGGCACACAGTACTCCGCCGATACCCAGTGGATAACCCCCTTCACCTTGCGACCGTCCGGCGGTGGCGCGTTTCGCGTCTCCAGATCATACGTACAGTGAAGTTCAACAACTTCGCCCGCTCCATCCTTCACCATACTCTCATACTTTATGACATAGGCATTTCTGAGTCGCACCTCGCGCCCCGGAGCGAGACGTTTGTACTTGCCCGGCGGGTCTTCATGAAAGTCGTCACGTTCGATGTAGAGCTCCCGTGAGAAGGGAACCATGCGCGTTCCCATATCCGGATTCTGGGGATGATTGGCAAATTCAAACTCTTCCACCTGCCCTTCGGGGTAATTATCGATAACAACTCTAAGAGGACGCAAGACCCCCATCACTCGCGGCGCCTGCTCATTTAAGTCCTCTCGAACACAATGTTCGAGCAGGGCCATGTCAATAAGATTGTCATTCTTGGCCACCCCGATCTCGGTGCAGAAATTCCTGATAGCCTCCGGTGTATAGCCTCTCCGTCTCATTCCCGCTATGGTGGGCATACGCGGATCATCCCAGCCCGTAACCTTGCCCTTTTCTACCAGTTCGATAAGCACTCGCTTGCTGATAACCGTATAACTCAGGTTAAGGCGGGCAAATTCTGTCTGGTGTGGGCGATTGCCTTCAATCAACTGTTCCACAATCCAGTCATACAGAGGGCGATTATTTTCAAATTCAAGGGTACAGATTGAATGCGTTATCCCTTCGATGGCATCGGAAAGGCAGTGGGCAAAATCATACATGGGATAGATGACCCACTGGTCTCCTGTCCGGTAGTGGAATTCCTTTTTGATGCGGTAGATGACGGGATCCCGCATGATGATGTTCGGAGCAACCATATCAATCCTTGCACGCAGGACATGGTCGCCGTCCCCGAATTTACCGGCACGCATCCGCTCAAACAGATCCAGATTTTCATCCACAGTGCGGTTTCGATAGGGACTCTCTTTGCCCGGTTCGGTGAATGATCCACGGTATTCCCGTATTTCGTCGGAGTTTAGGTCGCAGACATAGGCCTTGCCAGCTCTGATAAGCTCAACGGCGAACTGGTAAAGCTGCTCAAAATAGTCGGAGGCATAGTACATACGATCTTTCCAGTCAAAGCCCAACCAGTGTATGTCGTTGATAATCGACTCCACATATTCGAGAGATTCGCCGCTCGGATCTGTATCGTCAAACCTGAGATTGCAGGTGCCCCCATACTGCGCGGCGATACCGAAATTGAGACAGATCGACTTGGCATGACCGATATGTATATAGCCGTTCGGTTCGGGTGGAAAGCGCGTGGCCACGCGCCCGTCGTTTTTGTTCGTCTTCAAATCGTCATCGATGATTTCACGTATGAAATCGCTTTGAAAAGAGTTATTCACTTGTGTCATATATTCAGATTCCTTCTACGCCATGCTGCTCCATACTTCAGCAAGGATCGGTTATAAGAGAAATTTATTTTGTATGGAATAACTATAAGGAAAGCGTTTGTGTGTCAATAAAATACAGGCACCGGGAAAATCCAGAAAAACCCACGGAG
>CAZINZ010000037.1:23444-25460 GCA_964540715.1 uncultured Syntrophaceae bacterium | reverse complement strand
TTGGCCTGGATGCCGGATCAAGTCCGGCATGACATTTGACATGTTTAATTGCCATTGTAATAATATCCTTTAGATATCGACTTTTAATCAATTGGTCAGGAGTTCAAATCTCCTACGGCCCACCAGAAAAGAAAAGGGTCAGTCTAAGTCGACTGGCCCTTTTCTTTTGCATGTCTACTGTCTTATCTGCCCTTAAAAAAATGTGGCCGCGTCTCCCGTTTACCACTGCACCGCTTTATAGACCGTGAGGAGAGCCAAAGCTGAGGTCAGTACGGAAAGGCCGATTTCTAACCAGAAGGGTTTTGCTTTAAGTGAAACCTTACTTCCTACTCTTGCGCCGATCATTGATCCAATAAGCACGCACAAGGTGGGCAGCCATATTATATTGCCGCGGTGCCAGTAGATAACTATAGCGGCGGAAGCTGTAAAAATTGTCACAAATAGTGAAGTGGCGATTGCCTTGTGAATATTAAAATGCATGGCTCTGAGGAGTGGCGGAAAAAGAGCGCCTCCACTCCCACCTCGCATGCCTGTTATCAGGTTTAAACAAAATGAACCGATAATAATGTTTTTTAAACCAGGGGTTATTTTTTTGGAGAATTCCGGAGCAATTCTATCGAGATATATTCCCAGTATCGTCATAATGGAAACGATTACAAAAATAATCGCCAGAGTTAATGTTGGAATCAGACCGGCAAGATATGCACCCATTACCGAGCCCAGTGCACCACCGACAACCATATGCAAGACAATTTTCTTATCTATATTTTTTCTCTGACTAATGGCCCCTACAGTCGACGAAAAGGGGATGACAATGATATTGATTGCGAAAGCGCTCAATAACGGCAGCCCGGCCAGATTAAGCAGGGGTATCCTGATACCGCCTCCGCCAATTCCAAACATTCCACTCATACAACCGGCAAACAGTCCTATAAGAAAGAATATTATAATTTGATCCAGTGCCATAAAAAGCATCCCTGTATTTCCCTAATTCCGACAAGTCGGGACAAAATCTCCATTGATTTCCACCACTCCAGAATGGCTAGAGAGGTAGTCCACAGAGTTGTTGACAAGCATGTTGATAACCTTGTTGATAGAACTTGTAAGTGCTTTAGAATCTCCTACTTATACCAGATTGCCCGCAAAACAAGCATCCGGTTATATGCTGTTATATTAAATGGTTATGGCTTACTGCATTGATTCTAACAAGTTAGTGACGGGATGAAAAATAGATATAAACACTATATTAAAAACAGAACGGGGTCCAGGCCATGTTGTGCCGTAATATAGCTCATTTTCTCCAGTTCTTCATGCATCATTTCCAGCATCCCGCTTCTTCGGCTTCAGGGCAAGTATAAGAAGGGAAATAAAGATCAGCACAGCAATATTCAGGCGCCACGCATAGTCATATGAGCCTGTAGAATCGTAAATTATTCCCCCCAGCACGGGACCCATGCTTCCTCCGACGCCAGCGGTGAAGAATATCAGGAACCCGTAAGATGAACCCAGCACATCTCTGCCAAATCTATCGGATAGCAGGACAGGCATCATGGGCGCGAGGGAGCCATATCCGAAGCCGAAGACAAGGGCGTACGCATAAAGCGTTCCTACGGTACTTGTGTTCAACAGAATGTACATCCCCGATGTCATTACAAGATATCCCAACAGGGCTGAGTATTTGGGATCACGGATATGATCGCTGAGCCATCCAAAAAAGAATCTTCCGAATATGCTCGCGAGGCCTATGGCTCCGAGAGAAGAGGCGGCGGCTACCCTGCCTATGTCGTTGTCGATCGCGTAGGAAACCTGGTGCACAAATACCATTGATTGTGCCATAATCGCGCCGCTGAAGCAGCTCACAAGCACCCAGAAACGATAATCTTTGAGAATGGTTGACGGAGAGCTATAAGCCAATACATTGACGTCATATCTCTTTTTAAGCGGCTTTGTCGCTGGTTGATCTCCGTCCGGTAACAGGCCATATGCCTCAGGCCTGGATTTTCCCATAAGCCCCTG
>CAZINZ010000037.1:0-23344 GCA_964540715.1 uncultured Syntrophaceae bacterium | reverse complement strand
ACCATAAGTCAGGTACAGCTGTACCGGCGTACGGACAAAGCCTGTGGAGATAAAACCGAGCGCGGCGAGGCATGCCCCAATCGTCATTATCCACTTGGGTGCCATCCTGTCGAGCAAGCGACCGCTGACCAGACCGCCAAGCGCGTAAAACAGGAGATTTATTGAGTATCCGATAGATATGGCAGACATCGGCCACTGATAATCCACAAACATCGGATGCACAAACACTCCGAAGCAATATCTGGCGCCGTAACTCACACCCAGCACAAGAAACGCTCCCGTGACAACAACCCAGCCCCAATATATATCTCTCAGCTTCTCAGTAACCATCACACGATAATCCTGATTTTTACAAGTTTATCAAATTGTGATATCTATGCCGTCTAATAACCCGGACTGGACAATATACAACTTATGACACAGACCCAAAAACATCACACCACCTCCAGAAAAACAAGATACAACTACCACCATTCACGGAGAAGAAGCAAGAACACCCATCAAGATACCCGTGCGGAGATGAAACCGCAGGCCGATCCAGTACTGGAGAAGGTGTTTTCCCGCATCGGAAAACCCGATCCTGCGCCATTCAGGCCCGATCCCTTCCAGACAGAAGCACTCAAGGCCATACAGAAGACCGATTGTCTCGTGACAGCTCCTACCGGGGCGGGAAAGACCTGGATTGCCGAAAAAGCAATCCAATCCATCTTTGAGCGTGGCGGCCGCTGCTGGTATGCCTCTCCACTGAAAGCGCTGACCAATTCAAAGCGGACTGAGTTTGTAGCGGCCTTCGGATATGAGAATGTAGGCATTCTTACAGGTGACACAAAGGAGAACTCAGATGCCCCTGTAATAGTGGGTACAACCGAAATCCTGAGGAACAGACTATATGAGGCCATGCACAGTGAAAAAGATCTTGATTGTGACCTCGTCATACTTGACGAGGCTCATTTCCTGGGAGATGAAGACAGGGGCGTGGTATGGGAAGAGATAATGATCTATCTTCCCAGCAGGATAAATATGCTCATGCTGTCCGCCACTATCGGAAACAGCCGGGAAATAGCTGGATGGTTGAGTTCGCTGCGAAACAAGAAATGCGTTGTCATAGAAGACAATGAAAGACCCGTCCCCCTTTACCCCCTGTTCCTCCACCTTCCGAAAAAGATAGCACCCCTGCTGAATGGAAACAGACTGCATGAGACAGTCAATTCCTGGCTTGAAAAAAACAAAAATAAGCGCTTCTTCAGGGGCAAATTGCCCCCATTTGACACGATCATAGAAATCATGCGTGATTTCAACCTGCTGCCGGCAATATTCTTTCTGAAATCAAGGGGGGACTGCGATGCCGCGGTAAACCTCTGCAAACTCGCCTCAGATCGCAGAAATAACGATCTTTTTGAAAACGATCTTAACGGAATACTGGAGCATCATCCATACCTGAAAAATCACAAACAGCTTCCGGGGCTCCGCCATTCAAGGGTTGGGGCACATCACGGGGGACAGCTTCCGGCATGGAAATCCGTTGTGGAAACCATGATGAAAGGTGAACATCTTGACGCAGTATTCGCCACATCTACGGTGGCCGCCGGGGTAAATTTTCCCGCAAGGACAGTGGTACTGTTCAATTCAGATCAGTTCAACGGCAGTGAATTTGCGCCACTGGACGCAACCGCCTTTCACCAGATGACCGGGAGGGCAGGGAGACGGGGACAGGACAAGATCGGCTTTATGCTGGTTTTCCCCGGAAAATTCATGGATCTCCTTCATGTCCAGAAACTCTGTTTCTCAAAACCGGAAAGGATAACAAGCCGCATTCGAAGCGATTTCTCAATGGCACTGAATCTCCTGTTGTCCCATACCCCTGAAGGAATCAGAGATATCTTTGAAAGATCACTCGCGAATTATCAGCACATGCGGAAAATGGAGAAAACAACTCTCTGGGAAGATTTTAGCAGGCACCTCGATTTTCTGAAAGCGGAAGGCTTTGTAGATGATACGTATCGCCTCACCGAAGACGGCATCTGGACATCGCAGCTCAGGCTGGACCAGCCCCTCCTGATCGCGCAATGCCTGAGAGATGACGCCTTTCCATGCGAGAGCGAAGCCCTTCTCGCCGCCGTTATCGCTCCATTCGCGTATGACAGGAGCCACAATATCGCCATAAGCAGAACATCACTGCCGAAACGGTTAAGGAAGGCATTTGACAGGGTCTCCAAGTCTGCAGAACCCCTCTCGAAAAGGATGACGACTCGTGGATTTGACACGGCTCCCCTTCCCCTCTGGACCTCCGCAGCCATCTACAGCTGGGCCACCGGAACAGAATGGGACCGCTTAGTTCAGAGGACAAAGGTAGCGGACGGCGACCTTGCCATGCTGATATCGAGAACAGCCGACTGTCTTCATCAGATAGCATCCCTAAAGGACACTCACCCGCAGACAGCTTCCCTTGCCGCCACGGCAAGAAGGTCTATCCTGAGAGAACCGGTTGTGTTCGACTGAGGGGTGCTGATTCCATATTACGTCAAATCGGAAAAATCCTTTCCGGTGCGCTCCCCTCCAACGTTTCAGATATCGGATACTGCGCCCCCTTACCACAGTGATATTATCGTTTGTCAACAGCAAAACATCTCTCCCAGCAAAACCTCTCCCCTTCTTGCGTGATCACTACGGTCGATTCAATGAGCGCCGTCCTAAAGAGTTGAAGAGACGAAATGGTGGTTAAAAGGCTCAATTTATTGTTGACACAGTGGCAGATAAAGATATATAAGCGGCAATTCTTTTTTATGTTTTTTTACATTCGAAATATGTCCCCATCGTCTAGTGGCCTAGGACACCGGCTTTTCACGCCGGCAGCCGGGGTTCGACTCCCCGTGGGGACGCCAGTCATAAAAACAAAAGGGTTACGGTAAATTCGTGACCCTTTTGTTTTGTCTGATTCGGGGGGATAGCACTTTCAGTGAGTGGGCTTTCGTGGTCTCCTTTTTAATTGCTCTTTGAGCACGCGTCAAACAAACTATATAAAGTCTTTTGGAATGCTTCCGATTCCGTACAGCAAGTGCATGATGATTTTAGAATTGTGTGTAACGGCAACGGAAAAGAGGCTCCCGAAGAAGATGCCTGCCGATATGGGACAAAAGGAGAGGGTTGGGGTGAGGGTGAATACAGTGTAGCGTGGGGTCTCTGTGCCCCACAGATTGGTCGCCCACCAGCCGAGAAGCTCGGAGATGATATCTGTATCCTTCAATTTATCGGATATTTTGTCACCGGCGGAAGACAAGGCTTCGGAGACTGCCTTGCCAGTGTCCTTGAGTTCGGCCTGAGTGTCGTTTGTTTTGGTCTCCACGGAAGAGGTTACCGGCACGAGAGCCACCGATTCAGGGGTCAGCAAGGTGGCGCTTGCCTTTCAGTTCATATCACCTGATGACAAGGACGGGTGTCTTTGCTCTCCTTATTACCTTTTCCGAAACGGATCCGAGAAATATCTCCGCTATATTACTCGCGCCATGAGAACCGATAACAATAGCGGAGACCTTTTCTTTTTCTTCCACTCTCAGTATCTCCATAAATGGGACTGCTCTGCTGATTAATATTTTGATCTTGAATCCTTTTTTTTGCAGTCTTTCCCCTATTGGAGCTATCTCGGCCATCGCCCTTTCTTCCAGATTCTTTTCGATCTCAAGGATGTCTTTTGTTGCGTATCTGGCTATGGCGTCGAAGTTCCCCTTATCGATAACATGAAGGATAACTACCTCTTTCGCGCCGGCATCTTTCAGGCGAATAATAAAATCCAGGGCACTGTGCGCCACATCTGAAAAATCGGTCGGATACAGTATCTTTTTAAACATGGAAGATCCTCCTTTCGAAATTGATAAACTCGTAAAGACCAGGCAATCTGATATAACAAAGTTTCGTCAGAACGCCTTATGGTCCAACATATTGGTTTCAGGGTCAAGCTAAAAATCCGGCCCGGCATTGATACTTTATCCTTGACACGCAACCCTCCCTTTCCTATACTCGCCACTCTTGAAAATACAGGCATTTTGCCGACAGCAAAGAAAGGGAGGGGAAACCTATGAAGATTGTGAAATGGTTATTTATAAGCGTACTGGTATGCATTCTTGTGCCTGTCAGTCTGGGAGCGGCAGCTCCGAACTCTATAGTCATAGGCCTTCAGGGTCCGATTACCGGGCCATGGGCCTACGAGGGGCAGATGGCGAGACAGTCCTGTGAAATAGCGGCTGAGTTGATCAACAAAAAAGGCGGCATCCTCGGAGGGCGCATGGTCGAACTCAGGGTGGTTGATGACGCGGGTGAACCAAAAACAGGCGCCCTGGCGGCAATGAAACTGGTCGGGCAAAAAGAAGTCATTGCATCTGTATCCACATACGGCTCGTCCATTTGTGAACCTGCCTCCAATATCTACGAGAAATTCAAGAAGGTTAACATAGGCTATGGCGTAACGGCCGTCCGTCTTACGCAGAGAGGGTTCAATTACTTCTTCCGAACATGTGGCCGTGATGATTCACAGGGTGTATTCTTTGCGAAGGTTGCATCCGAAAAATTCGGCGCAAAGAGAATCGCCATATTGCATGACAATACAGCCTTCGGAAAAGGGCTGGCCGAAGATACGAAACGGGGGCTCAAACCCATGCTGGATTCCGGGGAGGCTGAAATCGTTTACTATGATGCCATCACCCCCGGGGAAAAGGATTTTCGTGTGCCCCTTACAAGATTGCGCGAGACTAAACCCGACCTCTGGTATTTCACCGGATATTACGCGGAGGCGGCTCTGCTTGTAACACAGGCAAGAGACATAGGGATAACCTGTACCTTTGTAGGGGGAAACGCGGCAATTAATGATGAATTTGTCAAGATCGCAGGCCTTGATGTGGCAAAAGGTTGTTATATGACCAATGAACCGCTGCCCGGTGACCTTCCATACCCCGAGGCAAAGGAATTCCTGGATGCCTACAGGGCCAAGTTCGGAGAAATCCCATCAAGTCCATGGCCTATTTATGCCGCCGACGCGTTCGGTATCATCGCGTACGCCATCGACAAATCGGGCTCCACCGATTCTGACGTCATAGCAGATTACCTTAGAAACAAAATTGACGGCGCTAACGGCATAACAGGCCCAATAGGTTTCACCGAGCAGGGAGACAGAGAGGGCGTTCCTTTTTATCTGTACGTTGTTGACAAGGCGGGAAAGATATCTGTCTCCGAGTAACGGATTAAGAATCGGGGCAAGGAGATCAATACTCAAAACCTTTGATCCGACAAGTGAATAGGTGTCTCCACAGAGAAGAGACCTTTTGCAAAAGGTCTCTTCTCGTGTTTTCGTGATAAAATATATGGATTGCGGTTCCGCAGCCCCTTACTCCTGAACCGTCACAAAGAAAGAAAAAAGTGGAAATTGTATTAGAACAAACCATAAACGGCCTTACAATCGGCTCATTTTACGCTCTCATAGCCCTTGGGTACTCCATGGTCTATGGTGTCCTGAAGCTGATAAATTTCGCCCATGGAGATTTTTTCACGTTAGGTTCTTATCTCGGATACACCGTTCTGGTATTCGGGTCCGCGTTCTTAACCGCCCATTGCGGACTGTGGGGCGGGATTATTGTGGCCATGGTAATTGCCGCAATCTGTCTCGCGCTTGTGGGAATAACGGTGGAACGGCTTGCGTATCGCCCCATTTATCCGGCGGGGCGGCTCCCCGCCGTTGTCTCCGCCCTTGGAGCATCCATCTTACTCCAAAACGCGATCATGGTCATCTGGGGTCCACGCTATCAGGCATATCCGGCATCAGTGATACCGAATATCCACATACAGCTTGGTGATCTGCATGTAACACTGCTTCAGATAGTAATCCTGGTCTTTTCCTTTCTCCTCATGGGCATACTGTACTATATAATCCAGAAAACCCTCTTCGGCAGCGCTATCAGGGCAGCAGCTCTTGATCGTGACACAGCCTCCCTGATGGGGATAAATTTCAACAAGGTAATATTTTTCATTTTCACCCTGGGGCCGGCACTGGGCGCAATAACCGGTGTAATGGTGGGCATGTATTACCGGCAAATCAGCTTTACGATGGGCTGGAACTACGGACTCAAGGCATTCACAGCCACCATACTGGGGGGTATAGGCAACCTGCCGGGCGCAATGTTCGGCGGATTGATCCTGGGTCTTCTGGAAATGTTCGGCGGAGTCTATATATCGTCGTCGTGGAAAGACGTGTTTGTTTTCCTGATACTGATCCTGGTTCTGATCTTCCGTCCCAACGGACTATTCGGTGAAAAATTGGCGGAAAAAGTGTAAACGCATGGAAGACACCAGGATTTCAAAATCAGGCAGTTTCTTCTCGCCTCAACAGGGCGCACTGTTCGCCGTATTGGGCATTTTTATCATCTATCCGTTCGCGGCAAACAACTACTACATCGATGTTGCGTTCTTCTTCGGTACCTATGCCCTTCTCGGCCTGAGTCTCAATATCGTTTTGGGTGAAGTCGGATTGTTCGACCTCGGTCATGCCGGCTTCTATGCCATTGGCGCATATACCACGGCTATCCTCAATACCAAATTCGGCATTCCCATCCTTGTCCTTCTTCCCGTAAGTGCCATTTCCGCGGCGCTTTTTGCCTATCTGGTCTGTTCACCCATAATCCACCTCCGTGGCGATTATCTGTGCATCGTCACAATCGGCATGGGAGAAATTGTTCGGCTGTCTCTTATCAACAATCCCTTCGATCTTACGGGCGGTCCAAATGGTGTATTCGGAATCGATTTTCCCTCTCTGGGCAGCTTTTTTGTGATTGATTCCTCAATCGAGTACTACTTTTTTATCTGGATCGTTGTTGGTTTCAGCATCCTGTCCCTTATAAGACTCCAGAACTCACGCATTGGTCGCGCGTGGAACTGCATCCGTGAAGATGAAGTGGCGGCAAACGCCAACGGAATCAACGTCCGACACTACAAACTGCTTGCCTTCGTGCTGGGCGCGGCCATGGCTGGAATCGCGGGAAATATTTACGCGAGCAAGCTCATGTGCGTTTCTCCTGAAAGTTTTTCTTTCATGGAATCATGCCTGATGTTCTGCATCGTTCTTATCGGGGGGATGGGTTCAATCCCCGGTGTCCTTATAGGCGCAGCGGTCATAAGTCTCTTTCCCGAAATTTTCCGCCCTTTCGCCATGTACAGGATGCTCATATTCGGGACGGTTATGATCCTTATGATGATGTTCCGACCGGGAGGGGTCTGGCCTCGCAGGAGGGGGGGGATCTGACATTAAATCCATCCTGAAATCACGGAGACAAAATGGCTGAGGCAGATCTTCGAACCACAGACAGGGCAATCTTGGAAACCCGTAAGCTCACGAAGGTCTTTGGAGGCCTGACCGCCGTCAACAACTTTGACTCACAGGTCCGCGAAGGCGAGATATGCAGTCTCATAGGCCCCAACGGGGCGGGCAAGACAACCGTATTCAATGTAGTCACCGGAATTTATAAGCCCGAAGGTGGGAGTGTCTTATTCAATGGTAAAGACATTACGGGACAGAAGCCCCACCAGATCGTCTCTCGCGGAATTGCACGCACTTTTCAGAATATACGCCTCTTCTCCAATATGACCTGCCTGGAAAACATAATGGCGGGACAGCACTGCCGCGGTTCAGCAGGCATGTGGGGATCGATCTTCAGGACATCCCGTCAGAAAAAGGAAGAGCAACATATACGGGAAGTGGCAGAGTCGCGAATTCATCAGGTTGGCCTGTGGGATTCCCGGCATGAACTTGCAAAAAATATAGCATACGGCAGCCAGCGCATGCTGGAAATCGCTCGCGCGCTTGCGACAGAACCCGGTCTGCTGGCACTGGACGAACCAAGCAGCGGACTGAATCCGAGCGAGACGGAAGACCTGATGATTTTTCTCAAGAGTCTGGCGAAAGAAAATTTTAGTATATTCCTGATCGAGCACGATATGAACGTTGTAATGGGTATTTCCGACTGGGTCATCGTGATGGACGAAGGGGCCAGAATCGCGGAAGGCCGCCCTGAGACAGTCTACAACAACCCCAAGGTGATCGAGGCCTATCTCGGTTATGATGACCAGCAGGGCGACGGAGAGAGTTGACGTGAAACCACTTCTCATAATCGACAGCCTGCATATCTCTTACGGTTCGATTGAGGCCCTGAAGGGGGTTTCCATCTATCTTGACGAGGGAGAGATTGTAACCGTTCTCGGTGCAAACGGGGCGGGGAAATCGACCCTGCTTAATGCAATCTCCGGACTCCTCCCCATCAGCGAAGGTACCGTTACATTTGAAGGTGAGGAATTAAACCCCATCCCCGCGTTTGAGATCGTCCAGAGGGGCATCTCTCAATCACCCGAAGGACGCAAGGTATTTTCCACTCTGACCGTAGAGGAAAACCTGAATCTCGGAGCCTACACCAAAAGGAAGGAAAAAGGGATAATGGCAGAGGCACGGGAACGTGTCTTCTCTCTTTTCCCGATCTTACTGAAAAGACGGCGGCAGATGGCGGGCACACTATCGGGTGGAGAACAGCAGATGTTGGCCATAGGACGCGCGCTCATGAGTTCTCCGCGTGTTCTGCTTCTTGACGAACCATCCCTGGGCCTGGCGCCTATCCTGGTAGCCCAGATATTCAAGATCATACACGAAATAAATGATCAGGGTACATCAATACTGCTGGTTGAACAGAACGCGAAAAGAGCAATAGACATCGCTCACAGGGGACATGTCCTCGAGAACGGTCGTATATCCATAAGCGGTTCATCACAGGAACTGAAATCCAACCCAAAGGTCCAGGAGGCATATCTCGGCGGAGCGGCGCTGAAAAAATGAGACCCTTGAGAATATGATTCTTAGGAATCAAGAATAAATCCCGCTTCACTGCAAACCCGAAACTCTCCCGCTTTCAGCTATTGACAATTACTCATATTGTGTCTTAATTATATCAAGGCAACATCCGGTGAATTTAATAGGCGGAGCACTGGCTTATGGCAGAAGAATGGAACGAGTAATAGCACTGCACTGTAGCCGCTGAATATCGCAGTAGCCGCTGTCACTTTCGATTTTCGAAATGCAGGGAAGATCAGCCCGTAAAGCCGGATGGTCTGAACAAATGGAAGTCAAATCATGAGGAGGTGTACCATGTCCGAAAAAATATTGATCCCTTTGGATGGTTCCACATTAGGAGAAGCGGCCCTGCGCTACGTTGAAGAACGAGTGTCTAAACTGGCGACGGGAAAGAAAACAGAAGTAGTTCTCCTCCAGGTAATTACATCATTGACACATACTATTGCTGCTGGAGAATCAGCAGTCGAGATTCCTTATACTGAGAGTGAGCTGGAGCAAACAAAGAAGATGACAATGGATTACCTTGATGAGGCTGGTGAAGGCCTGAAAAGTAGAGGGGCCGTCGTGAAATGTATAGCGGCGTTCGGCACATCCTCTGCTAACGAAATTATTAAGGCTGAAGAAGAAGTCGGGGCCGACATGGTGGCCATGTCAACACATGGACGGCATGGTTTCTCCCGATGGGCCTTCGGCAGTGTCACTGACAAAGTGCTGCGGGGAGGCAAGGTACCCGTATTAATGGTAAGAATGCCGAAGAAGGCTGAATAAGGTGATCGGGCCTTTGAGACTACCAGCCCGTCGTCCATGCCCCAAGGGGTCAGACCGGTTGCCTCAACGTCTTTTTACCCTTCCTCGACGCTATGATAATGGCTGCAAATACGAGCACCATTCCCGCTACCTGGAATGTGCTCACCGTTTCCCCGAAGAAGAGATATGCCAGGATCGTAGCGCCGATTGCCTCTCCGAGAATCGATATCGCAATCATACCCGCCCTCAGGTGTTCCAGCGCCCAGTTTATGGATGTGTGTCCCACGAGCTGCGGGATAACAGCCAGCAGTACCATATACATATAGGAAGAAGGTCTGTACCCCGCAGGCGATATGCCCATGACAAAGGATGTGCCTATCAGAAACAGGGCGCTTGCCGTGAACACGATTGTTATATATGTCAGTATGTCGAGACGTTCTCTCACCCTGCTTCCCGTCAGTAGATACGCGCTCCCCATCACCGCCCCCATCAGAGCAAGGACGTCTCCAGTCAGCGCCTTTTTGTCAAGCAGAATCAGGGAATGAAGTCCGCTGTCTCCCGCTGCGATCACGACACTGCCGAGGAGACACAGGATAGTCCCGGCTATAATCTCTGCATATTGTTTTTCTTTCAGAAACAACCAGGAAAATATGCCGACAAATATGGGATTCGTTGTAACAAGTACCACACTGCTCGCAACCGACGTATATTTCAGGGACGTTGTCCAGAAGATAAAATGCAGCCCCAGAAACACTCCCCCCGCAAGTGAAAGCACCATATCTCTCCTGGATACGGTCCTGAATGAAACACCTTTTATCATAGAGAATACAAGCAGGATTATGGACGCGATGCTGAGCCTGTATGTGGCTATCATAATCGCCGGAACATCATCACAGAATCTTATGAAGATAGCCGCAAAGGATATGGAGGCTATGCCGACAAACAGTATCGTTATGGTTCGAATCATTTTGTTCTCCAAAACTCCATACCATCCCTGTTATATTGGAATATTCGTAAGATATACGGGTGAAATCCCGACGAAGACATGTATAATAGCATAATCATTCATCTTTTTTCTTCATTTTTTATTCTTGAACCAACCAAAAAAAAATTGACTTTAAATTTATGAAGGAGTACTAACAAAATATACGTGTATATATCAGAATAAATTCCTGTTTGCTCATTTTCATATCGCAGAACGGTTGTTTCTCGCATAATAGAGTGCGCTCATCCCGGCATGGTCATCAGTGCCACGCCAAGTATAGTGAGGTATTTTGTTGATTTAATTCTTAATTGCTTAACCATTAGAAAAGGAGGTAGGAAATGACAACATTAGTTATCATTATCGGTTTTTTTCTCTATTTAATCTTGTATTTCACCTACGGCAAGAAAATAGAGCGTGATGTCGTTAAGGCCTCGGATTCCACAGAGACACCGGCGAAACGCATCTATGACGGGGTGGATTACATCCCGGCGAGGAGAGAGGTTCTCTTCGGACATCACTTCGCGTCGATTGCCGGTGCAGCACCGATTATCGGTCCGGCGCTGGCAATATGCTGGGGATGGTTACCGGGTCTGCTCTGGGTATGGTTCGGCAACATATTCATCGGAGCAGTCCATGATTACCTCGCCCTGATGTCGTCTGTCCGCTACGATGGCAAATCGATTCAGTTTGTCGCATCAGATCTAATAGGAAAGAGAACGGGAGTGGCATTCTACTGGATTGTCTTCTTCCTTCTGATCCTCGTCGTAGCCGCCTTTGCAGCGATTGTTGGCGGGATGTTTGTCAGAACCCCCGCTATCGCTTCGGCATACGCCTGGAAGATCTTAGCCGGCCTGATCCTCGGTGTCCTGCTTTACCGCATAAAGCTGAACTTCGGCGTTTCAACTGTCATCGGTATAGCAATGCTGATTGCCGCCATCTGGCTTGGAACGATAACACCAATTAAGCTCGGTTATATGACCTGGATGTGGATATTCTTCTTCTACATCATCATTGCCGCCGCCATCCCCGTCAATGTCCTGTTGCAGCCGAGGGATTATCTCAATTCCTGGCTTCTGTATTTTGGATTGGCACTGGGTTTTGTGGCGGCCGTTTTTGCCTTCAGGGGATTTGAGGTTCCGGCATTTTCGAGCTTCTCTCCGATTTTGTTGGGAGGCAAACCGACGCCGTTCTGGCCGGCAATTCCGCTGATTATCGCCTGCGGTTCGCTGTCCGGTTTCCACTCTCTCGTTGCTTCAGGTACAACTTCCAAACAGCTTACCAAAGAGAGTGACGGTCTGTTCATTGGCTACGGCGCGATGTTTACCGAGGGGTTCCTTTCCACTATCGTTATCGTCTCCATAGCCGGTTTCGGATATACCGCCCTCCAGAACGCTGGTGTGTCCGTTGAAACATTAAATGCAGGCAACTGGGGAGCCATGTTTACAAAGGCCTCCGCGTCGGTAAAGCTTTCAAAGGCAAATCTTTTCGTCCAATCATATGCCGACATGGTCAGCGCGACGTGGCTGTGTTTTATCCCTGTTAAGTTCGTAAAGGTTATTGCCGGTATGTGGGTTGCCTCATTTGCCATGACCACGCTGGATACCACAAATCGTCTCGGACGCTACTGCCTGGCCGAGATGGCCCTGCCTCTGAAGGAAACCGCCTCAGGGTTCTACAACTTCCTGACCAACCGCTGGATTGCCTCTATTATTCCGGCCGCAATCGGGATATGGCTGGCCGCGACAGGAAACTGGCTCATCATCTGGGGTTCTTTCGGCGCTGCTAACCAGCTAATCGCTGCCATTGCCCTTATGACAGGCGCAGCCTTCGCAGCCAAGAAACTGAAGTCTTCTTTCGCAGGAGTCGCAGTCATCCCGGCCTGGTTGCTCTGGATTACTGTCACATGTGGTCTTGTGTGGTTCATCGCGGTAGTTCAACCTGGCGCCATTGCAGCGAAACCTGTTCCAGGCTGGACAGTCACGGTCCTGCTTTGCGTGATGTTGGTCCTTAACTTTGTATTTATCTGGGATTTCATCAAGGCCAGAGCACACAAGGTTGATTGATCAAAATCTTAATTCACATCTTTTACCGGCGCACGGCAGGAAGCCGTGCGCCGGTTTAACCAAGCATTGCTGACCATTCAATGGCTTTTCCAATATTCGAATTTTTCAAACGCATACTTTCCGATTTCGATGCTTCTCACCGGGAAAGTGCCGCCGCCCTCACAGGGGTTGAGGTGAAGGAGTTGGAGAATATCTTCGCGTTGTTACTTCTGGGGTCTTTCATCGGGCTCCCGTCTCCTCCCTCCTTTCTGGCAGTTGAGCTGCTTCCCTTCATGGAACGTGAGATGAAGGTCCTGAACAGAAGGGCGCAGGACGCGGGGGACATGCTGGCTGAGATGGCGGGAACTATAGGGATCGACTGAATGAAAATATTCTTTTTCACCGGAAAAGGAGGGGTTGGAAAATCGACCATGGCGGCGGCCGCGGCATGGCAGCTCTCCCAGAAGTCACGCGTACTGATCGTTTCTCTGGACCCGGCGCACAACCTCGGTGATATCTTCGGGGTCACCATCAAGAACGGGAAGAAAAAATTTACGAAGACACTCTTTCTGAGCGAGATCAATCTAAAAAAACTGTCGCGTGAATACCTGGAGAAGGAAACCAGTGTCCTTTCCAACACATATAGCTATCTGAAGACACTGAATCTGGACACCTATTTCTCCATTCTCAAGTACTCTCCCGGCATAGAAGAATATGCTCTCCTTACGAGTATTGAAAAGACCATACGGGATGAAACGGATTTCGACTATATAATCTTCGACACACCCCCAACAGGGCTGACTCTCAGGTTTCTCGCCCTGCCTAAGGTTACGATAACCTGGATCGACAGATTGATTGGAATAAGACGACAGATACTGGAAAAACGCTACACGATCCACCGAATAAGGGGCACCTTAAGTTCAGCAGAAACCATTCTCGACTATAAAGAAGAAGACGACGATATCATGAAAAGACTGTGGAAACTCAGCGATAATTATCAGACTCTCGACAGGACCCTGTGTGGCGTGGACTGTAATATGGTGCTGGTATTCAACCCGGACATACTTTCCCTCAGAGAATCACAAAGGTTGATTAAAGGGCTTGACGATCTGGGTCTTCCTCTGCGCCTGCTTGTAGACAACAAGGTGACCGAAGAAAATGAGGAAATGGCAACGTATGTTGAAGAACAGATGAAGGGGATGGCAAAGAATGTCGCCCTTGAGCGCATACAGCTGGCAAAGACTCTCCTTGACGGAAGGAAAGGTGCGCTGTATGATGTGGGTGAAAGTATTATTCCCGATTCCTGGTAACTGTTAAATCTATGTTCAAATACGAACACATATTAACTCAGCCTGTTTTTTTCCTCTTTGTCGCCTTTTCGTTTCTTCTGACATTCGGTTATTTCTGGGGGCGAAGACACAACAAAGAGATATTCCTCAGCGCCTTTAACGATCTCATGGAGGTGTTCCATCCCGACGATCAGACCTTTACCAATATCGGAGGCGCCATTGGATACCATGCCAATCTCTACTTCAGAAAAAAGGGTGCATTTCTGTCACGAGTCGATGCCACAATTACCATGCTCCCAAGACATTCATGGCTTTATTTTCCCATATCAAAGCTCATAAAAAAGTATGACAGATTGTTCATAGAGCTGTATCTCAAGACCAAACCTGCAGAAGAATGCCACCTCATAGAAACACAATACTCACGATTTGTCGGGGCAGCAATATCAGGCGCCGAACGTTTCAACAGAGAGGTTGTGACATGGGGGACATGTACATTTCTACTGTATTACGAGAGCATGGAAACCCATACACGCTTGATGCGTTTCATTGATCGAAATCCAGAACCGGGTATTATCAGACATATCGCTATTGTTCCCGACCAGAAAAAGTGTTTTATCTTCATGATACCCCTGAAGGGACAGGTGGCAAGGTACCTGACTCCGGTTTACAGGTGGCTTCCTTCCGTTGTCAATAAATCGTAAAAAGCTGCACTGCACCGACATGTCAGGATAACAACCGCAAGCAACTTGTTAACAACCAATCTACGCGGCGTGGTACATGCACCCCACAGAAGAGAGATGCTGCATAAATCATGTTTATAAGGAGATTGATCGTATGGACATACTATCCGGCAACGAATTGAAGTCTTTGATGCAGAGGCAACTTGGAATATGTGTTTCTATCTATATGCCCGCGGTCAAGAACGGAACCGGGATACAGCAGAATCAGATTCGATACAAAAATCTGCTTCGCAATGCCGAAGATCGCCTGCTTTCAAGTGAATTACGGCCGTCGGAAATAAAAGACATACTCGCTCCCGCGCAGGAAATGTCAGGCAATCAGCCATTCTGGCACAGCCAGAGTGACGGGCTTGCCATGTTTCTGTCACCTGATTCATTCAGATATTACCGTCTGCCGCAAAACTTCAAGGAACTGGTAGTTATAACGGATCGTTTCCACATTAAGCCACTTATTCCTTTGATTGCCTCTGACACGGAATTCTACATCCTGGCAATCAGCCAGAAAGATGTACGACTTTTGAGGTGTTCACTGCAACATGCGGAAGAGATGGAACATAAAGACATCCCGGAAAATCTTGATGAGGCGCTTAATCTTGACGATTTCGAGAAACGCCTCCAGCGTCACACAGGCTCCGAAGATATGAAGGCAAATCTCCTGCAGTACTTTCAGCATGTTGACAGGGGTTTGCATGAACTCCTGAAGGACAAAAAGGTGCCCCTCATATTCGCGGGGGTCGATTATCTTCTCCCCATATACAGGGAGGCAAACACTTATCCCTGCCTCACAGACAGAGGAATATCGGGGAATCCGAAAGGATTGAGTGCGGACAGACTTCTCGATATGGCACGGCCTATAGTGGAAAGTTTCCTCGAAACAAAGAGGGCCGATGCCCTGTCACAGTACAGACAGAACGCCGGAACCGGCCGCACCTCAAGCGACGTCAGAGAAATCGTCCCGGCGGCTTACCATGGACGTGTAGGCATACTTTTCGTATCTGTTGGTGTTCAGCAGTGGGGAACATTTGACTCCACCACAAGTGAAATCAACCTGGACAAAGATGCCGGAGTCGGCAATGAAGACTTACTGGATCTTGCCGCAATACAAACCATACTCAACGGCGGAACGGTATATGCCATGAGCCGGGAGGAAATCCCGACCGATTCGGCGCTTGCCACCATCTTCCGCTATTAATTGATTGGAGATATCGAGGAAAAGTAAAAGAGATGTCAGACAAGGGCAGCAAAACTCCAATCATTGAATATCCATGCCGGTGGATCTATAAAATAATAGGCTCCGACAGGAAGGCGACAGGAGAGGCCATAGAGGAAATCGTCAAGGAATGCAACTATACAATCACGCCGTCCGGCATCAGCAAAACCGGGAAATACCACAGCATGAACCTCGAAGTGCTGGTTGACAACGAAGGACACCGCACAGGTATATATGATAAATTGCGGAATCATCCCGCGGTCAAAATGGTCTTATAACCGTCCCAGAAAACCCACAGAAAAGGCCAGGAGAAACTGTCCCGTGTAGTACATGGGCAAGCCTATAAGGCGGTTAGAGAACTCTTTTTTCACAAAGCGGTGACGTGCCACAAACAGATCGGACAGATAAAACAAAAATGCTCCGGCAAAGATCATGATCCTTCCTGATCTGGTCAGACCGCAATTCCCGAAAACCGCCCACGCCCCCGCCAGCATAACAGAAATAACAATCAGGTAGAATATAACTGGTATTTTCATACGCCCCAAGTAAGTTCTCAACCGGAAATAGACCAGACCGCCGACAGCGGCAATCACCAGGGATCCCATCCCTGCCCATTGCCCGATCTCTGTTACACGTAAAAAACCGAAGATATACAGCACGTGCCCTGTCAGGAAAACCACCAGTCCCGCAAGAAACATCCCCTTCTGAGGCAGGGCCAGAAAAATATCCCCCATCAGGCAGAATATCAATCCGACAAGGAGCCAGTTATAATATCCACCGACAAGATGCGGCTGGACAAAAGCCGTGACGACAAACAGGGTTGAAAGAACCGCTTTGGCCAGCAGGGCGCTCTTCTCGTTATCCTTTTTTGCATGATAGAGAAGCACGACAAGCAGAAGCGCCGCTGAGACAATAATTATAATGTTTCCCATATTTCCCCTCCCTCCAAATCTCGTTGAGTAGTTGAGTGGTTAAATAGTTAAGTATTTATAATATCAGAACTATCAGGTTTCAGCAACAAAATTGGAAATTCGCTGGTTTGATACCCGCAATACCTGGAAACAGGGATAATGTTTTTTCAACTCAACCCTTTGCCACTCAACTGATTGACAAGTTGCCAAGGCGGTTATCCCGATTTTTTATCCGGAAATGATCCTTTTTCGATAATTCGACGATAACCATCGGGATCGGTATCCGCCTCCGTGTTTATGACAAGTACACTCGGATTATCAGGTAGCTGCAATTCTTCATTCAGAAAGCCGGGCATCTCCTGATAAAGCGCAAGAAGTGCGGCAAGTCCCGCGGCCCCGGATTCACCTGACACGACGCCCCCGGCGGCAAGAAGCCTCATCGCCTCCTCTGCCCAGTGATCTTTCATGGAAACAAAGGCGTCAAAACGGTCGCGTATCATCGGCCACGCGGTCAGTGACGGTGTCTCACAATTCAGTCCGGCCATTATGGTGCCTGCACCGGATGAAACGGAGCGTGGCATACCGTCTCCGGCCTTCGCAGACAGGAAAAGGCAATCAGCGGCCTGCGACTCCGCGCAGACCAGACGGACACCATCCGACGGGTTGTTGAAGAATTGCGCCGCCGTAGACGCAAAAGCGCCGACACCCGCCTGTATAAAAACAATATTCGGGGGTTCTTCACCCTTTTCTTCAAGCTGCTCAGATATCTCTTGAAATATTGTGAGATATCCCTGCTGGATATAGCGTGGGATTTTTGTGTAACCGGGATACGCGATATCGGCTATAACCATGTGACCATCTTTACATTCTTTCTCCGCGCGCCTCACGGCAGCATCATAACCGCCATCTACTACTACAACCCGAGCCCCCTCCGATCTGATCGCGGCGATCCGCGCGGGGACCGTTCCCTCCGGCACATAAATAACAGCGGGTCTCCCAAGCAATCCCGCTATCCAGGCAACAGCCCGTCCATGGTTACCGTCCGTCGCGCAGGAAAAGGTTATGCCATCCGCCAGATCGCGCCCTTTCCCTCCGACAAATTCCTCCGGCTCAAGGCAACCCCCGCTCCGTTCATAAAGCAAACGATATACGGCATAGGATGCTCCAAGCGCCTTGAATGCCTTCAGACCAAATCGTCTCCCCTCATCCTTTACCAGCAGACGTCCAACTCCAATGTCGCCGGCAATCCCGTCCATTGAGACGAGAGGTGTGGGTGCATAACCCGGAAGCGCACTGTGAAAACGAAAGACGTCCTCCAGCACATGGGGCTGACATGCCTGTATCTCTGAGGGATTGTGATTCTGAAAAGCTTTCAAGGTGATCTGCCTCCTCAAACCATTGAAAACAATTATATGGCACGCACATAAAAATATACTTTTTCTATTTTACCTTATATGTTATGCCGTGGAAAATAGAATAATGGAGAGAGAATAGCACATGCTAACAATAGAGAACAGCATATTGGTCGTGATTGATATTCAAGACAGCCTCGCGCAGGTCATGCACGAAAAGGAAACGCTTTTCGAAAATCTTGAGAAGATAATCAAAGGCGCCACGATTCTGGGAATCCCCATGATTGTAACAGAACAGGTCCCTGAAAAGCTGGGCGCAACGATCCCGAAAATATCCTCTCTGCTGGATACTGTCAGACCCATCCCCAAATCAAGCTTCAGCTGTTGCGGAGAGGCCCTGTTTATGAGAGAGCTGGAGGACATAAAGCGCACCCAGATTCTCGTTGCCGGTATCGAATCGCACGTCTGTGTCTATCAGACAACGGTTGACCTGATCCGCAAGGGATATGAAGCGCACATAGTAACAGACTGTATCTCATCAAGAACGGCCGATAACAAAACCCTCGGTATCGAAAGGATGACGAGCGAAGGGGCAAAACCCACAAGCGTGGAGATGGCCCTGTTCGAACTCCTGAAGAGCGCAGGAGGCGACAGGTTCAGAAAAATCTCTCGACTGGTTAAATAAGCCCGCGACTGCGAGGAAACATTACCTCTGCCTCAAATCGCCGCGGCTGAATCGGGTTGGAGAAAATGGTCAGGTGGTCAAGGTGGCAAGTTCCGGTCTCCTCTTTCCAAAACCCGTCGCGGCCTCGAAGGCATGTGCGAGTTGAAGGACGCCGAAATCGTCCCTGTGACGTCCAACAATCTGCACCCCCACCGGAAGACCATCTTTCGTGAAGCCGCAGGGAACCGAAATCGCGGGGTTCCCTACAGTGGAAACATGGCAGCATGATTTCATCCAGTCAATGTACGTATCCATCCTGATCCCGTTAATCTCCGTTATGTATCGCTGTTTCAGATCGAATGGGGGCACCTGGCTCACGGGAAAGATCATGTACTCACAGGTTTCCATAAACTCTCTCACACTGTGATACAGCGCCGTGCGCTTTTTTTCCGCTATACCGATTTGCGTACCGGTAAGTCTCCTTCCCTCTTCTATGTTCCATATAACGGTGTCCTTCATGTCATCTTTACGCCCATCGAGAAGGCCTCCAAAGGCCAGTTCAAAATTCCATGCCCTCAATACCCGAAAGATTTCATCGGCATCGGAAAAATCGGGACATCGTTCCTCCGTTATACAACCCAGAGATTCAAAGACCCATCTCTGCGCCTCAATGACATCCATCACCACCGGATCGACTGGCAACCCTCCCATATCCATGCTCCAGGCAATCTTCACATCTTTAAAATCCCTCTCCAGCGGACGGGCGAATATGCCCCCGGGTTCGTCTATGGAAATGGGTGAGCGCGGGTCCGGCCCCGCTATCGCGGTGAGAATAAGGGCTATGTCCCGCACGGTCCGCGCCATGGGGCCTTCCACGGAAAGTGGGAACCAAGCGGCCAGCGAAGGCCAGACAGGAACCCTTCCGGGTGAAGGTCTCAGCCCAACGACGTTACAGAAACTTGCGGGGTTTCTGAGAGACCCTCCCATGTCACTCCCGTCGGCGACTGGAAGCATCCCGCAGGCAAGGGCCACCGCCGCACCTCCGCTGCTTCCGCCGCAGGTTTTTGTTATATCGTAGGGATTTGCCGTTTCCCCGAACACCTCATTAAACGTCTGTGATCCGGCCCCGAATTCAGGCGTGTTCGTCTTACCTATGGTAATGGCTCCGGCCTTCTTCAGACGCTCCACAATCAGTGAATCATCTTCGGGAACAAAATCACTGAATATCTTTGAGCCGAAGGTCGTCCTGAGACCCTTCGTCATGGCCAGGTCCTTGTGCGCCACGGGAAGACCGTGCAGAGGCCCCACCTCCTCACCCCCGGCCAGAGCCATGTCTTTCGCATCGGCCTCTTCGAGGAGTTTCTCCGGATGAATCATCGTCACAATGGCGTTTACCACAGGATTAATCTTTTCAATCTGTTCAAGGTGCGCTTCCATTACCTCACGAACAGAAAGTTCCCTTTGACGGATTTTTTCAGCCATTTCAACAGCTGTAAGAAAACAGATATCAGACATAATGACTCCTTTCCTATAATGTACAAATTTCGTTAAGTGGTTGAGTAGTAGAGTGGTTAAGTCGTTATTATTATCCGAATTTACACTCTATACATATAAATTGGACACTCGACAAACTTGAAACTCTAATGTGTTGATTTAACACTTTTATTTTCCAACTAAACGACTCAATCATTCGACTGTTTGACGATCGCTGCATGTAAGGCTGGATTATCGATTCTGGTTGTGTTTTTTAATCTCTGATATCAATCCTGTCGTGTCAAAATATACCTCATTTCGCCGAATCTTTCCCTCACTGTCAAATTGGACAAAACATACTCCGACACATTCAACATTTCCGGGACCGACAGGCATAAGGGCGTGCCATTTATTCAAGAACCCGTCTTCCATCGGGATGCCCTCAATCTGAGTCCATACCCAATCGGGATTATTTGACAACAGTTTATTGAAATACGATCTTAATCCTTCTTTTCCCCTGACACCCTCCGGTATGGTTGGATCGAGGTAAAATGCATCGTCGGAATAAAAACCCAGCAGCCTTTCAGGATCATTGCCTGTCCATGCGGGCAGCCATTCTGATGCAAATTCTCTGCTCTGCTCTTTTGACATCATATTCATTATTTCCTCCATTTTTACGATAGAATGCCGGGCTGAAGGAACAGCGAGGGGATCGAGTTAAACAGCGACGAAACTATCGCCAACCTGGGATATTCGCTGCTGCTGCTCCAGTCTTCGAATGTGTTTCTTGATCGTGATGAATTCCCACATATATATCCATGCGTCTAATCGACATCCTGATGCACCGGGAATAACCCTTATCGGACCAAATCGTGTGTTAATAGTTTTTCTCCCACAGGAAAAAAGGCGGGGGTGAAGGCCCCGCCTTTTTCTCATACATCTACCATTTGCTATTCAGATCAGGCATTCATGGTATAGGCATCCTTCAGGGCAATCACATGGGTTTCCCACACCCTCTGATACCTGGCCTCATCTACGGCGGGTTTCTTGATCATCTTCAGACAGTATTCCATCTGAGCTTCCGTTGTCATCGACTTACTGTAGAGACCAAGCGCGAAACCTGAGAAATCTCTCACATAACATTCAAACATCTGATCGATGACATCGTTATCTACATTGTGAATGGGGGCATTTTCAAGGATAAGCTGGCCATAGACAATAAGGGTAAACATTTCACCGACGGTGAGCGTAAAGTCAGGGTTCATCCCCTGTGATTTCTCCGGTGTGGCATTTATAAGCATCTCCTTGAAGATCTTTATCTGCTCCTTGAAGATGTTCAGGTTGGGCCGATCGAATTTGTCGTAGACTATATTGTAATCGTGAAACTGTACCTTGCCGAGCCCCTTGGTTGGCCCTTGCTCCCAGAGGAAGTCGTCGCTCTTTCTGTCATTGATCGTTCCTGTTTCCTCATATTCTTTGGGGTTGAAGAGATAATTCTGCATGAACTTGATAATGAGCATAATGTTGACATGAACAGTCCCTTCGAGCTTCGGCAGGGCGCGGATATCACGGCCCGCCATCTCGAAATAGGTGTCACTCTCAAAACCCTTTGCGGCAATGACATCCCAGAGAAGGTTAATTACTTCCTCTCCCTGAGTCGTTACCTTCATCTTCATGGTGGGATCGTAAAGGAGATACCGCCGGTCTTCAGCAGACGCGAGGCGGATATAATCGGAGCACCTGAGACCGAAGAGCTTCATCCCCACCAGCCTCACGTATGCGTCGGTAAACATCTGTTTCACATGGGGCATGTCGGTGACATGCATCCCGAAGAGTTTTCGGTGCGATGCATGATTGATCGCCTCATAAAATGAATGGGTGCAGATACCGATCGACGCCCATCCGAGATTATATTTTCCGACATTTACCGTATTTAACATGTCATCCCAGGCCTGCGGACCTTTCTTGAGGATATCGGCATCGGTAATGGGATAGTCATTCAGCTTGAAATCGGCCACATAGGACTGGACATTCACGACATTTTTGACGAGTTCGTACTGTTTGTGATGAAAATTCGAGACGAAGAACACATAATCGCCGGTGTCAGACATCTTCCCGAAGGTGGATACCATCTCGGCTTCGTTTCCGTTTCCTATGTAGTATTTCTCACCGTTTGCGAGGTAGGTTCCGTCGGCCTGCGGCGTGAGGGTCATCTCCGTTGAATAAATATCTGCTCCGTGATCCCTTTCCGAAAGCCCGAAGGCAAAGATGGCGCCCTCGTCGAGAAGCTGGGCCGCCTTTTTCTTTGCCTCTTCATTATCACTCATCCAGATCGGGCCCAGGCCGAGGATGGACACCTGCCATGTATACCAGTAGTGCAGGCCGTAAAAACCGAGGAGTTCATTAAATTCGCAATTTCGCCACGTGTCCCAGCGATAATTGTCGTCGAGTCCGTATTTCGTCGGTGTCAGAAGTTGGGCAAATACCTTTTCTTTCTTTATGAAATCGAGAAAGTCCCTATACCATATCCGGGCGTGGTCGTCTTCTTTGAGTTTGATCTTTCCCTTTGTCTCAAAAAACTCAATGGTTTTCTTCATAATGTCCCGTGATCGTTCATCGGGATATTCGCGATTGTGTTTCTTTGGATTTAACAGAACCATTATTATCCTCCCTTAAAGATTAAGTTTTTGATATCAGAAATATGTTCAACTGCATTGTCATAAGACTTCTTATAGCAGTTCCGAACCCTCTGCCACAATTCAACCTCGCGTTTTTTAATCTTTATATCAGCAAAAGGCAAGACGAAAAAGATGTTTTACCCGGTTTGCATTTACGACACCAGACTGGCACTACCTGATTCATCCGGTAAATGGGCCCTTTTTTCGGGAAAGTGAACGAATGTAAACGTGATTGGTTGCCGAGCAAACCCGGATATCGAATGTGAAAAAATATCCACGGGCACTTGAGAAATATCTACTCGCGGGATAACTTCATGCAAAGATTTCTTATGGTGCCGAAGCCGAGATTTGAACTCGGACAGGCATAAGCCCACTAGA
>CAZINZ010000036.1:19914-25550 GCA_964540715.1 uncultured Syntrophaceae bacterium | reverse complement strand
CAGGAAACAAGCAAAAGGACAAGCAAGGTGTATGAGTTATTTCTTCTTGCTGACTAAAAACAGAAAAGGGGCAGAACGGCCACGCAACATGGTCGCCATCCGCCCCTGATTATTTCTATAAACTATTATCACTCTCCCTGCATTATAACCTTCAGTGTCTCAATGAAGAACCTGTTTTCTTCTTCAGTTCCTACCGTTACCCTCATGCAGTTTTTGAGACTGACAGGGGATGTAAACCTCTTCACGAGAATGTCACTGTCGATAAGTCGTCGATATACATCATCCCTTTCCTTAATACAACTAAAAAGGATAAAATTCGCATCTGAAGGGTATGGATTAACTCCCTCAATAGCTGTCAACTCGTTGAACAGCCACACCCTGTCTGAGGTGATCCTGTCTGTCATCTCCAGAAATTCCCCGCTGTGCTCAACAAACAGGCTTCCGATTACCTGTGAAAAGATATTTATATTATAGGGAAGCCTCACCTTATTCAGGTGATGAACCAGCGCAGGATGCCCTGTGAGGATTCCCAGTCTCAGTGCAGCAAGGCCTACCTTGGAGAGGGTTCTCAGTATTACAAGGTTATCCCACCTTTCAAGGTCGCTCATAAATGTTTTTCCCGAAAAATTAAAATAGGCTTCATCGAGTACTACAAGCCCGCGGGATGCCTTGAGGATCTTTTCAATATCGCCTTTGTCAAAGCATGCGCCGGTGGGGTTGTTGGGATAACTGAGAAATACAAGGGCCGGGCCTTTGTCGTGTATCGCACCGAGCATCGCGTCTATATCAAGGCCGAAGTTGTCGTTCAGGGGGATTTCGATAATATCGTGCCCCGTGTTGAGTGCGCTTATCCCATACATGGCAAAGGTGGGGGTTGGAAACATGACGCTGCCTGAACGAGAGGGGGTGGCGGCCGTATTCAAAATATGGATAAGTTCATCCGATCCGTTACCGATAAGGATCATGTCTTCGTCAACCCCGAAATACCCCGCGAAATCGGTTTTCAGTTTGGGTGAGCCGGGAGAGGGATAGCGATTCAGGGACACTGCTTTCAGTCGCTCGAAGATTGCGCGCCCAAGATCGGGTGGCAGGGGGTGGGGATTTTCATTGGCGTCAAGCTTGATCGTGCACAAATCAGCGTCAACAGGGTATGCCTCCTGCGAAAGTACGGCGTCTTTTATAAAATTCTCAAAGTCCACTCTTTGCTCCTCGACCCGTATTCCACCGGGGATTCAGATATTTGTTTTGAAGGAGGGTGTCTCTTATGGACTCCTCCTCGGGGGACAATTCCCCCTCAACCAGGCGTATGTTCAAGACCTCCTCAAACCCCGCGGCAATGTTACCACAAAGATGTTCCATGTCAATATTATCACCGAGACTCGACCGGATGGAAGAGACAGACTTCTTGAGGCCTTCCGCCCCGATGGCGGTATTCTTTGTGATTATTGCCGCACAGACTGCGAGCGGATCAAAATCAATAAGGAGAGACCCGTGCTGCAGGAACACACCCTTTGCCCTTACCTGGGCGCTTCCACAGATCTTTTTGCCGTCCGCAAGGAGTTCATTCTTATATGAGGCGGCAAAGCAGAAGGCCTTCGATGATCCGTCGCCATGTCTGCCTTTTTCCTCCATTCCGGCCGCAACGCCTGACTTTTCAAGGCCTTTTATTATGCAAGCGCTTATTGTTCTGTACGTCTCTACAATATCAGGCGTAAAGAGTGGGTTGTTCTCTCTGGCCACAACAGAATAGGTCAGATCGTCCCCATGAAGGACCGCTTTGCCCCCGGTGGGACGTCTGACGATATCTATGCCTTTCTCGCGGCAGTATTCACAGTGAATCTCCGCATCGGCATCCTGAAAATATCCCAGTGAAACAGCCGATTTTTCCCAGCCATAAAATCGGAGTGTTGGAGGCCGTTGCCGCCGCCGGGCAGCCCTGAATATGGCCTCATCTACTGCCATATTCACAAAGGGGTCACAACGCTCGAAATGGATAACTCTCCAACTATCCATCCGATGTAGTTTCCGATGTAACTTCAATAAACGACATAAGCAAACAACCCATGGAACATAAAGTCTACAATATTCTGAGATCCTTGGACATCTTTGTGAGGATTTCATATCCGTCCTGTTTGACCATAACGGTGTCTTCTATCCTTACGCCCCACAGGCCCGGGATATAGATGCCTGGTTCAATGGTAAAGACCATTCCTTCTTCGAGGACATCACTTGCCCTCTCAGATAACCGTGGCGGTTCATGGACATTGAGTCCCACGCCATGACCTGTCCCGTGCGAAAAAAACTGGCCATAGCCGCCATCATCGATAACCTTCCTGGCGACCCCGTCGATTGCTTTGCATGGGATACCCGGCCGTACGGCGCTCAGTGCCTTATCATGAGCGTCTTTAACGAGCGCGTAAACAGAGGACTGCTTTTCAGTAATACTCCGGATGGCAAAGGTGCACGTCTCATCCGAGTGATATCCCATACGCACAGTTCCATAATCTATTGTAAGAAAATCACCTTCCTGTATCTCGCGCGGCCCGGGGACCGCGTGGGGAAGGGCGGAATTAGCGCCGGAGGCCACTATGGTTTCGAAAGACGTTTTTTCACCCCCGGCCTCTCTCATCTTAGTCTCAAGGATACCGGCGATATCGCTTTCAGAAATACCGGGTCTGATCTGTTCTAGGGTTTCCTCAAGGGCGCGCGCCGCAATTATTGCCGCCTCTCTGAGGAGAGAGACCTCTGCCCTGTCCTTTATGATTCTTATTCGCTCTATCTCTCCGGACAGGGGCCTCAACGATACATCTTCCAGCCGGTCCTGTAATTCAAGATAATTACTCAGCGAGATGGCCGGTGACTCAACCCCTACCCGATTCAACGAGAGATCGGAGATTATTGCTGCCATGGTTTCAGTCCGGTTGCTGAATTGCAGGATATTACACCCCGTCGCTTCGGACCTGGCCTGGGTCACATATCTTCCGTCTATCAGCAGAACAGTTGAATCCTCGCCTACAAAAAGCGCGCTGTCACTTCCCGTAAAACCAGTCAGATAGTGGATATTCGCCTTTTCGAAGAACAGTATGCCCTCCACATCAAACCCGTGGAGCATTGATCGCACGCGCTCTATTCGACTCTTTCGGGCAGAGGGATCAATCAAGTCTTCTCTCCCCCAGACCACGCAACCACCTGCCAAGTTCTTCAACGACCGGCCCCCACCCCTTATTACCCAGGCCCTTCACATAAGTTGCGTACTCCGCGGCCTCTACATTGTTGGGGTCTCTTTCCAGCATCCTGTCAAGCACTTCCCCCGCCATCTTAAAGTGTCCCTGTTTCACATACAGCTTTGCGAGGGTGATGGTATGAAAATTAGTAAACATGGTGGTGGTTTCATTCCTGTCATCACTTTCATCACTGACATCGTCGAGTTTCTCGTCAAGGGTAACATCCTGTAAAGAAGCAATCTTTTCAGAGACACGCAGCGAAGCGGGCGGGTCGGGATTCAGGTCCGCAAATTTTATATAAGATTCCAGGGCCTCTTTTGACATCCCCTTCCGGCAGTATGCGTCACCGAGGATTTCGAAAGCCCTCGACTGGTCCAGTACGATATCGAGCCACTGGTCAACAATCTCCTGAGCTTCGAGCGGTTTGTCCATCAGTGACCGGCATGCGGCTTTGACAAGGTAGGCGTCCATGTCCCCTTGAAACTGACTAAGTCTCGTATCAGCAAGGGCGATAGCGTTATCATACAACCCTTCATCCATGTTCTTCATGGTTTCAGCGAGGAACAGCTGTCTATCGTCAATATATTCATTATCCATAATGGCCCCTTTCAGCGAGGTGTATGTTGCCGGCAGGTCACTGAGAAATCAATTGACATAATTCATATCGCAGTGATATTGCACTTACCTTTATTTGATTTGCTGACATCTTTCAATGGAAATCTTGATGGACCGGCAAAAAGTCAAAAAGTACCATTTTTCGTCATTCCGGTGGAAGCCGGAATCCAGTAAATTCAACAACTTCTGGATACCGGATCAAGCCCGGTATGACAGTTTTGGGACTTTTTACGAATGCATCAACTTTGCCATCCAATCTTTACTTATTACGAGAGCATCAGATTTTATATGGCTTCACAAAATATTCAATTTATAAAATACCTTTTTGTGTGCTCTCTGCTTCTTGCTAATATTCTGGCATGCAAGATAATTTCGGTGGGAAGTCTGGTGCTGCCCGCGGCGGTCATTCTCTACCCCCTTACATTTCTCATAACCGATGTGGTGGCGGAGATAGAGGGCAAGAAGAGCGCCGGCGACCTTGTCATGACCGGATTTTACATGTCGCTGTTCATGGTACTCGCAATCCTTGCGGGGAGGATGCTCCCGCCTGCGGAGATCTGGCAACACCAGGAGGCATATAACGCCATCCTCGGATCAACGCCGAGGATAGTAATGGCCTCCATGACAGCATATATCATATCCCAGAGGCACGATGTATGGGCGTTCCACTGGTGGAGAAAAAAGACCGGCGAGAGGCATCTGTGGCTGAGAAACAATCTTTCGACGATTGTCTCCCAGCTGATCGATTCCATCCTGTTCATCACCATAGCCTTCTGGGGCATCTTTACACCGGCGGCAATAGGAATGATGATCCTCAGTCAGTATATCGTCAAGATAGGAATAGCCCTTCTTGACACACCCATCTGCTACATATTAGTGAGGTTTTATGGAGGCAATAGAAAACAGGTACAAGGAGCGTGATTACGAGGTAAACATCCGTTTTCCCGAGTTTACATGTCTCTGCCCGATGACTGCGCAGCCGGACTTTGCGGAAATGGTTATCACATATACGCCGGGAGGGTTTCTGGTTGAACTCAAGTCCCTGAAGATATATCTGAACTCCTACCGCGACAGGGGGATCTTTCACGAAGAGGCGGTAAATGAAGTCCTGAAAGACTTTGTGGAAAGGATACACCCGAAAAGGGTCGAAGTGGTCGGCAGGTTCAATGTAAGGGGAGGGATATACACCACTGTAACAGCGACGTATCCTGACTTAGTCCCTTAGATTTATATCATTTCTCGCTGTCAGCTCAAGTCCCCGGAATCTGCGTCCTTGATTACCCTCGGGGTGATGAAGATCAGCAGTTCACGTTTATCCTTGGAGACAGTCTTGTACTTGAACAGCCAGCCCAGGACGGGTATCTCTGACAGCCAGGGAACACCCGCCGTTGTCTCGGCCATGATCGTCTTGTACACGCCGCCGACAACTATTGTGTCCCCGTCCCTGACTACGATTGTTGATTCCACCGAACTGGTGTTGATGGGGGGGTTCTCGACGCGCAGTCCTGTTGCCGTATTGATCTCCCAGTCCGCGTAATCATTATTTGCCTTTACCACTATGGAGATCCTGCCGGCAGGGGTAAGGGTTGGCGTAACCTCCAGTTTCAGTGTCGCGTCCTTGAATGACGTCGTTGCAACACCATCGGCATCGATAATTGTATAAGGAATCTGTTCTCCCTGTTCTATCGTGGCCGTCTCGCCATCAAGTGTGGTGACCTTGGGTGATGATATGATCTTGCCCTCGCCGGTGGATTCGAGCGCCGACAGTTGAGCATCGAGGATCATCTTGCTTGTCCC
>CAZINZ010000036.1:0-19814 GCA_964540715.1 uncultured Syntrophaceae bacterium | reverse complement strand
TCCGTTTGCTTCTTCCCAAGGCCATTTACTTCGAGGATAGTATCCAGCGCCTGATCCCAGGGGACATTTTTCATGTGTACCGACACCGCGGCCTTGACATCAGGGCCAGCGACGATATTCAGTCCGCTGATTTCCGATATCAGTCTGAACACACTTTTGATATCGGCATCCTGAAAGTCGAGAGATATTTTTTCTCCGGTGTAACGTACGCTGTCTCCTGTTGGCTGGGGAATCTCTTCAGGCGCCTTTGCCGCGGTCGCCGGTGCGCGGTCGCCCCTCGTGGCTGGTTCCGGATGGGACATGGTAGAGACGTCGAAATCAACGATGAGCCTCGAGCCGTCATCTCTGTATCTGTAAGGGACCATCCTTTTAAGAAGCATTCTGGCATATGTCTCGGGCGCCCCTTTTGTTGTTTCCTGATAAAAGGTCAGTTCCCTGAGGTTTCTCAGTGGCCCCCCGTCATATTTCGTTTGCATCCCTTCGGGGATAGATACCCCCTTGAGATTAATCAGAAGGGTATCGTCCGATTCCCTCGATATGTCAAAATCGGGCACGTCGGAAAGGAATATGGAAACCCTGTCTTTGTTATTTACCTTTTCAAGGACCACATATTCGACATGAGCGCCCCCGGCATTATCCCTGATGGTTGTCTCAACCTTTTCCTGCGACGCAGAAACCCCCGTAGAGGTCTTGTCTGGGACGGATGCGCAGCCGGATATGACGAGAAGGCATGCGAGAAAAGAAAGGACAAAGGCAAAAGGAACCGTGCTTCTATCAGGTTTCATGGTTTTCCCCCGTTTCTTTTAAGCGTAAGGATAACGCGCTCCTGTTGCGTGTTTCCCTCAAAATCCTGTGGTTTTTCCAGCACGGCCACCCTGTCGGCAAGGATCTTTGTCACCCTGCCGCCGTTTATCCCAATGGGTGTGCCAATGCGAAGGATATAACGTTTCCCGTCAGGCGCCTCAACTATGGCAACCTTCCTGTTTTCTGTCAGAACAATGCCGGTGAGACGGAACAACTCCGTGCTGACTTTCTGGAGCGGAGACAGGAAAACAGTTTCTTTCTGCATCCCGGCTTTTTGTTCCTGCCCTGCCTCGTTTTTTTTGTTCACTATTTCAATGAAAGGCTTGAACGGATTTGGTTTTCCTTCCGGGTTGTATCTATAGACCCCGGCATCTGCCGTCACCGGTGCGGCGCCATATACAAGAGTGGTCGCGGGAAGGACAAACATCAAGGTAATTGCAGTCGCAACCGTAACAAATAAAATACTATTTCTTCTTTTTCTTCTTGTCCGCTTCTTCATGTGCCTCTTCCACAAACATGTAGATCTTCATTAAGCAGTCGGCCTTAAGGATGTTTCCCTGATTGGTGTTATCTCCGGGGTTGATTACAAAATCAGCTATGTTGGCTATGCGGGGAAGGTTCGCCACGCTGTCAAAAAAGACGGCAATATCGTTATACTTTCCCGTCACAGTGATATTAACGGGTATCTCGGCATAAAATTCTTTCGAGACAGGGGACAGGGGCTTGAAAAGAAGAAAATCGAGTCCGGCATCCCTGCCTGCCTCGGAGACGGCCGTGAGGAGGCGAGGAATTTCTTTCTGCTCAGGAAGCTTGGCCAGGATTATCTGAAGGTCGTCTTCGAGTCGGACAACATCTTTTTTATACTGCTCAATCTTTTTTGCTATCTGCTGTCTGGAAACGATCTCCCGGCTGATATCCCCCAGTTCTTTATTAAATCGGACTCTCTTGTCGAAGTTGGGTTGAAGAAGATAGAACCAGTAGAAGTATGCCAGGAGGAGAAACAGCCCAAGCCCCAAAGCCAGCTTTTTCCAGGTAGGCAGTTTTTTTATGTCCTCAAGTCCGATCGCCATTTCCTATCCTTTATTCGTCATGCATAATAGCTCAAACTCCATCATCTTAATCCCTGAAACAGTTATTTGTCTGGAGGAGACCAGATCCACCGTCCCGATATAGGGGGAGCCTTCAAGTACTTTCATAAACTGTGCTATGGCGGGATTGTTGACGGCCAGGCCCTTCACACTAAGGACGGAGTCCTTTTTCCTGACAACGGTAAGCCACTCCTGCCTGGGAGAAATCCTGGAGGCGAGTTCATCCATCAGATGAACCGGATAAGACCTGCCTTTTTCAAGGGATTCGATTACTCCTATCTTTTTTTCCAATATCCTTTTATCAGACTTGAATTTCTCGAGGTTTCCCGTCACCTTCTTAAGGGCATTCACTTGAGTGCGCGCGGCTTTGACCTCGGTTTGCAGTTTGCCAACGCTGATAACCATATAGATGTGGAGAAAGATTGCCAGCAGAAAGAACACTCCGAAGAAACCCAGCCCGACGAGAATCAGGCGTCGGGTACCGGCCTTCTTTTGTTCCTCACGATATGGCAGGAGGTTGATTCTAATCATATGGACTCTATCCCCCTTAGGGCCAGGCCGACACCGACAGTAGCGACCGGGCCGATATCTTCTATATAAGATGGACTGAAAACATTCCTGTCGCAGGAGATATTTTTAAAGGGGTTGAATATCTCCGTTTCACAATGAAACTGCGTTTTCATGGCATCAACTATGCCCCTAATTCCTGCGCAGCCGCCACTGACAAGAATGCGGCTGATTTGCGGCTCGTTTACAGTTGAACTGAAAAAATCGAAGGATCTTCCGATTTCCAGGAAAATGGGTTCAAGATAGTCGATAAGTTCTCCCTGTATCCTGTCCTGCTTCTCCGGGTCGCCGGTCTTTATCATTTCAGCCTCATCAAATGAGACCTCAAGCTTTGCTTGAAGGGCCTGGGTAATAGAATCTCCACCGAGCAGGATATTCCTTGTAAAGACGGACTCACCGTCATTGATAATATTGATTTCGGTGATGCTTGCGCCGATATTCACAAGGGCAATGGTGTCCGCAATATCATAATCATAGTTTTCTTCATAGGCCGTTTCGAGGGAAAAGGAATCAACGTCGATGATCGTGACGTTTCTCCCGGCTTTTTTAATAGCGTAGACATAACTCTCAGTAACCTGCTTTTTTGCGGCGGCGATAATGACATCCATTTGATCCTGATCGGATCCCCGCTCGCTGCAGATGTGAAAATCAAAATCGACATCGCCGATATCGTCAAAAGGCAGGTATTCACCGGCTTCATCAATGATAAAATCACGCAGTTCCTCGTCGTCCATCATTCGAAAGGAGGACTTTTTAATTACGACGGCATGTCCCGAAAGGGCGGTTATGACATTCACCGCCTCGCAGCGAGACTCTTCGAAGACCTCCTTTATCTTCCTGACAAGGGCGTCATGGTCCTTAATTAACCCCTCCGCTATGACACCTTTCTCCAGTGCCACTTGCGCAAAACTCTGGAGGACATAACCATCCGCAGTGTCCCGCAGTTCAACAAGTTTGATATGGCTTGAGCCAATATCAAGACCGACAGTCTTTTTGTTTCCGGAAAACAGGTTTTTCAGTGAAAGCATCTGGTTTGTCCACCCTGGATCAATCAATAAATTGATAAACTATATCACCTTGTTTCACCATTCCGAGCTCGCGTCTCGCCACCGTCTCAATGTGGCGCAGGTCAGTCCTTAGCAATATGATTTCTCGTTTCAACTCAGCATTTTCGGCAGCGACACATTCATTGTTTAATTCCAGTGCCGCCTGTTTTTCCTTCAACCTGTTATAATCAGTAAGACCTCTGTTCCCAAAAATGACATACAGGGCCATGAGGATGAAAATTCCGAGCAGAAATCTGCCGATTTTCATATCCGGATCACCTTTCTTGAACCCCTCTTTTAGTAACCAAGTTGGAAAATGTGCAAGTATTATACATTGCTTCTGTTTTTCTATACAAGCGAAAAATGGTGGTCATCAGCGAAAAAACAGTGATTTCGAGAATGATTGACGATTGTTCAGGATATTAGTAGCAATAAGTCGCGAATCCTTTGCTGCTCAACTCTGATTTCATCTGGCGGGAGACATCTTTTAAAAAAGAGGACGGTTGTCACTGACTGTGGGGAGAAATTGCTGTGGCTCACCGAGAAGGAATTCTCCCTTTTCAATCCAGACCTTAAGGATATTGGCAATCTCTCTCGCCTTGTAATAGCTGGACATTGGCGCGGTGGGAATAACCCTGCCGCCAAGTTTTATCTTGCCGCTTCGAAGCTCCTTGTAGCTAACCTGTCCAAGGGTCTTTGAAATTCCGCGCGGATAATCAACGCCATAATCATAGACCTGAGTGTAAATGCCATCATCTCCGACGGCTGTGTACCGAGCCATTTCTTCATTAAGCATCGGTATGGGCACTCCTATCCCGACATAAAGGGATACCCCGTAGCCGATCATGCTCGCCCCCACAAGCCATTCCGGGTCCATATCCTTCAGATTTCCAATTGTTGCCAGCGTTCCCGCTCCCTCCATCGGAACACCATTTTCGCCCCTCGGCACATCGGGGTTGTGCTGAGTGCCGGGCCAGGCAACAAAGCCCTGGGTACCGCAGAGAAATATCCGCGTTCCGATGCCGATAGTCTTGAAATACGGATCATTAAAGAGGGGGCTGAGCTGTCCCGATGTGGAGTAGTTCGCATTCGCCATGTCGGGCCTGAGCAGGCCCATATAGGTGTAGATTGTCCGGTCGGACATGTTCACCGCGCAATTGTAATTCTGATAGGCGCTACGGGGATTAAATAGAAAGGCATCCCTGAGGTCATGTATTGTAATGTTCTTCTCATGTTTCTTCGCGGGATAGCAATCGGTGCCGTAGGATTCAAGGCGCAGCCGGATGGCCTTACCGGATACAAGATCTTCGAGGACGTGTCCTCCGCCATAATTGAAATCACCCGGGTGTATGCTGTTGAGAGGATCTCCCTCCACGACCTCGGTGGCCCCGATATAACAATCCACAGCGGCGATACCGCCATAAGCAGGGACATCGTTTAGCCATACCTTTGAGGCCCTTATCTTGGGGGAAGTGTGGCCGAAGTTGAGAAATGCACCCGATGAGCACATGGGGCTGAAGGTTCCGGTAGTTACAACATCCACCTCCCGGGCCGCCGCGATGTCTCCCTTCTTCTTAACGATATCTATAATTTCCTCAGCGGTGACGACTACGGCCCTGCCCTGTTTTATCTTCTCGTTTATTTCTCTGTAGGTTTTATTTACCTTGTGGGTTCTCATTGGATCACCATTCCTTACGCATCGCATCGTAGAGGTACACCAAATCAGTGTATAAGACAAATAAAAATCCCCGGCCATGAAAATTGGCAGGGGATCTTAATTCAAATCAGTCGAATTGTATCAAAGACTTTGAGGGCCGTTTTAACCTGTATGACCGAAGCCACCGTCACCCCTTGCTGTTATCTCAAGTGTTTCGGTATTGTTCCATGAAACCCTGGAAACTCTGTGAACAATCATCTGGGCGATCCGATCGCCATTTTTTACAGCAAAGGGCCTTGTCCCATGGTTGATTATCAGGACTTTCACCTCTCCACGATAATCGGCGTCAATCGTGCCCGGGGAGTTCAGTACGGTGACCCCTGTTTCCACAGCCAATCCGCTCCGCGGTCTTATCTGGGCCTCATAGCCGGGGGGCAGTTCGATTGCAATGCCCGTGGATATCAATCGCCTCTCACCGGGGAGGAGGATTTCTTCAGTATCTACCGCCGCATAAATATCCATGCCGGCGGAGTTTTCCGTCATGTAGCGGGGAAGGGGAACATCCCTGCCGGACAGTCTTTTTACTGAAACTTCCACCTCGTTATTCAAGGGCATCCTTTCTGCTCAGTCGTATCTTTCCACCCCTGTCAATATCGAGAACCTTGACGCGAACAGTGTCGCCTTCATTAAGCACGTCGGTAACCTTTTCCACCCTTTTGTTCTCAAGCTGGGATATGTGCACAAGGCCGTCGGTACCTGGCAGTATCTCCACAAAGGCACCGAAATCGAGGACCTTTTTGACAGTGCCTTCGTAAATTCTGCCTATTTCGGGTTCTTCGGTCAGGGCCTTGACCATGGCGACGGCCCTCTCCGACGCCTGGGCATCGCTGGAGGCTATGGTAACTGTGCCATCGTCGTCCACGTTCATCGACACGCCTGTTTCGCTTATAATGTGCCTGATATTCTTTCCACCGGTGCCTATGACGTCTCTTATCTTTTCCTGTTTTACCGTCATCGTGGTAATCCTCGGGGCAAAAGCGGAAAGGTCTTCCCTCGGTGTGCTCATAGTCTCATTCAGTTTCCCGATAATGAACTCTCTGCCTTCTCTCGCTTGATAAAGGGCATCTTTCAGTATGTCTTCCCCAAGTCTGTCAACTTTTATATCCATCTGAAGTGCGGTTATACCCTTGTTCGTGCCACACACTTTGAAGTCCATATCTCCCGCGTGATCCTCATCGCCGAGAATATCCGAAAGGATAACAACTTCATCTCCTTCCTTCAAAAGGCCCATCGCGATGCCCGCGACGGTATCCTTAACCGGAACGCCGGCATCCATAAGCGCAAGTGAACCTCCGCATACTGTTGCCATGGAAGATGACCCATTTGAGGCCAGAATCTCAGAGACGAGACGGATGGTATACGGGAAATCCTCATGTGACGGAAGGAGCGGAAGCAAGGCTTTCCTGGCGAGGGCCCCGTGCCCGATCTCTCTTCTTCCTGGTCCTCTCATGAACCGGGCCTCTCCAACAGAGAAGGGGGGGAAATTGTAGTGAAGCATAAATGTCCTCATCTCTTCCCCGCCTATAAAATCAAGCCGCTGCTCGTCTGAAGATGTCCCCAATGTGAGGACAACCAGGGCCTGTGTTTCACCCCTTGTGAAAAGTCCGGACCCGTGGGCCCTGGGGAGAATGCCGGCCTCGGAGGTAATGGTCCGGATATCCGTGCTGGATCTGCCGTCTATCCTTCGCTTGTCCACCAGTATCATGTTTCGGATGATTTCCCTCTCCAGGTCTTCAAAGACGGTCTTTGCCTGAGGAACTATCCCCGCATCATCACGGCCTATCTCTTCCACCATCTTCGACTTTATCTCACCGATCTTCGCGTATCTCTCAAGTTTTATCCCCTCGAGATAGGCATCCTTCAGATCGGCATAGGCAAAGTCCCTGACCCTTTGCAGGAGATCTTCCGCAATCTCAACCTGTTCAACAGGCCTCTTTGCTCTGCCCACTGCCGAGCAGACCTGATCCTGAAGCTCAATGGCCGGCCTCATGGATTCGAGTCCGAAACTTATTGCGTCAAGGATTTCATCCTCAGGAATTTCGCGGGCTCCACCTTCCAGCATGATGAGGTTGACATCAAAATCTCTCGTTCCATCGACGGAAGGAACCTTTCTTCCAACGAGGAACATGTCCAGATCGCTCTCGCCCATCTCACTGGCAGAGGGGTTGCACACCAGTTTTTCGCCCAATCTTGCAACCCGAACCCCGGCGATAGGCCCTTTGAATGGTATATCAGAAATACCAAGAGCCACGGAGGTTCCGAGCATGGCAGCAACGTCGGAATCGTTTTCATTATCCACCGAAAGCACCGTCGCGATTACTTGGGTTTCGTGAAAATATCCCTCGGGGAAAAGGGGACGTATGGATCTGTCAATAATCCTCGAAGTAAGGATTTCCTTTTCATTCAGGCGTCCCTCTCGTTTGAAAAATCCACCCGGGATTTTGCCCGCGGCAAATGTCTTCTCCTGATAATCTACAGTGAGGGGTAGAAAATCCAGCCCCTCCCTCTTCGCCTTGACGGAGACCGCTGTTACAAGCACAACTGTATCGCCATATGTGACCAGGGCGGATCCATTTGCCTGTCCTGCGAGATAATTTGTCTTTACAGACATATCCCTTCCCGCAAAGGGCATATTAAATACTTCACTCATATCAACTCCTCTAAACATTATTTTGTTGTTTAAACCATCTCCAATTTAGTTGGAGAAGTGGGTGCAATTCCGACTCGCCCGGTCAGGGGCCAGGGTCCGGGGACCAGGGGGTCAGGTATCAGGGAATGAATACTGTCATCGTAGTATCTGAGCATTTCACTTGCCCCCTGGAATACTTTGCAATTAATTGAAGACAATACACTGATTTTGAACTAATTACCGACCAACTATCCCGGGATGGTCCTTATCTATCTCCTGAGCCCGAGACGCTGAATAAGCGTTCGGTATCTTTCTATATTTTTATTCTTGAGATAATCGAGCATGCTTCTCCTCTGCCCGACAAGCTTCAAAAGCCCCCTCCGGGAATGGTGGTCTTTCTTGTGGGTTTTGAAGTGCTCCGTCAGATACGTTATTCTTCCGCTCAGAAGCGCAACCTGAACCTCCGGTGACCCGGTATCACCCTCATGAGTCTGATAATCAGTTATTATTTCCTTCTTTCTTTCTTCATCTAACACAGCTATCTATCCTCCCTTATGCGTCTATCTTGTTTTTTCTCTTAATTAAACACCCTTATTATCTTCGCCATCTGATTCCCGTTGCTTAACTGGTAAACGTCCACCGAAGAGAAAAGCATTCTCGCGACAGCGATGAGCATACTGTCTTTTGTAACGAATTTTACCAGGTCTCCCTTCTCCAGCATTGGAGTATTTTTACTGGTCAAATCACCGAAGCAGGGTTGGTATCCATTTCGTATCCTGTCCGCCGTGTCGAGATCAACAACAATATCAGGGAGGCCCGGCAGTGCATCCGCGATGGGAATAAGGTTTTGTTCAAGCGCCCCGGTCTGTCCGTCTACGGCGAGGTTTTCAAGCGATATGGCATCAGCTTCACTAAAGGAGCCGCTGCTCGTCCGTCTGAGGCCCGATACACACGCACCGCATCCGAGCTGGTCTCCTATATCGGCACAAAGCGATCGTATATAGGTGCCTGTCGAACAGGAAACAGAAAAAACCACAGAGGGGATGCTTATTTCCTCCACGTCTATACGATATATCTCAATGCGTCTCAGGGGAGGCTCAATATCAACTCCCTGCCTTGTCCATTTGTAAAGCGGCCTGCCTTTGAATTTGACGGCAGAATATCTTGGGGCCCTCTGTTCAATCCGACCGACAAAACTGTTTATCACATCCGTTATCTCTCCCGCCTGAAGACGAGGCTCACAACGTTCTAATACCCGGCCGTCAATATCTAAGGTGTCAGTCCTGACACCGAGAAGCATAGTGACACGGTACTCTTTATCATCTTTAGTAAAGAACTGAGCGAGTTTAGTGCCCTCATTCAAGCAAACGGTGAGGACCCCTGTTGCCAGCGGATCAAGTGTTCCGGCGTGGCCGACTTTCTTTGTCCCGAACAACCTCTTTACATCGCGCACAATATCATACGATGTCCGGCCGGGCGGTTTGTCAATGATCAACACTCCATTCATATTACAAACTTCAGATTCTCCCTCGATTGAGTTGGAGAAGAGAGGTTTAAAGACTCAAGGGTCCACAGATTCAAGGGGTTGCATTTTATAGACTTTATCGGCAGCTTTAACATTCAGTCACTTTCTGTCAGATAGTTTTTCAATTAAAGCCAAATCACGAGCTGATAATATTTCCAGTATCGGGGTTCCCTTGCCAGCTCACTGACTATCTGGTGATAGACACCTCTTTTATGGCGCCGAGTACGTTTTCCTTGACTGTTTTGAAGTTTCCTTCAATCCTGCAGGCGGAGGCGTTCGCGTGTCCCCCACCTCCCAATTTTCGTGCAACCTGCTCCACGTTCACTTTCCCTTTTGATCGCAGGCTTATCTTAAACCGATCCCTGGAGACCTCATAACAACATACGGCAATTTCTACACCCTGTATTGATCGGACTATATCAACAAAACCCTCAGTGTGCTCCGGTAATGCCCCTTCCTTGCGAAGCATCTTCTGCGTGATACAAATGAAGCCCACCGTTCCACCTTCAAAAAGCTCCAGTGTATCCATCGTATTTCCCATCAGCCGTATCTGGACCGCGGATCTGGTCTCATAAATCATTTCTGCTATGTATCGGCAGTCCGCGCCATTTTCCACGAGATCGGCTGCCGCCATGAGAGTTTTGCTTCCCGTGTTGGAATATCGGAAGCTGCCGGTATCTGTCAGTATCGCGGTATATAGATTCGTGGCGATGTTCACGCTTATCGCAACTCCCATATACTTCAGCAGACGGTGGATTATCTCGCCCGTAGAACTTGCAGTGCAATCCACGAGGAGGATATCCGAAAATGTTCCGACGGAGGCATGGTGATCAATGTTGACAATATGCTTTATAGAACCAATCCGATCCTTCTCATCGCCGACCCTTTCAATCTCGCTGCAATCAAGGACAAAAGCAGCATCAAACCCGTTCACGGAATTCATGGAATGTATAATATTCCTGGAACCGGGGAGAAACTCATACACTGCGGGGGTCGTGTCCTGATTGTAAATAACGGCATCCTTTCCCATGCCTCTCAGCAGATGATAGATGGCCAGTCCCGACCCCAGGGCATCTCCATCCGGTCTTGCGTGGGAGGTTATGAGAAAGGTGGAGCAGGAATTTATAACTTCAATAACTCTATCAAACATTCTTATTTATTTCCGCCAACAATCTGTCAATACGATCTCCATATTCGAATGACTCATCAAACATAAACATTATTTCAGGAACAGAACGAAGCCGCATCCGCTGCCCCAATTTTCTTCTCAGAAAACCGGATGCCCTCTGCAGACCCTTCATGGTCTCTTCGCTGCAGCCGTTCTCCCCCGTCCGGACAAAAAAGACCTTCGCGTGATGGAGGTCATCAGTAACCTTAACGCCGGTGACTGTAATATCCCTTACCTGCGGATCATTTATCTGTCTCAACAGGATCTCCGAAATCTCGGTCTTTATGAGATCGGCAACCTTGTCAGCCCTCTTGAAACTCATCTGATCCATATCCTCTACGACCATTTCCCTTGAACCCTTCCGGTAACTACACCTGATCGAGAGATGATTCAAAACACCAAGGATGGGCCTTACAATTTCCTGGCAAATTCTTCTTTTGTATAGGTCTCTATGATATCCCCATTTTTGATATCATTAAAGTTCTCTATCCCGATACCGCACTCGAAACCGGAAAGCACCTCTTTGGCATCATCCTTGAACCTCTTGAGCGACAGAAATTTGCCGTCATGAATAACCGTTCCGTCCCGCAACAACCGGAGCCTGGCATTGCGCGTCATCTTTCCATCGGTCACGCGGGTCCCGGCAATTGTGCCGATTTTTGATACCTTGAAGACCTGCAGGACTTCGGCGTGTCCCTGAACTACTTCCTCATAGATAGGCTCAAGCAGGCCTTCCATGGCATTTCTAACATCGGCAATGGCATCATAAATGACATCGTAAAGTTTTACCTCGACACCTTCCTTTTCGATAATTTCAGAAACCCTTGCGTCAGGCCTGACCTTGAATCCAATCACGATTGCGTCGGATGCCGATGCCAGCATGATATCCGTCTCGGTTATCGCGCCTGCAGAACAGTGGACGATATTTAACCTGATATCGTCTGTGCTGAGCTTGGTCAACGCCTCCGTGAGCGCCTCCACAGAACCCTGAACATCGGCCTTGATAACGACATTCAGCTCCTTGGCCCCTTCCTGAATTCTTTCATAAAGTTGCTCAAGGGTGATCTTGGATGTTCTGGAAAGTTCCTTTTCTCTCTCTTTTCTTAACCAGTGTTCGCCAACCGCCCGCGCCTTTTTGTCATCCTCTACACACACAAAGTCCATACCGACCTGCGGCACGCTGGTAAAACCGACAACCTCCACCGGCATGGAAGGTCCTGCCTCTATAATCCTGAGTCCCTTGTCGGTGGCCATCGCACGGACCCTGCCATACTCCATTCTTGAAACAATTGAGTCGCCATCCCGCAGGATGCCCTCTTTGACGATAACGGTAGCCACGGGACCTCTTCCCTTGTCGAGCTTCGCTTCAATAACAATCCCACGCGCCAATCTGTCCGGATCGGCTTTAAGTTCCAGGATATCGGCCTGGAGGAGGATCAATTCCATCAATTCTTCTATGCCGATATTCTGTTTCGCCGAGATGTCGGCAAATATGGTATCTCCTCCCCATGATTCGGGAACAAGGTCGTAGTCCGAAAGCTGTTGTCTTATCCTGTCGGGGTCGGCGTTTGACTTGTCAATCTTGTTGACCGCGACTATGATGGGGACACCGGCTGCCCGGGAATGATTTATTGCTTCAATTGTCTGATCCATAACGCCATCATCCGCGGCAACTACAAGGACCACAATATCGGTTACCTGGGCTCCCCGCGCCCTCATTGCGGTAAAGGCCTCATGTCCCGGCGTATCAAGAAAAACGATATCCTTTTCGTTGATACGCACATGATATGCCCCTATTGCCTGGGTTATTCCGCCCGATTCTCCATCTATAACATTCGTCTGCCTGATAACATCGAGAAGCGAGGTCTTGCCATGGTCAACATGACCCATGATGGTTACAACCGGGGCCCTCGGCATTAGATTCTCAGAGAGGGGTTCCTCTCTGTGCATGATATCGTCGTAATCGGCCATGGCGGATTCCACCTGATATCCGAATTCGCCGGCAACAAGCGTCGCAGCATCAAGATCTATTGACTGATTGATTGTAACCATCATGCCAAGCGAAACAAGTTTGGTTATCAACTCACCAGCCTTTATACCCATTTTCCTTGCAAGGTTACTTATTGTTATGGCTTCTTCAACCTTTATCCTTCGCTTTATCGCCCTTGGGGTTGTAATTTCCGTCGTCATCATCCGGGCAGTGGGAGCCTTGTCTTCCTTCCAGCTCCGGCGTCCAGCCGCGGGTTTCCCTGTTTTGGATCGCTTGCCTTTTTTCTCGATGCGTTGCCTGACAGAGACTCTTTTCCGTCGTTCTTCCTTGTCGACATGTACCTCAACGGGTTTTTTTGGCTTATGCAAAGGCTGTATATGGGCCGGCTCTTTCTTCTCCGGTTTCTCTTTTTCGTGAGGGGGCTTGACTCCCTGGGATGGCGGCGCGGCCTTCTTCAGCCTGGGAGGGGCATCTTCTTTCGGCGGCAGTTTAACCGGCTCCTTTCTGGGAACTTCCCGGACAATTTTTACAAGCGACTTTCGTTGTCGTGTTAATGGTGGGGCTGTTGTTGCAGTTTTCCTGTCGGGTTTTTCTGTCTCACCAGTTTCTGGCGGGGTGTCTTCATCAGAAATCACCACAGGAGCCTGTTGAGTTTCGGTCGTTGTCTCTTGCGGTTCCATCTCAGGTTGAGTTTCGTCCTGAGATTCCTCAATCTCGGGAACTTCCTGCCGAATTGCTCTTCTTCGAATAATCGTCGTCTTGACCCGTTTTTCTACGATTGCATTCTTCTCGCCCAGCACGAACTCTTGTCGCACCCTCTCAACATCGCTATCCTCGAGGGAACTGGAATGGGCCTTTACTGCTATTCCGAGTTTCTCCAGTCGTGTGATAAGATCCTTGTTATCTATGCCGAGTTCTTTTGCCAACTCGTAGACTCTTGTTTTGGACATTATTGGGACTCCCGATTGCCTTGTCGATAATGCACGAACGGTGTTTAAGCGTTTTTAGATAGATTCTCGCCGCCCTCGTCATCAATAACTTTCTTTGCTTCTTCAATCCATGTCGTGGCCTTGTTCTGGCTGATTCCCTTTATGGAACTCAGTGCCTCGGGTTCCGCCGAAGCCACCATCGCAATACCTTTATACCCTTCCTCATAGAGAAGATTGGCTGTACGTTCACCAATGCCGGCGATCCTCATTAGAGACGCGTACCCAGCTTCTTCCTCTTTCGCCACGCCGGTCTCACTATTGACATCAATCCTCCAGCCGGTCAGTCTCGCCGCCAGTCTTACATTCTGCCCGGCCCTGCCGATAGCGAGAGAAAGCTGGTCATCCGGTACGACGACTTCCATGGTCCGGGCATCGTCATCCATGTATACCCTGTCAACCTTGGCCGGAGACAGGGCATTGCATACGTATCTCACAGGATCATCGGAGCAGGGCACGATATCTATCTTTTCACCTCGTAGTTCCTGAACAACACCCTGCACCCTTGATCCTCTCATTCCAACGCACGCTCCGACCGGATCAATGTCCTTGTCGACTGATTTTACAGAGATCTTGGTTCTGTTGCCTGGTTCTCTTGCGATATTGACAATATCTATCAGACCCTCAGATATTTCAGGTACCTCCATTTCAAAGAGGGTCCTGACTAAACCGGGATGGGTTCTGGACAGCTGTATCTGGGGGCCTTTTGAGACCCGTTTTATGTCATATATGTATGCCCGGATCCTTTCCCCTCTCCTGAAAGATTCCCTTTTTATCTGCTCAGAAGGAGGAATGATTCCTTCCGACATGCCAAGGCTGACAATTATGCTTCCACCCTCAAATCGTTGGACAAAACCGTTTATAAGATCGCCTTTTCTGTCTTTGTATTCCTCGTAAATATTGTCACGCTCAGCATCTTTGACCCTCTGTATTATTATCTGTTTGGCCGTTTGAACGGCTATTCGGCCGAAGGTATCCGTCTCTATCTTTATCCCGAGGCTGTCTCCCGGTTCCGCATCTTCATCCATGGTTTCATGCGCTTCATCAAGAGATATCTGTGAGTCGGGATTCAGGACATGTTCTACAGCCGTTTTGAACAGAAATGTCTCCATCTCCCCTGTTTCATCATTGTAGGTTACTTCGAGGTCCATATCCAGCCCCAGTTTTTTTCTGGCGGCGGTCAAAACGGCCGTTTCGAGAGCGTCTATAATTATGTCTCTGTCTATGCCCTTTTCTTTTCCCATCTGTTCGATGAGACGCTTAAGATCTGGCAACATGCTACTGACCCTCCGAGTTAAAGTTGACGACTTCTTAAATCTCGATTCATCGGGAATGCCGTCCAGTTTTTACGGGTGCATCAAAATTCGTATTGAAGGTTTGACCTTACTATCATACCGTGTGGAATGTCATAAACCCTGCCATCCACATTTATAACAACTATGTTTTCCCCTTCTTTCTCAATAAACTCAACCAGCGTGCCCTTGAAGGTCTTTTTGCCTTCAATCTTCCCGGCAACGCTGATCCTGACCTGTTGCCCTGTATATCTTATAAAATCCCTGTCCAGTGCAATAGGACGATCAAGGCCGGGTGATGATACCTCAAGATTGTACGGACCGGGAGGAATCTCGTTTATATCGAGAAGATCACCTGTCTCAGCGCTTATCATGGCGCAATCATCGAGAGTCACTCCGCCCTCTTTGTCTATGTAAATCCTGACCATCCAGCTGGATGGTACCTTAAGACATTCGACGTCAACCAGCTCCATCCCGACTTGTTGGGACTCGACAACCGGCTCAACCAGCGCTATGATCTTATCGCGATACGATTGAGTTGAACGACACATTTTGCACCATCAAAAATAAAAAAAGCGGGCAAGGCCCACTTTGCAGTCACTGATAACACAGCAAAAACTCTTTTGCAACCAAAAAGATTGGAGCGGGCGATGGGATTCGAACCCACGACATTCAGCTTGGGAAGCTGACATTCTACCCCTGAATTACGCCCGCTCTATAGAAGAAAACCGACTTTATAAGTGTTTGTCGACAATCGCCTGGCAACATTTAGGCGACAAAGTGTTTTTTGTCAAGAATTTTTTAGCGTTGCATTATGAAGTCTTATCATAATCGATCGACTGTGCGCTTCAAGACCTTCAATATCGGCAAATGCGGCCGCCTTTGGTCCGTGGCTTTCGAGAGCCTTGGCGGAAAAAGATATTACGTTTATCCGTTTGATGAAATCATAGACCCCGAGAGGAGAAGAAAACCTGGCCGTTCCACCGGTGGGGAGTATGTGATTAGGGCCCGCGATATAATCCCCGAGAACTTCCGGGGTATTTCGCCCGAGGAAGACCGCCCCGGCGTTTGTTATTCTGCCAAGGAGAGCTTCAGGTTTTTCCACTGCAAGTTCAAGGTGTTCCGGAGCGAGGCTGTTAGCGAGGTCAATCGCTTCATCCATATCCGCGGTGATGATAGCCGTGCCATAATTCTCGAGTGACTCCGCTGCTACGGGGCGCTCAAGTTCTTCAGCCTGCATTCGGGCAGCGGAGACAACTCTGCCGGCAAATTCCCTGTCAGGTGTAAGGAGAATAGCGGCGGCCATCGGGTCATGCTCGGCCTGAGACAGGAGATCGGCGGCCACCACCTGGGGGTCTGTTGCGCCATCGGAAACAATAACAATCTCACTCGGGCCGGCTATCATGTCGATACCTGTTTTTCCATATACCATCCTCTTCGCGGTGGCCACGTAGATATTCCCCGGGCCGACAATCTTATCCACGCGCGGAACGGACTTCGTGCCGCAGGCAAGCGCGGCTATGGCCTGAGCGCCGCCAATCCTGAATATCCGGTCCACGCCTGACAGGCTTGCGGCAACAAGCATCACAGGGTTGATCCGCCCATTTCTCGCGGGGGTGACAAGGATGATTTCTCCGACACCCGCAATCCCGGCAGGCACCGCGGCCATCAGTACTGTAGATGGATATGTCGCGAGGCCTCCCGGCGCGTAAATGCCGACACGTTCAAGGGGGCGCAATACCTGCCCGAGCTCAACCCCCTCATCATCGGAATAAGACCACGACTCCTCAATCTGTCTCTTGTGAAAATCTTCAATCCTTGCGGCAGAGAACCTGAGAATATCCACATCTTCGGCGCGAACCTCTCGAAATGCCGACTCTATCTCATCAGGAGAGACCTCGATGGTGCTCGTGTTGAGGAGAATGTCGTCAAACTTCTTTGTGTATTCAAAGAGTGCGTCATCTCCCCTGTTCTCAACGTCGTTCAAAATTCCGGCTACGACATCCTCCACGTCCCCGGGGACAGAAGACCGCCTGTTTTTTATGCGATCGAGTTCTCCCGCGAATGAAATTTCATCTGTGCTTATAACCTTCATTTCAGTCTTTAACCCTCTCTATGTCAGCTCCAACGGAAGAAAGCTTGTCCTCGATGTGCTCATATCCCCTGTCTATGTGATAGACCCTGGAGATTTCAGTCGTGCCTTCGGCCACCAGACCGGCAAGGACGAGAGAAGCGGAGGCCCTCAGGTCTGTAGCCATTACCGGGGCTCCACGAAGCCCGGATACACCCCTTACAATTGCGCCGTTACCGTCAACGGTTATGTCTGCGCCCATTCTGATAAGTTCATTTACATGCATGAATCGATTTTCAAATACTGTCTCCCTGATAACACTGACCCCTTTGCCCATGGACATCAATGTCATTATCTGCGCCTGAAGGTCCGTGGGAAAGCCGGGATAGGGGAGGGTTTTTACATCTACACTGGTTATGTCACTGGCGCCGACAATCCGGAGACCGCCATCCGTGGGGGTTATCTTCATGCCGGTTTCTTTAAATTTGGTTATAACCGCGTCAGGGAAATCCGGCTGAAACCCGAGGAGATTTATATCTCCACCGGTGAGCCCGGCCGCGACCATATATGTCCCAGCCTCAATCCGGTCGGGAATTATATCCGCTTCGACCGGCTGGAGGGTCTTTACTCCATCGATTTCAATTACATTGGTCCCCGCGCCCCTGATAATTGCACCCATGCCCTTGAGCACATCGGCAAGATTTACGACCTCCGGTTCCCTTGCGGCATTTTCAAGCACCGTTGTTCCTTCGGCCAGCGTGGCTGCCATCATGATATTCTCGGTGCCTGTTACAGTTGATATGTCAAAATATATAGTGGCTCCTTTCAGTCTTGATGCCCGGGCCTCAACATATCCATCGTGAAGATTAATCTCCGCCCCCATAGACTGCAGGGCCTTCAGATGGAGGTTCACGGGTCTGGCACCAATGGCGCATCCACCCGGAAGAGAAACGCGCGCCCTGCCAATTCTCGCAATGAGCGGTCCGAGAACAAGAATCGAGGCCCTCATCGTCCTGACAAGATTGTAGGGCGCCTCGCAACTTGTGATTTCTCCCGCGTTAATTCTTAACGTCTCGTCTCCTTCAATCTCAGCTCCGAACCCGGCCAGGAGTCTCTTTATCGTTTTGACATCCGCAAGATCGGGAACATTATGGAAGGTGTTCCACCCGTCAGTAAGCAGCGAAGACACTATAACAGGAAGGGCGGCATTCTTGGCGCCACTTATGCGGACATCGCCTTCAAGTCTTTTACCGCCATGTATGATTATTTTGTCCAACTTGTCATCCCTTCTTTCTCGCGAGAGCGACTCGCTCTATCCCGGAATAATCGCAGCGAAAGGCGATATCACGGTAATTGTTCTCTTTGAGTATCTTATCGATTGCGAACATCTGATCCGCACCCATTTCCATGCCAAGCCAACCGCCCTTCTCCAGAAAACGATCTCCATCCCGAGCAAGTTTCCGGTGAAACTCCGTGCCCTCCGGACCGGCGACAAGCGCCTTCCGGGGCTCGTACTCCCTGACCTCAGGAGAAAGCAATCCGAATTCGTGCTCAGAAATATATGGAGGATTTGAGACGATCATATCAAATTTTCCCTCAACGGGATCGAACATATCCCCGCATAAAAATGAAACCTTCTCCCCCACTTTATTGTTCACAGCGTTTTTCTCCGCAACCGCGAGGGCATTCGGGGAAAAATCCGTAGCTGTGATGGAGGCATTTTTCAATTTGGACGCAAGCGCGACGCTGATAGCCCCGCTTCCGGTGCCGATCTCTAATATCCTGATTTCCCCCTCCCCTTGCTGTCCGGAAAGCCTCAGTATTTCTTCTATCAGAATTTCTGTGTCCGGTCTCGGTATCAGCACATCCGGAGTAATCTCAAAGTTCAGCGACCAGAACTCTTTTTTTTCGATGATATAGGCGACCGGCTCCCCCTTCATCCTCCTTGCGACCAGCGAGCGGAATTTCTCCAGATCTACCCCGGAAATCTCTTTCGAGGGATGTGCGTAAAGGAAATGACGCTCTCTGTCAATAGAGAATGCAAGCAGAACTTCCGCATCCAGCCCGGGCGTGGGTAAACCTTCAGCGCCAAATCCGGACTGCGCCTCTTTCAGGAGCCGTGAAATATTCAGCATATAACGCATCACCGGGAATCAAAATTATATTCCATTAAAATGCCACGACCTGTCGGGGCCACAGCGGAGTTTTTTACGAGCCTGTCATGATTTACAATCGTGGTTTACAAATTGCTATATTGAGGGATTTATTTTATATTGGCCCGTGTTTGTCAAGTGTTTTCAAGTTTGGCAATGGCGAAGGAAGAAATAACGGGAAAAGGGGACATGGTTGATCCACAGTTCCTGACAGGTTAACCGGACAGCGCCGGTGCCATTTCCACGCGCCGGCCTTTTGCCTTGGCATTTAAATCTAATTTGAGAGGGTTGAAAAAATGGAACCATCAGAAAAGAAGGATTTGATTGAACTCCTCGGCAAATGCTGGATGACGCATGACGGCATGTGGTTTTATCACTGCTATCAGGAATTGGGCATACAAAAGGCGTGTGAGATAAATAAAGCGGCGATAAGTGCCTTGGCACCGTTAGAGGTCGGGAGAATAAAGAAGTTTCTCGGCATCAAAAAAGAACGAGTCGAAACTTTCGAAGAGTTTAAGCACTTTTTTACGGGTGCGTCAGAATTATTAATACCTGATTTTATGAATGCCACAATGAGTTTTCCGAGGGAAAACGTTTTGCATTGGGAGTTTAAGCCAAAGGAATGCTTTGCCTACAAGGGCATGAAAAGGATCGGATTGATTGATGAATATGAATGCGGCGTTATTTACAGGATTGAGTGCTGGATTAAGAGCCTCGAAATAAAATATGAAGTCAGGCCCAGGATAAAAAAATGTCTGATGCGTGACAGCGAGAATTG
>CAZINZ010000035.1:0-25959 GCA_964540715.1 uncultured Syntrophaceae bacterium | reverse complement strand
ATCTGGTGGGAGACCCCCCGGCTACTTTCGAAGAGCTTAGGGAAAAGGCAAAGAGGGCGCACCACCCTCCCGGGGTATACGGCGTGGGGATGGTAGGGCGAAGATACGTGGAAAATACGGACTTTGTCTATTACCTGTACGCCAATGGCGGAGACTATTTCCATACAAACGAAAACGGCTCCATCGGGGCGAGCGCATTGACTGCCCAGGCCGCGATTACAGCTCTCACCTTTATGAATGACCTGGTCAATAAAGACAAGATTACACAGCCGGACGTGGGGTCTTATGGCCGGGATGAGGTTCAGGATCTGTTTCTTGCCGGGAAGCTGGCGTTTTTTTTCGGGGGCGGTCAGACCGCGTCGTTGTTGAAGAAAAAGGAAGTCTCCTTTAAATGGGACGTGGCCCAGATTCCGGCCTTTGCCGGGCATGAAAAATCCAGTCTTTTAGTCACCGATTCCATTGTCATGTTCAAGCGGTCCAAAAATAAGAAGGCCGCTGCCGATTTTCTGGCGTTTTTCTACAAAGACAAGTGGCGTCTCGGCTTCGATAAGAACACCGGCTTTCCCCCCGTCACAAAATCTTTAGGAAACAATGAGGCCTTTCAGAGCCCGGTTTACAAAACCATGGTAGCTTCCACCCCCGGCGCCAAGGGATGGCCTCTAATCGCCGAATGGCCCCGGGCGAACGACATCATATGGGAAGCGATCGAAAACATGTTCCAGGGTGATGCCGCGCCAAAGGACGCGCTTGTCCGTGCGGCACAGAAAATCGATCACCTGCGGAAAGAGTAGGGGCGGGGTCTCAACATTTGACACATTGATTCGCTTTTGACAGCAGAGATGCATTAGAAAAAAGAGTCGCTGTTGACCCCATAAGGAGCCGATCAGGATGAGCATCAGGACAAAGATACTGACACTGTTTCTGGGACTATTTATATTCTCTTTCGGGTTGGTGGGATACATCGCCTTTACCACCATAGAAGACATCGGTGGTTGTGCCGTGGAAAATAACACCAGTCTGGGGGAAAACGCCATCACGGACAGCACAGAGGCCCTTGAAAATCTGGGTGCACAGATAATAGAGCACATCGCACGGGACGTCGCCAACGACTGTGGTGATTTCATCAAGTCTCATCCCCACATGACCATTGGAGACTTACAATCAGATAGTATGTTACAGGGCCTGGCGATTCGACCAGTCGGCGCAACAGGATATACCTGCCTCTATGAAAAGCAGACGGGGATCATGAGATTTCACCCCAATTCGAAACTCATCGATTTTAGAATGGAAGGATTAAAAGAAAAACTCTCGTCATGGTGGGAAATATTCGAGCCGAGCCTCGATGGTTCCACTGTCGGAGGATACTATGACTGGGAGGAATTCGATGGTTCTATTCGCAAGAAATTCATGTATATGGTTCCCGTCAAAGGAACGCAGTACATGGTGGCGGCCACCACATATATCGACGAATTTTCGAAACCCGTGGAGGAAACAAAAAAAAAGATTGCCGCCGTTACCCGCGCAACCGGTGAACGCATCCATCAACGCTTGCAGAGGATGGAAAAGATCTTTGTCGGAATATTCGTTATGATACTGCTCGCCGTATTCGGCCTGACCTTTTTCCTTTCGCGCCTGATAACGAATCCAATCGTGGCACTCAAACACGGGGCTGCCGCCATCGGTGGCGGGGACCTTGACCATCGGGTCGCGGTAAAAACGGGAGACGAACTCCAGGACCTTGCCCGTTCACTCAATAAAATGGCCGTCGATCTGAAGGAATATATGGAGGAATTGCGCGTCACGACGGCTGAGAAGGAACGAATGACAAAGGAGCTGGAAATCGGGAAAGGGATCCAGCAGAGCTTTCTCCCCGAATCAAATCCCGAAATCCCGGGGATTGATATAGCGGCATTCAATGTCCCCGCATTAGAAGTTGGGGGCGATTTCTATGATTTTATCCCCATTACAGAGGATCGATGGGGACTTGTCATAGCCGATGTATCGGGGAAGGGTGTTCCGGCGGCGCTTTTCATGGCCATATCCCGCACATTGATCCGTGCCCACACGACGAGTAATCGCACGGCCGTTGAGGCCGTCACAGAGGCAAACCGCATGATTTGTGAAGATTCCAAGTCCTGCATGTTTGTCACCCTCTTCTACGCAATTCTGGATTCAAAGAAGAAGACCCTCACCTATGTCAATGCCGGACACAATCCGCCGCTGCTCTTTCGTGGTGGATCTGTCGATATAGCGCTCCTGAAGGCAAAGGGAATCGCCCTGGGTGTTATTGAAGAGGTGGAACTGGAGGAGGTGGAGATCCAACTGACGGATGATGACATTGTCGTACTCTACACAGACGGCGTGACTGAAGCAATCAATGAAAAGGAGGAGGACTTCGGCGAAAAAAGACTCATAAATGTCATCCAGGAGAATCGAGGCCTGCCCGTCGGTGATATAATCGACCGTATCCGGGATGAAGTTATCGCCTTCGCCGGAGACCAGCCGCAGTTCGATGATATCACCTTGATGGCACTAAAGACGAAGCGGCAGATGTAAATTCCAGGGACGCAATACCAAATTATTGACAATATTGGAATGAATTACGGTTGAGCTTCAGGAGAAGGACTATCAGGAACTTCGTCAGCATGAACGAACAGGCAGACCATTTGGCAGTGATTTGCTCATTGATAAGCTGATGCACTGTTAGGGAAACAGCCTCGTAAGAAAGAATGACCGGGGTAAATGGTCCATGGAAAAAGATGGAGGGTGAATAATTTAGTATCGCGTCCCCGGAACTTCTAAGCTGTGGGATGCTTCCTGAGTATCTGATTTCCGATAACGGTGAAAACAGTTTCTCCTTTTTGATTAAGGCCTGTATATTTGAAGCGGATCGGGCCTCGGTCGTGGTTTTTTTTAGACGTGCCTATTTCCAGAACCTCGCCGACTGCGTAGAGCGTGTCTCCGGGTCTGACGGGTTTGAGCCATCGAAGTTCATCAAAACCCGGGGACCCGAGATTGTTGGATAATACGCCTGTCATTATAAACAGCTTGAATGTCAGCGCAACCGTGTGAAGTCCGCTGGCAATGAGTCCCCCGAAAATCGAATTCTCTGCTTCTACGACATTGGTATGAAATGACTGAGGATCAAACTGCATTGCGAAATCGATTATCTGGCTCTCTGTAATTGTCATTCCAGGTGATTCAAACCTGTCTCCAACATTAAAGTCTTCAAAATAAAGATTGGTCATAAATTGATCCCCCTGTGATCCATCTGACGATTATATGCGCACCATACTGTTCTTAATCCTTTTCCAGACACTGAACTTTGATGAACTCGTAAAAAGTCGAAAAGTACCATTTTTCGTCATTTCGACGAAAGCCGGAATCCAGTAGCGTGGGGCCTCTGTGCCCCACATATTGGTTGCCCACAGAGCAGCTACATGGTCGAACGGTCTATGACCTCGAGAGCGTTTTCTTCGAGAACACGCACCGCGAATATAAGCATTCGGAATCTCTCGTCCCTGGTATGGCCGTGGTAAAAACGGTAATATATCTGCTGAGCTATAACCGCAAGTCTGAAGATCCCGAAGCACAGATAGAAATCAAAATTGTCGATGGAGATGCCCGACTTTTCCGCGTATCTGTCAACCAGTTCATTTCTGGTAAGCATCCCCGGCATATTTGTTGGCAGCATCCGTGCTGCCTGTGCGTTTTGAGAATCGTCCTGTTGCACCCAGTAGGCCAGGGAACTGCCAAGGTCCATCAGGGGATCGCCGATGGTTGCCATTTCCCAGTCCAGAATGCCGATGATCTTCAGGGGATCTTTCGGTGAGAGTACAAGATTGTCGAGTTTGTAATCATTATGAATAATGGCAACCCTCTTTGTTTCGGCCGGTATCTTTTCGTGCAACCATTTCATTACCCGTTCAAAATCGGGTGCGTCGTCTGTCGTGGCTGCCCTGTAGCGGGCGCTCCAGCCCTCCACCTGTCTGTTTACGTATCCTGATGGTTTTCCGAAATCCTCAAGCCCAGCAGCGACATAGTCTATGGAGTGAAGTTCGCAGTGCAGGTCAAGAATATTTTCGCACAGACGGCGTGCCTGCTCAGGTGTAAAGGTAAACCCCTTCGGGAGATCTTTTCGCAGAATAATTCCGGGGATGCGTTCCATTATATAAAAGGGGCAGCCGATAACAGATTCGTCTTCGGTATATACAATCGGTTTCGGGCAGTAGGGAAAGATCGGATGCAAGGCGGATAGTATCCGGTATTCCCTTCCCATATCATGAGCGGTTTTTGCCTTCGTGCCGAATGGAGGCCGCCTCAGCACGAGATCACGGCTGCCGGCCCTGATCAGATAGGTAAGATTGGAGAAACCGCTCGGAAACTGTTCTATATGCAGTTTACCTCCAACCTCCGGTGCGTGGTCCTTCAGGAATTCCTCTATTTTCTTCGCGTCAAGTCCTTCATCCGTCCTCACCTTTACGGGTTTGTCTGTTATGTCCATAGTTTCCTCTCGATCTCTAATTTTTCCCAGGTAAGAGGTACGACTCTATAAAATCCACAAGGAATAGGGAATAGTCTTCAACTGTGACTTTTTTCCCCTCATACTTCCATCTTTTGAGGTACCAGTCCTGAAGAGTTGCCTTGATTGCCGCCGACGCAAGACCGGCATCAATGGGGGAAAAGATTCCGGAAGATATCCCCTCTTCAATTATGTCCAGAAACATCTTCTCCGTGGCAAGCTCAGATTCTATAGCCATTTTGTGTTCCGCTCTTTTAAGGTTCTTCGTTTCCATGTAGGAAAAGTAGAACCAGGGCTGCATGACCTCGCTCAGGTACAGATGGGTCTGCACAGTGGTCCTGAGTTTTTGACGGGGATTGTCAATGTCGGACGCGCAATCAGTGAGTATCTTTATGACGACCGTTCTCCCCTGTTTCTGTATCATGTCGAGGAGATCATCCTTGCTTGAAAAGCAGTTGTACAGAGCCCCCATGCTGAGTCCTGTTCCGGCGCTCAGGTCTCTCATACTCATGGTGGAGAACCCCTTTTTATTGCTTATGGCCAGCGCAGCGTCGAAGATCTTTACGAGGTTTCTGACAGCCACGTCTTCTTTCTTGATCTTGATCTTTTTCCTGTTATCGAGGAAAAATCTCCTGCATATATCCTCTTTGGATATGTGTACAAGGTCTTTAAACGCGTCAAATTTCAATTCAGATTTCCTCAGATCCCGTCGGTGGCTATGCGGTATCTATCTGACGTCTTTGCCTTCGTATTTTCTCAGGATTTTCCTCGCGACCGACATCTTATGCACCTCGTCAGCGCCGTCATATATCCTTGCTGCGCGCTCATGCCTGTAGAAGAATGGAATTATTACATCGTCGGTCATCCCGAGGCCGCCGTGCACCTGCAGGGCCGTATCTGTGACTTTCTGCAACACATTGGCCACGAAGAACTTTATAAGCGCTATGTCTTCCCTTGCCTCCTTGACTCCGAGCTCTTCGATCTTCCACGCGGCATTGAGTGTCATCAGACGCGCGGCCTGAATATTTGCGGCGCACTCCGCGATCCATGACTGTATTATCTGCTTGGTGGCAAGTGTTTTTCCATCACGGGATATCATTCTTTCGGAGGCCCTCTTGCACATAAGGTCAAAGACCCTGTTGCATATGCCGATCCATCTCATGCAATGGTGTATTCTGCCCGGTCCGAGGCGCTCTTGGGCGATTACGAATCCATGTCCTTCAGGCCCCAGAAGATTTTTCTGCGGCACACGGCATGACTGGAGCAATATCTCACTGTGGGACATGAAGTCGTCACCTACATGGCCCATTACCGGTATATTCCTTACGAGATTGAACCCGGGGGTGTCTATCGGGACAATTATCATGCTGGCCTGCATATAAGGCGAGGCGTCGGGATTGGTAACCGCCATGACGATTGAAAAGCTGGCTCCGTCTGCCGCGGTTGAGTACCACTTCTGGCCGTTGATGACATAATCATTCCCATCCTTGACGGCAGTAGTGTCCATCATTACGGGGTTGGACCCGGCCAGTTCCACTTCAGTCATCGAAAAGCAGCTTCTTATCCTGCCATCTACCAGCGGTCTGAGGTATTCCTCTTTTTGTTCATCTGTGCCATGAAGGTGCAGTATCTCTATGTTGCCTGCGTCCGGTGCATGGCAGCCGAAAATAAAATGTCCGATAGGAGATCTTCCAAGAGATTCCGACACAAAGGCGTGTTCAACAAGGTTAAGGCCCATACCGCCAAATTCTTTGGGGTGGTTGGGCGCCCACAGCTCCATCTGTTTGACCATCTTTCTTTTGTCCTCAAGGACGGGCAACATCTCCCGGAAGGTCTTGGTCAAAAGCTCCGGTTCAAGGGGGATAATCTCTTTTTCTACAAACTCATCCATCATCCCTGTTATTGTCTGTATCTTTTCAGGAACACTGAAATCCATGGCAGATCTCCTCTAAAAATGGTTTAAAATTTTATAAATCCCGCATAAGTCAACGGTATGTTATGATATTCTTATCATTTTTCAACTCAAGATGGGATATCTCATTAAAACCTGCAAGGGCAACGTCGCTGTTGTTACAGGCAAAACGTGTGATAGATGTATTGATGATCTGCCAGCTGAGTTTGATTGTGTGTTCATTGGACAGCCCGAGGTATTTCTGCATTGTCGCGGCTATGGGGCCGCCCGAGGTGAACAGCAAAATCTTTTCCCCCTCGTTATGTCTTGACATGATTTCTGTAATCCCCTTCCACACCCTCGATGAAAATGTGTCCCACGATTCGATACCCGGCTTCTCAAAATCGCCCGAAACCCATCGCAGCATTGCCACTTCGAAGATTCGCTTGAAGGATTGATCGTCGGTGTATATCCTTTCCAGATCATCTTTCAGAGACGGATTCTCGCTGACCATGTCGGTGATTTGAGATACTACAATGGCATGAGCGTCAAGCTCGTTGAGGGCTTCACACAGAGAAGGCTCCGGCACATCAATGCCGCATTCCTTAAAACAACGGATGACCTCTTGCGCGGTTGCCTGCTGGCGTTGCAGTGTCCAGGAATACAATGCGTCGGCGCGCAGTCCAGTATTGATCAGATGATCTGCGAGGATGCCGGCCTGTCGCAAACCTTTTTCGGAAAGCTTGTCATAATTATCATCCCCGAATGATGCCTGCCCATGTCGTATCATATATATTACACTCATGGAGAACTGTATAAAACACAAGGGTGGACATGTCAATAAAAATAGAGCGAACGTTCGCTTTTTGCTTGAAATATAATGTCCGGTCGATTATCCTGCGGACATGACAGGCCTTGGAAATTGGGGGCATACCGGCATGAGGAGCAGAGGCGATGGAGATACTTGTATGCGTTAAACAGGTTCCTGATAATGAAGGGACAATCGATATTAACGATAAGGGCACGTGGATAACGTGCGGAGGCACCTTCAGGATGAACCGTTTTGACGAATTCGCTCTCGAGGAGGCTGTTCGCACAGGCGAAGAGATTCCGGGTACAGTGATCGAAGTCGTCTCTGTTGGTCCGGGCAGGGTGGTCTCGACGCTCAGGAAAGCCCTGGAGAGAGGAGCAGCGACGGCGACACATATTCTCGTGGAAAACGAAAGATATGTGAGCCCCTTTGAGACAGCATCACTCATAGCGTCCTATGCGGTGACCGGACACTACGATCTGATTATTACCGGCATTATGGCTGAGGATGATATGAACTGCCAGACAGGGCAGATGATAGCAGCTATACTCAAAATCCGGTGCGCGACATCGGTTATACATCGCGGACCAGTCAGGGATGGCGCATCCGTTTACATTGAACGTGAAATTGAAGAAGGGCAGAGGCTCTGCGGGGAAGTCGAACTGCCGGCGGTAGTCACCGTGCAATCGGGTATAAACCGACCGAGATATCCTGCCCTTTCCAATGTTCTGAGGGCAAAAAACCAGGAGAACAGGACAATCGACGCAGGCGACTTGTGGAAGGGTGATGTAAGTGATGAACTGATTTCCATGCGGCGACCGGAGGTATCGACAAAGGGGATATTCCTTGAGGGTGGCAGGGATGAGAAGGCCCGCGCACTTATAAAGATTCTGCACGAGAGGGCGCTGATATGATTTTCGCGGCGCGGGGGTATGAGTCATGGAAGAGATGATTGCCATAATCGCTGAGCTGTCTCGAGGCGGATTTACCAGGGCAACTTATGAGGTAATATCGTTCGCCCGCGAACTCGGATCGGCCGGCTCGAGACCGGTAATAATTATTCCCGGGAAGAACGTCCGTGAATTGGCGGAACAAATCGCGTGCGCATCGGGTATTGATGCGATCGGCATAGAGGCCGAGGCCCTTGACCTGTACAGCGCCGAACCCTTCAAGTCGGCCATTCTTAACGTCCTGCAAGACATGAACGCCGCATATGTCTGTCTGCCCCACAGCGTCATGGGTTTTGACCTGGCACCGGGGCTTGCTGTAGATCTCGGTGCTGCGTGCATCACGGCTGTTGAGGAAATACGCGAAGATGAAGAGGGGACTTATTTTACAAGGTCCATGTGGGGCGGGAAAATACGTGCGGAACTTGTTCCAGTAACGCAAAGGACAGTACTTACCGTGTTGCCCGGAGCATGGACAGCCTTCGTTGAAGAATCAGGTCTTGCGGGATTGGTGCGCGTAGTTAAGGCAGACCCTGTATCGGGTGCGTCAGAAATAACACTCAAGGAAGCGCCCGGAGAAAGAGAATCGGAACTGACGGCAGCCGATGTTATTGTATCAGCCGGGAGGGGCATAGGGAAGGAAGAGAATCTGGGTATGATCCGGAAGCTGGCCGGCATATTTGCCCGGGGGGCGGTAGGCGCGTCAAGAACCGTGTGCGATCTTGGGTGGCTTGAGTATAAACACCAGATAGGATTTACAGGAAAAACCGTTTCACCCGGATTATATATCGCGTGCGGTATATCAGGGGCCATTCAGCACATATCCGGCATGAAGGACTCGCAGATGGTGATTGCTATAAATATCGACCCCGACGCACCCATTTTCGGGGTAGCCGACTATTGCATAGTGGAGGATCTGACCGAATTCATCCCCGCTCTTCTCGAACTGATGGAGACTTGCCCCATTTCCTAATTGTCATCTCCGGGTAAAACTTGAGCATCGGGCGTTACGCTGTTATCTACTTCAGGCTTTATATTTGTTGGTTCATATCTGTCAGAACCGCCCCTTAGACGTTTCCGGATCATACTCGGACCCTTTTTGCCGCCTCTGAACTTGGTAACTGGATCGGTACCTATCGCTGCTTTGCCGTCAGAGGCAATCTTTTTAGATTGCAATTTCATATCAGGAACCTTTTTGCCGGCATATAATTTACATGGAGCCGCATTGAGGAACAGAGTGAATAATAACAATATGCCCACGCACAAAAACACTTTTGATACTTTCATATCCTGTCCTTTCCATTTCAATTAAATTAGTATTTTTTTTATATATTATTGACTTGCCAGCTCAAAAACGTCATCGACGTCGCATCCAGCACAACTGCCGGGTACCTTTTTAAGATAAACTTGTCAACCTTAAAGTGGAGGGCGGAGGGAGTGGGCAACTCATTCAATATCCGGAAAGCTTGGTTTCTCTTTAGACAGGAAGGCCGATATTCCATGATAGCATTCTCCCGATGTGATAAGGGTAATAGCACTTTTTGTTTCCAGCTCGAGTGCCTCCTGCATGGGCACATCGCAGGCTGATCGAATTACCTCCAGTGCACAACGGACTGCGCGTGGCCCGTTGCCGGCAATTGTCTCAGCCAGTTCGATGGATTCCTCAAGGACCTTGCCAGGGGAGCTTACTTGATTGATTAATCCGAGAGTAAGCGCTTCCCGGGCCGTGACCTTTCTGGCAGTGAGTATCATATGTGAGGCCTTTGCCGGACCAACCAGTCGGGCAAGCGTCGCTGCTCCACCCCAGTCCGGCATTAGTCCCAGACGGACTTCCGAGAAACTGATGACCGCATCAGGGTCCATAACCCTCAAGTCACATCGAACCGCAAGCTCTGCACCCCCTCCATAAGCCATGCCATTGATGGCGGCGATAACAGGAACGGGTAGAGTGACCAAATCGTCAACTGCGAGACGAATATGCCTTATTAATTTTTCGACAGGGGCGCGATCATGCTTCTGAACCGCATCAATCAGGTTGGAGACTTGCGGGTTATCGATATTGACGTCAAAGCCCGCGCTGAAGGCCTTATCGCCGGCACCTGTAAGCACAATAACCCGCGGCAGCTTTTCCCGCAACTTTGCCACCACCCGCTCAAGTTCAGACCACATTGTCTCATTAAAAGTGTTCATCCTTTGCGGGCGATCGATAGTGATAACCGCGACGTGATCCATAAATTCAATACGCATACCATACTCTGACATTGTCCACCCTTTCAGTTAAATTAAAATTATTGATACATCAGCCACTCGTTGAGTGGTGAGTGGCATTCACTCTCCCGTATATTCACCCTTTACCCGCAGGCTTTCAAGCTCATCCTCTTCGAGTTTCCTGTATGCTATCTTTCCAACAAGAGTTTGTGGAAGTTCGCTGCGGAATTCCACCTCTCTCGGGCAGCTCCATTTGATCAGGGATTGTCTGCAGTGGGTTATGAGCTCCGTCTTCATTTCCTCTGTTTCTTTTGAAGGATCCTTCATGATCACGAAGGCCTTGACTTTTTCCACCTGTTCCCTGTCAGGCACTCCTATAACGCATGCATCCTTCACATCCGGGTGGCCGTAGAGGATATCTTCCACCTGCGCGGGATATACATTCATTCCGGATGACTTTATCATCCGTTTCAGCCTCAGCTTGAAATAGAAGAATCCATCCTCGTCCATGCTGGCGATGTCACCGGTATGAAGCCAGATCCTTCCGTCGGAATGTGTTTTAAGGGTATCGGCGGTTTCTTCCGGCTGATCAAGGTATCCGAGCATAACCGCCGGACCGCTGACACACAGTTCTCCATCCTCGTCCAGCGGGGCCTCTTCTGTAGTATCCTTTTTCACCACCTTTGCCAGCATATCCGGGAATGGTATACCGACGCTTCCTTCTCTGTAATCATTCAAGGGGGTAGCCATAATGGCAGTAACCGCTTCGGTCAGGCCATAACCTTCGAGCAGCTTTACTTTGCCTCCTCCCTCGCTGACTGTCTTTTCGAATTTCTCTTTTACCACTCTTGGAAGAGTGTCGGCGCCGCTGAAGGTAGCCTTCAGGCAGCTTAGGTCGGCGCTTCTGAAGTCGGGATTACGGCACAGGGCTTCGAACAGTGTCGGGACGCCCACCATTAATGACGGCTTCTTGTTTTTGATGAGTTTTGCGACAGTCTCGGGTGTAAAGGTGGGAACAAGGATACTTTTTGCCCCCCCCATGAAAGCGGCATTAACGCATACCCCCAGGCCGAAACCGTGGAATATCGGGAGGATGGCAAGTATGGAAGCGCCTCCCTCTGTGTCTTTCATTTTCCCCCACTCTGCCACCTGCATGCCTTCACTTATGAAGTTCATATTAGAGAGCATGATACCCTTCGGAACGCCTGTGGTGCCGCCGCTGTAAAGAATTACCGCGAGATCGTCAGTGTCCACTTTGACCGCAGGCGCCAGCGGGTGATCCTCTCTCATCAGATCTTTCCACCATCTGACCCTTGAATCTCCGGGGACCCTGGGTATTTTTCTCCCCTTGGTGATATAAAAACCGAACCTTTTCAATGGAGGAAGGTAGTCGCCTATCTTTGTCAGGATGAGGGTCTCAACGCCGGTGTTACTGAGGATCTTGTTGAAGACGCCGTAGAACACGTCGAGCGTCATGGCAAATTTGCTCTTGCTGACATCCAGATAAAACTCTATCTCGCTGGCAGTGGAGAGTGGATGGATCATACTTGCAACAGCCCCGAGTTTGTTTGCCGCGTAAAAGCAGATGATACCCTGCGGTGTTGTGGGCATGGAGATGGTAATGCGGTCGCCCCTCTTGAGGCCGATAGCTGCGAGGGCGTTGGCAAATCTTTCTATCTCACCGGCAAACTGTATGTATGTAGAGGTGTATCCCATAAAATCATAGGCTACGGAATCCGGGTATTCTTCGACGGAACGCATAAGAGACTCGAACATGCTGATTCTGGGATAATCAAGGGTTTCAGGGACGTCCCCATAGAATTTAAGCCACGGTTTCTTTTCATACATAACATCGCCCTCCTTACATTTTTGTCAACCAACTTTGTCTGCCCCTTTGCTCTGGAAAAGTCAATACAAAAAAACAGGTGACAGTTGTATTGTAATATGTTACCAGTTTTTCGCTTGGTTATGATTTGAAAGCTTTGTAGAAAGTCCCAAAACCGTCATACCGGACTTGATAACCCTGCCCCGTACTTGATACGGGGGTATCCAGAAGTTGCTGAATCTACTGGATTCCGGCTTTCGCCGGAATGACGGAAAGCGGCATTTTTTGACTTTCTACGAGTGTGTCATGATTTTATAATTCTGGAATTGTCGGAAGAAAGGAGCACGTATGGAGAAACTAAATGATTTTTACGAGGCGGTGTCAGACACTAATAATTATGTCAGGAATCTGAAGACCAGCGGAAAAAAGGTTTTGGGGTATTTATGTTCCTATACTCCCGAGGAAATCATCTTTGCAGCGGGAATCCACCCTGTGAGGCTTTTCGGTACGGCGGGGAATATTACCCTGGCCGACGCGCATCTGCAATCCTATGCCTGTTCTCTCGCGAGGGGCGTACTTGAAAGCGCGCTTTCCGGCGAACTGGATTATCTCGACGGTATGGTATTCCCCCATACCTGCGACACCATCCAGAGGCTTTCCGATATCTGGCGTCTCAACACGAAATTCGGTTTTTTCGCCGATGTTGTCCTTCCCGTGAAGCTGAACACCGAAAGTGCGAAAGAATATATGGAAGATATCCTCCAGAAATTCAGGAGTGATCTGGAGGAAGGAATGGGTGTCACGATAACCGACAGGGCGCTGGAAGAATCAATCGAAAAATACAACCGGATACGCGGTTGTCTCAAGACCATCTACGAATTGCATTCCACGGAACCAGACATCCTGACCGGCAGCGATCTGCATGCAATAGTCAAGGGATCGATGATCATGGACAGGGATTATCTTCTGGAAAGACTCCCCGAGACCATAGAAATGTTGAAGGAAAGAAAACCTTCAACGGGTACAGGAAGAAAGAGAATTATAATGGTTGGCAGTATATGTGACCACCCTGATGTTTATACCATCATCGAGAAATCGGGAGGCGTTGTCGTATGGGACGACCTCTGCACCGGTTCCAGGTATTTTGAAGGACTGACCGGCACGGATGGTAATCCTGTTAAGGCAATCGCAAACAGGTATATTGAAAGACAGATATGTCCTGCGAAGCATATGTCAAACACGGCGAGGGGGGACAGCCTGATTGAGATGGTCAAAAAAAATAATGTCCAGGGTGTTATATTCCTCCTGCTGAAATTCTGTGACCCTCACGATTTTGATTATCCCTATTTGAAGGAATTTCTGGATAGAGAAAATATTCCCAGTATGCTGCTGGAGATTGAAGATCAACTGCCGTCCGAGGGGCAGTTGCTCACAAGATTCGAGACTTTCATTCACATGCTGTAAAAAAGGAGGAGTGAAGATATGACGGATACCGATAAGGAAAAAAGCAGCAGAAAGATAAAGGCGGTGGGGAAGATGAAAGAAATCATGACCGCCTACTACATAGATGCAAAAACAGCCGGGGAGACAGGGAAGAAGGTGGCATGGATTACCAGTGGAGGGCCTGTGGAACCTCTTATAGCAATGGATGTGATTCCTGTATATCCGGAGAACTACGGAGCCATGATCGGAGCCTCGAAGATGGGTGGAGACCTGTGCGAAAAGGCGGAAGAGCTGGGATACAGTGGCGATCTGTGCTCCTACGCGAGGGCCGATATAGTTTCTTCCATGGTGGACGGCGGACCCATAGGAGGACTGCCGAAACCCGACATGCTTATATGCTGCAACAATATATGCGGAACAGTGCTCAAGTGGTATGAGATACAGGCGCGGTATTACAATGTTCCTCTCTTTATCTTTGACACGCCATTCTGCCATACCGAATACGCTGATGAGTCAAGGAGATACGTTCGAAAACAGATCGATGAATACGCAAACTTTCTCGAAAATGCGTGCAAGAAAAAGTTTGATTATGACAGGATGAAGGAGGTGGGGAGGCTTTCGGTAGAGGGGCAGAATCTGTGGCAGGAGGTGCTTGACACCGCCATGAACAGGCCTTCTCCCATGACCTGTTTCGATGCGTTCTTCCATCTGGCCCTCATCGTCACATTGCGGGGAACGCAGATAGCGGTGGATTACTATAAATCATTACTGGAAGAGATGAAGCAGCGGGTAGCCGACGGGATCAGCGCGATACCCAATGAAAGATACCGGCTGCTGTGGGACAATCTTCCCATCTGGTACCGGGTAAAGTGGATGTCGGAGAAATTCGCTGCCCATGACGCCTGTCTCGTGGCGGACACCTATACATCTGCGTGGTGTGGCCAGCTCCAATATATGGACGAAGACAATTTTCTTGACTCCATGGCTGAGGCATATACGAGGATATATCTAAACATCGGTGTGGATGAAATGATAAAGATAGTGTTGGAGATGGTGGACAAATATGACGTGGACGGTTTCGTCATGCATTCCAACAGGAGCTGTAAACCCTATTCACTGGGCCAGTACGACATACAGCGGGCGGTTCAGAAAGAGAGAGGGATTCCCTCTGTCATGATAGAGTCTCACATGATAGATGAGCGGAGTTTTTCTGAGAGCCAGGCGGAAACAAGAATAGACGCCTTCATGGAGATGATCAAACAGAAAGGGTGAGAGATGAACGATATATGCTATGGTTTGAGAGATAAGGTTGTGGTTGTTACCGGGGGAAGCAGAGGCATCGGTCTTGAAATTGCGAGGACCCTGCTCGGGGAAGGGGCTAAAGTTGTTATATGTGGCAGAAAGAGTGAAGGACTCGATGTAGCAGCGAATACCCTCGGGGGTGGTGATAATCTTATGACCTTCCCGGCCCACATCGCGAAGGAAGCCGAGGTCAACGCACTTTTTGAAGCGGTCATTGGCAGGTTTTCAAGGCTGGATGTGCTTATTAATAATGTCGGCATGAATATCATGACCCTGTCGGTTGCGGACACCGAACCAGCCCTGTGGCAGAAGATCATAGATACAAACCTGAATGGGACCTTCTTCTGTTCCAGGAAAGCGGCCTCCGTTATGAAGGAACAGGGTGGTGGCAGGATAGTGAACATATCATCCATCGCCGGCAGAAGGGCCTCGCCCGGTATGGGTGTATACGGCATCGCAAAGTCGGCTGTTGAGATGCTTACCTGTGTGCTGGCCTCTGAACTCGCGCCTTTCAACATCCGGGTAAACGCGGTCGCGCCCGCCATGGTGAGGACCGCCTTCAGCGAACCCTTCTGGGCCAACGAGGATATCCTCCGTGAAATTGTGAAGTCCATACCGCTTGGAAAAATAGCTGAACCGATGGACGTTGTGCACCCGGTGCTTTTCCTCGCTTCCGATGCGTCATGTTACATTACCGGGCAGACTCTCGTGGTGGATGGCGGAGCTTCGATTATATAGAAGAGTTCCGAAAACAAACTGAATGTAAGGAAAGGGAATATGATTACTGCCGGAATAGATATAGGATCCATAACCGCCAAGGCGGTTGTTCTGTCGGATGGCAGGATACTCGGTTCGAAGGTAGCCTTTACAGGTTATAACGCCAGTCAGGCGGGCCAGAGTGTATTTGAAAACCTCCTGAGGGAGCTGGGCCTGGACGAGTCATCGATAGAAAAGACAATATCCACCGGTTATGGAAGAAACAGTGTAAAATTTGCCGACAAGGCCATGACGGAGATTATATGCCACGGAGCCGGGGCGCATTACCTGAATCCCGAAGTCAGGTCGGTCATAGATGTCGGGGGGCAGGACAGCAAAGTCCTGACGATAGATTCCGAAGGCAGGGTAAAGGATTTTGCAATGAATGACAAATGCGCGGCCGGCACAGGCAGGTTTCTGGAGGTAATGGCACGAGCGCTGGAATCAGACCTTGACGATTTCGGGATTGTGTCCTTGAAATCTGACAATCCATCAAAAATAAGCAGTATCTGCACGGTATTCGCCGAATCAGAGGTGATCTCGCTTATATCGAAAGGTGAAAGCAGGGAAGATATAATCGCGGGAATTCACGAATCTGTGGCATCCCGTATCTCCTCCATGGCCAGAAGGGTAGGAGTAAAAGAGCCTGTCATGATGACGGGAGGGGTTGCGAGAAACATAGGGGTGGTCAGGGCCCTGGAAAAAGCGCTTGACGTGTCCATAGAAGTCTCGGAATTTGCCCAGATTAACGGCGCCGTCGGGGCCGCGATAATGGCGATGAGATTATAGGTATCGTTGAAATACCGTTTATGCCATCGCAAGATATAAGCTCACTTTCTGTGCTTTACACAATGGAGTTGGTGTATGCAGATTGTCATCAATACCCCAGGCACTTTCATCACCCAGAAAAATGAATGCTTCTGCCTGAAGCAAAAGGAAAAATCTTTCGAAATCTCCCCGGCTAAAGTTGAAAGTCTTGTCATATCAAACCAGGCCATGATTACCAGCCAGGTCATAGTCATGGCCCTCGAGCATAACATTGACGTCGTCTTTATGGATTCCTACGGTGATCCAATCGGGCGAGTCTGGTTCTCCAAGATGGGAAGTACTGCCCTGATTCGTAGAAGGCAACTTGAGGCAATGGACAGTTCCCTGGGAATGAGGCTCGTTACCGACATGATAATTCAAAAGCTCGACAACCAGATCCTGTTTCTCAAGAAACTAATGCATGCCCGTCCGGGGAGGGAGAATATTTTTACCACCCCCATCGAAAGAATCAAAAAAGTAAAAACTGGTCTTGCAACCGAGAGCAGCAAAGACTTGGAATCTGCGCGCAACCGTCTAATGGGACTCGAAGGAACGGCGGGTAGGAATTACTTTCAGTGCCTGTCCAGCATATTGCCGGAAAAATACCGTTTCGACAGCCGATCCCGCCGGCCTGCGAAAGATCCATTCAATGCCTGTCTCAACTACTGTTATGGCATTCTTTATTCTCTTGTTGAAAAGGCCTGCATTCTCTCCGGCCTCGACCCCTATATCGGCTTTCTGCATACTGATAATTACAATAAAAAATCCCTCGTCTTTGACCTGATCGAACCATTCCGGGTCTATGGCGATCAAACCACCATCTATCTCTTCACAGGTAAAAAGATGAATGACGAATACTTTGACCGAAGCGATAAAGCCGTTACCCTGAATCAAAAGGGGAAACCAATCGTTGTGGAAGCCATGAACAGTCACCTGGACGAAACGGTGCGCTATCGCAGGAAAAACGTTAAGCGCCGTCATATTCTCCAGCACGAAAGCCATCGCATGGCAAACATCCTGCTTGCCGACCCTGATAAGGAGAGGCCCGGCTGGCTGGAGATAAAAGAATTCTGACAGATAGAATTAGTTTGACAAATAGATAAAGTAGGAATATGCTCCCATGTAAAGAATATTTGAAAGGGCAGGTTAATTTAGAAATGTATGCCAGAGTATCAAGCAAGGGGCAGATTACCATTCCGAAAAACATACGCAAAAAATTGAACCTGGAAAAAGAGAGTGGTGTCCTTTTTCTAATCGAGGATGATGAGATAAAACTCAAGGGAGTTCCGGGCTCGCCGTCTGACCACTTGGCGGGATCACTGAAGAAGTATGCCAGGGAATATGTCCCTCTAAAAAAGGTAAGGAAAGCGATTCAGGAAAGGATTGCCGATGAAATCGCCGGCGAAGATCTATCTCGTTGATACAAATGTAATCCTCAGATACCTGCTGGGAGATCACCCGCAATTCAGTCCCCGTGCCGACGTCTTCTTTCAAGACATATATGAAGGCGTAAAAAAGGCGGAGATACTGGATGTAGTTCTTGTAGAATGTGTGTACGTCATGGAAAAATATTACAGAATTCCGAAGGCCGAGATTACTGCCAGATTAAGCGGGATTTTAAATTTTCAAGGTATTGTGAACACAGATAAATCGCAAGCCCTCAGCGCCCTCCTGAAATACGAAGCTACTAATACCGATATCGTTGACTGTATTCTCGCCGCAGCATCTACCGAAGCAAGGCCGGTTATTTCTTTTGACAGTGATATGAAAAAACTGAAAGCGGTTACTGAAGCCCTGTGAATATGAAAGATGTTGGAAAATCCCATCAGGTGAATTAAAATGTCAGTTCTCGTATGGATTCTTTACGATATTTCTGATGACAAAGCCCGCGGCAAGATTGCCAAACAGTGCAAGCGATACGGCCTGGAACGCGTCCAGAAAAGCGCCTTCCTGGGAAAACTCAAGATGAACCGATTCGATGAACTCGCCGCCTATTGCGAAGACCTGATCGACAACGAAACTGACAAGGTTTATCTCTTCCCCTTCTGCCAGGACGATTTCAGGAAGATCAGGGTCCTGGGCCAGGGGTTTGACAAAAAACTGGTGAATGACGAGCTGCTATCGAAGTTCTTTTAAAAAATCTGTTGGCTTTGACCTTATCTGTCAAAAAACGGTGACAGATGAAATTGACATGTTTCATTTAAAGCAAGTTGCATATAGTACTATATGCAACTTCTGAGCTCCTCCCATTTTCTAAAGGAGATTTAGAAGGCATTTTATACAATGCAAATCAAATGGGCGGTCGTAGAGATTTTGAGAATATATAAATGAATTCGCTTTACATATACATTCAAGATTGTGGTCGAAAGTGAGGAATAAAATGCTTGATAGCATGAGAACGTTGGCATTGGATTATCTGTTTCAAGAGTTAGACGGGGGGTATCCTCCAGACAATCTTGATAGCTGGTATCAAGATTTGAGGGCTAATACTCCAGAAAAACTGTTTCGATTTTTAGTTGAAGATACAGAGAAAATCGAAAAACTTTTTGTTGTTAAACAGTCTAACGAAAAAGGTGTTGCTGAATTGTTTGTCAGGGAAATAACTCCGGAAATATCTCCATATTTGCCTTTTATCAAACCATCCGGTGCGCAGGGTGCTCAAGTAGGACCAGTTATTAAACGAAGTTACACGAGAGTAAAAGGCGGTGGTCCATCTCGTAAAATATTGAACACAACGATGAACTATTTCAGAGACCTTGCTAAATTTGGAGAATTCGGGTCTTTCTATTTTGAAGAAATAGTTGATATATTAGAATCCCCCATGATCAAACTCCAAGATGGATCCATTATGGATTGGAAGGATAGCGGCTATGATTCGCTGTTGGAATGTGTAGTCCAAGAGATTGGACCCGTGCAAGGCACATCGCTGATTGCAGTACAAGATAAGATGGGAAATTTCCCTGGTCAACGCGCTGAATATCTCGAGTATCTTTTCACGGAGAAACTTGCGGGCGACCGTTATCTAACTCAGGCGGTAAAAGCCAAAGGAGAGAGAACATGTCCACTCTGTGGGAGAGTGAACGTGCCTATTTTCCCCAATGCCTTAAAAGGGGCGGGAATCAATTTAAGCAACATGGACCGCGAAGGCGCTTTTCCTGGTGTTGATTTGTCCCAAGCATGGAAGGGATATGCTCTTTGTGCACAATGCGCTGACCTTCTTTATGTTTACAAAAACCATGTATTGAAAAAAACTGGGCCGAAAAAGGACAGGATACCTTTTTCTGCAAGGATTGCCGGTGAATCTGCACTCATTATTCCATTTTCTACCATGAATGCAGGTGCGCGTCAGGACCTGCTAAGAAAAGTAGTCAAATTTATCAGAAATATTTCAACAGATGTAGAGGCCGATGAAGAAACACTGCTGGATATCTTAAAAGGTGAAAAAGAGGTTATGAATCTCACTTTTGTGTGGGCTGATATTGGCCAGAATCTTGAAAATGTGACGGGTATATTGACAGATGTCCCACCTACCCGACTCAGAGAACTTTCCGAGATCAACGAAAATTCCAAAAGCTGGAAGCATCCCCTTTTCCCTGAAATTGCATTAGCAAGCGGCAGATTCGATTTAAGGGCGGATCTTTCATTGAAAGCGTTATCCCCTCTATTTTACAGACCTGGCGGGGAAAAGGTTCAGAATGCCAACAACAGCAAAAGATTATTTCAGCTTAAACGAACAATCGCTGCTGCGGTGTATCATAAAACACAGATACAATCTCAGCGTTTTTGGGATGAGATAGTAACTACGGCCCGCTGGTATTGGCTGCAAGTTATAGAGGATAATAATACTTACAGCCTTTTGTATGAAGGAAAGGGCAAGAAGGGTCCCTACCTTACGACAGCGGGTTGGATAAGACACGTAACTTGGTGGATTTATTATTTTAGACACTTGGAGGTGTTGGAAATGAATGATTACTTTTTGGAACCTGAAATGGTATCGCTGAAGCCTTATTTTGGGCCGGAAAGCGGCATCAATTCACCGGAAAAGGCTTATGCTTTTTTATTGGGAGCTCTTTATGGCAGGTTACTTGAAATTCAAGGGGGTAAGGGTGTCAATGTGGGAGCTAACGCACTCACATGGCTCAAGAGACTGACGCTCAAAGGAAAAGATTTACCCGAACTTTATGTTAAGATTCGGGAAAAACTGCTTGCCTATGAAGCGGAAAAAAGCCAGAAGCTTAGGGATTTGATTAATGAAATTGGCGTAATAGGCGTTAAATTAGGAGATCCCATTGAGCTGAGCCAGACCCAAACTAATTACTATCTATTATTAGGGCAATCCATGACAAAAACAATACTCAAGAAGGAAGAATAGGGGGAATTAAAAATGAAAGAAGATGAAAATATCCTTTCCGGGCGACGTGAATTTCTGTTTCTGTATGACATCAAAATGGGGAATCCCAACGGTGACCCTGATGAAAACCGGCCGAGGGTCTTGCCTGACGGAACACACTATGTAACAGATGTACGGCTAAAACGCTTTGTTCGGGATTTTTTTAAGAGTCAGGGAAATGATATCCTTGTTGACAATATTGAAGGTCGCACAACTAACCTTACCGGCAGAGTTGTACATTATCTGCAAAGCAACAATATAGATGTGGCTGCGGGGAAAGAAATTGTAAATATCCTCTTAGATAAATTTATCGATGCGCGGCTATTCGGCAGTGCATTAGCTTTTAAAACCGGAGACATCAAAGATAAAGAGATAAAAGAACAAGTGGAAGCTTGGGAATCCATACCTAAAACCCTAACGGGGGCCGTTCAAATAAACATGGGCGAAGTGCTTCATCAGGCAGAAGAGGTGGATATTCACGGAACATCTATCTTTGCAAGCGGCGAAGAAAAAACTCAGGGGACTTTTACAACTTATTTTGGACTGCGGTATGCGTTAATTGGATTCTCGGGTATCGCAAACGAGCATTCGGCCAAGATTTCCAGACTTTCAGATGATGATTATGAGCTATTTCTAAAGGCCATGTGGCATGGGGTGAGATCAGCAGGGAATACAAGAACCAAGGTCGGGCAGATTCCTCATCTCTTGATCAGCATAGAATATAAGAAAGGTGAGGAATTTCAGTGTGGAAGGCTCCATGACTATATTCAACTCAAGGCTGATGATGAAAAACAGGAAAAGGTATGGGCCTCGCCAGCAGACTATAAAATTGATCTCAACACACTTATAGAACGTATCAATGGCCAAAAAGGTCGAATAGAAAAAATAAGATACGACAAATCATCCGATATACAGCTTATAGAAGAGTTACCGGGTGATTGGGTTCAACTTGATGTTGAAAATCTTCAACAATAAAGATTCCAATTAATGGGTGCCTGACAATGAAATTAATATCATTTCAAATAACCGGACGTTACGGCCATTTTTTGCGAGCTGAAGGAGGGGCAAGTGCTCCGACTTATCCCGTTCCTCCGAGAACTGTTATTCTGGGAGTAATAGGGGCTGTCCTCGGGCTGAAGAAAGATCAGCCCCAAATCTTGCTGGAACCTGCCCATATTGCTCTTAGCGGCAGGCTTCCGCAAATGCATTGGCATAAGGCCAAGTTAAGGAAAGATTCTCCTGCAGCCCTGCCCAAAACTATAAAAAGAACTCAGACGGCAGAAAAGGCTACAAAACCCGAGAAAGCAACACTGATTGGACAGGAATGGCTTTTCAACCCCTGTTACACAGTATGGGTATCTGTGCCAGAACCCTATTTTGCTGACCTGAAACAAAGGTTGATAGAAAAAAGATGGCATTTTCAACCCAGTCTGGGCTTATCGGAAATGATGGCCGAACTGACCTATCTGGAAACAGAGGGGGCTTCACCTTTGGATGGAGGTTCATACTACGTAAATTCTATATTCCCACATGAAAAGGGCACGCTGGATATGGACAATATATTCGAAGATGAGCTGGTAATTCACTCTTTACGGATGCCACGTACATTAACCTCCGATAGAGTTTTTTTCCATGCAAATTATTTTATGGAAAGGGATGCCCGCCCTGTGCCAATAGAAACAGATCATGCCTTTAAAACCAATAACAAGGTCTTGATGTTTCTATGAAAGCTCTAAAATCTCATCCGAATCTGTTTCTTCATCAACACATTGCTCAGGTGAAACTGGCTACGGAAGGGATCTGGCAATGGCATTCGGAAAAAGTAGTTACCGAAAAGGTAAAATGGTTGTCCATGAAGCTGGCCTCACTCCATGATTCGGGAAAAGGATCCGACGCATTCCAGGAATTTATCAATGATCCTTTAGCCTATAACGAAGACCCAATGCAAAAGGCTCATACACCGCTATCGCTTGTACTTACTTTGTTGCACGCTCAAGAAGAGGGTTGGGATTCACTGGATACGCTTATCCTGGCAGTTTCCTCAAACGGGCATCACCGCGGCCTGCCCGGCTTGCCGAGCAGAAATTTCGGTGAAGGGCAAGGTTCATCTCGGATGTTAGACGACTTTACGGGAGGGTCTATTGCCAGGATATTAAAGAAGCAATTGTCTACTTTAGATCTGTCAAGCTTAGAGCAGGAAACTGGCATCAGCTTCACAAGAGCCAACCTTACGGATAAAAATCTTCAGGAAGCAGACAGATTTTTACAAAAAGAAATGATGCGTGAATTTTACGAACTGACTCTTGAAAATGCAATTGATTTTAGGCTCAAGGCGCAACTGATTTTTTCTTTTTTGCTGGAAGCGGACAAGGCGTTTCTGGCTGTGCCTGATCCAAAAGCCCACCTTGACAGGAAACACAGGCATTGGCACCCCGCCTGGGTTGATCAAAAAATTGGAAAATGTGAAGATAACCCGGTGAATCTTATACGAAAAAAAGCCAGGGCTAAGGTAGTTGAAAGAACATCTGACAAACACAAAAAAGGGATTTACAGCATGACCGCGCCAACAGGCATTGGCAAAACGCTGCTGGCTGCTACTTGGGCACTTGTTAAGCGGGAAACTATTGAAAAAGAAACAGGCATACCTCCGAAAATAATTGTGGTGTTGCCCTATCTTTCCATTATCGACCAAACTGCCAAAGAATACAGATCCCTTCTTGAAATAAGTGGGCAGGACATTGACGGATCCTGGTTTCTGACAAGTCATTCATTATCTGACCGTAAGTTTGCACCGTGGATGGAGGAAGAAACTGAACATTTCTTTATTGATACATGGCGAACTGAGTTGGTAATAACCACTTATGATCAATTTTTATTAAGCTTGATAGAACCAAGGGCAAGATATCAAATGCGTTTTCACAATTTATGTGATGCCCTGATTATCATGGATGAAGTCCAGTCCTTACCATGCAAGCTCTGGCAGCTATTAGATGCTGTTCTTAATGGGCTATCAAAAGAGGGAAACAGCCAGATACTTTTAATGTCTGCGACTCTTCCACCGTTCGTGTCAGAGACAACTCCCTTATTGGAAAACTACGATGAATATTTCAGGTCTTTTTCACGTTACGAGTTGCATTTGCATATCGGGGAAAAGCTTGATGTCCAGATTTTCTGCGAAGACCTTGCAGCGCGGTTAGGTGAGTGGCTTAGCAAAAAAGAAAGAGTGCTTATTACTCTGAATACCAGAAAATGTGCCCGCACAGTTTTCGATTATTTAAAGGATCACTGGCTGGCAAAATATAAAAGTGTGCCAATATTTTTTTTAAGTACCGATGTGACTCCAAAGGATCGGCTAAAGAAAATTGACACTATGAAAGATAATCAACCATGTATTGTGGTATCGACTCAGTGTATTGAAGCTGGGGTAGATATTGACATGGGGGTTGTTATCCGCGATTTTGCTCCGTGGGACAGTATTGTACAGATTGCTGGGCGCTGTAACCGGGAAGGGAAGCGTGGAAAATGGCTTCCTGTTGAAATTGTAGACCTCGTAAGTGAGAAAGGGCGCCGATATTCAGAAATGATTTATGACGAAGTTTCTTTGCAAGTAACTAGGAAATTGCTCGAATCTTTTTTTGTTATCAAAGAAGAAGTCGTATTGCCCGTATCCGATCAATACTTTAAAGAGCTTGACGGGTTGAAGGATACAGGTAAAGAGCACCTCAACAGATTCGCTCAGTGGCAAGAGGATGTATCTGTCAGGGAATTGCTAAGGGGCAAAGACAGAGAGCAATATTCGTTTCTGGTCATAGAACAGGACCCTCTCCTCAAAAAAGCAATGACTGAGGCAAACAATATTGACGACCGTTGGAAGCGCCGCGAAGCGTGGCGAGCGCTTTCCGGCAGAATTGCAGAAATTACTGTTAATCTTTATGCTCGTTCCGGATTCGCTCCTGAGGAGATTGCAACAAATTTTTTAGGCCATTGGATATTGCGTGATGGCTATTATGATTCCGAACGGGGAATTATGCTGGAAAATAAGTTATGGAACATGAATGGAGATACTTTGATATTCTAAAGGACCCCATGATTAAAAAAGAAAACAGTGCAATTATTGATCAATGTACCACAAGTCTCTTATTTGATAGACCCCTTAACTCATTGGTTAGTCCTAAAGACTTGCGAGGAGCGATCTCCAATCTGAACCGAAACAATGTCCTTTTTCATCAACATGCAAATAATAAATTACTAATATATAACTATCCCTTGATACAGTACAAAATTATCGAAGGTAATGGGGTTATCGTTGGTCTCGGTAAAGGGGCTGTGGCTGTTGCAAAAATGAATCTCCTGAAGAAACAGCTAAATCTGGGGAATATGGAATACATTGTTGAACAACAAACGATGTCTTTTTTGGTTCCGTGTATTGGGATTCATGATAGGAAAAGAAAATATAAGTTTTTACACCCTTGGCTCGCCCTGAACGAAAAAAACTACGAGAAGTACCAAAGATTAGGAACTGAGAATAAGAAGAGAGAATTGTTAGAAAAAATTTTGGTCGGCAATATAATATCAATGTCAAAAGGCTTGAGGTATACAGTTTCTGCTCCGATCAAAGTAGAAATAGTTAAATTTCAAGAAGTACCAACAAAATTGAAAGGCACTCCCATGCTCGGCTTCCTCGGAACTTTCTCCGTCAATTTTGAAATACCCGACTACTGGGGTATTGGGAAATCGGTCTCGCGGGGGTTTGGGACAATTGTTAATAAACAGTCCGATCCCTCCTTGCAATAGATGGGATGGTCCCCCTACTATTGATATTGGAAAATAAGGTATATATGTCTGCAATGAAAATCTGAGGTTTTGTGATGGATTCGGGTCAATTTGTTATCGGTGAACAATTGCCGCTGTTTCAGGACAAGTATATGCTGTTAAACGGCGGTTCACAGGAATTGGAAAATCTCAACCTTCATGAGGCAAAAAAGGCTTTTCTGCGTTACAGGGATTTATATAAAAACGGCGGTAACATTGACGATAAACTCAAAATTACCGATTTT
>CAZINZ010000034.1:10203-26407 GCA_964540715.1 uncultured Syntrophaceae bacterium | reverse complement strand
CCAAGCGCCGCCGCCAGAAAGGCATCCTTCTGACAGAGCAATTCCCCGTCAGCCTCTGCCATATTATATGCAATGATTTTACCAGGGTAAGGCGCCGCAAAAGATACCCTCTTCTTGCCGGTGCCAGTGTTGGTAAAGTGGGTGAGAAACATGGATTCTCCAGTTAATGCCCGTTTTCCCGCACTCATCAACTTGCCAAAAACTCCTTCATCCGCCTTCGAGCCGTCTCCCATTCTGGATTCAAAGGTAATGCCGTCTTCCATGTAATTCATGGCTCCCGCCTCGGCGACAACCGTTTCACCAGGGTCGAGCTCCACCTCCACAATTTGCATGTCATGCCCCAGTATTTCATAATCCACTTCGTGACACTTCATAATTACAACCTCCTTTATTTATACAAAGCTGAAGATCTGTTCCAAAAATTCAAATCTGTTTAACTGTATTGTAACACAACGGCAGCTGGTGGTCGAATTTGTTTCCTGCACCCTATCTGACAAAAAGATTGAAGTGGCTCGACAAGGCATTAATCCTCATGTTCAACCACATGACAGGATTTTCGAGTGGATTGCCGTCTTCGATAGGAGATCAGGACGCCATTACATTTGAGGTGATGCTCGGAGACGAATTTTACGAGGTTGCAACGCCCGGATCGGTGTATATACCGAGGGATCTGCCCCATGCCATCCGACCGGTGAAGGCGACGGTGGGCCTTTCAGGGGGCCTTATTCCTGTGTATCTGAACGGAGAATACGTCACATTGCCGGCATAATAAAACCTTATGCAGGGGCTACTGCTCCCACACACCCGCGATTGGTTGCCGGCAAAATGAGCATTTGCCGTCCTTGATTTTGTTCTCCGTGATTATATATCCAAGACGTTCTATGATCTTTTTTTTACAGGATGGGCAGTACGTGTGATTCGAGTCCGCCTGCGGAATATTGCCTGCATAGGCATAATGAATCCCCATCTCCATCGCGGCCTTTCTTGCTTTTTCCAGAAACGATACCGGGGTCGGGGGGAGATGTGTCAGCTTGTACCGGGGATAAAAACGTGAAAAATGAAGGGGATAGTCGGGCCCGAGATTTTCCAGTATCCACCCGCACATCCGTTTTATCATCTCCATATTATCACTATAGGTCGGAACTACCAATGAGGTAATCTCAAACCAGACACCCTTCTCCTTCAGGAGCATAAGGGTTCTCAATACCGGTTTCAATCTGCCCCCATTCAGCCGTGAATAGATATCCTCTGAAAAACTCTTGATATCAATGTTCGCGCCATCCAGCGTCTTGCAAAGCTCAAGAAGGGGAGGTTCGTTGATATAACCATTGGAAACCCAGATGTTTTTGATGTTCGCTTTGCGTGCCAGCCGGGATGTGTCCAGCATGTATTCATAAAAGGTCGTCGGTTCGGAATAGGTATAGGCGATGCCACTGCAACCATTCTCCCGGGCGGTTTTCACGACGGCATCGGGGAACATATCCATAAAACTGACATCTTCGGGTCTCACCTGCGATATCTCCCAGTTCTGGCAGTTCAAACAATTAAAACTGCACCCGGTTGTTGCTATGGAGAGCACACCGGATGAAGGTAGAAAATGATACAGAGGCTTCTTTTCTATAGGATCAACATGTGTCGAACAGGGATTGCCATAAACCAGCGTGTAGAGTTTTCCATCCTTATTGACGTGGGACTGGCATCTGCTCCGGGCATCAGGTTCCAGGATACACTGATTCGGACAGGTCAGGCACTGGACATTCCTGCCCAGATTCACTTTATAATAGACTTCCTTCGACCACTTCCAGAGTTTCTCAGGGGCATCGTTTTGAGTGATCTCTTTTTCATTCTTTCCGGGGGACGAAAACCACCGCGCGAAGGCATCCGAAGGAGAGGCGGCGAGTGAGCAGGCAATGCCCGCTTTAATCAAATCCCTTCGCGTCAGGTCCATCACTTCTTTCTCCACCTCCGGATCGCGAAATATATATTGATCGCCGCATGAATCGCAAAAAACACAATCAGGACATATATGAACAGGTTGTGTATATAAAGATAATCTTCGGCAGTCACCATTCGCGAGATAAATTCATACCTTCCGGTTATACCGTATCCGGTAAACAGCAAAGCAGGTATGACCAAAAGAAGCAGCCAGCCTGTCAGGCGATTTGCTCTGATGAGATATTTTTTCATGTTGCGATCCTGTTCCGAAACAGCAACCCCAGGATAACGAATACCTTAAATAATATCAGAAGTGAACAGGTATAATAAATCCCGAAAACGGGGACAACAAAGAGGCTTGCAACAAGCGCCCCGAGGCTTGCCCCGAGAAGATCTGCAGCATATAGAGAACCGGCCGTTTCCCATGGAGAGGAAAAGAGAATCTTTCCGGCAAGGGGAAATTCATACCCCGTCAATGCGCCGATAAGAACAGTCAGAACAGCAAAGGCAAAGTTTCCAAGTACAGCCTGCCCCCAAAAGAGCATCATCATAAATAGTACAAGGTAGGCTATAATCGCCATTTCAATTTCTAAAATCGATTTGATGTTTATTGCACGTTTTTTTGAAATTCCCCTGTTTGCCATGAAACTCCCCGCGGCAAGTCCAAACATGAATGACGCAATGATAAAGCCTATTCCGGTATAGACACTGCCGTGCAAAATCTGGTAACAAAGGAGAATAATAACCTCCATGGAAGAAGCTGTAAAACCAGTTGAAAATATGGCCTTTCTGATCATCCCGATACGTAAGAAATATAGAACGAAGAATAGGGAAACCGCAATCAGAATTATTCTGTAGTTTGCCTGAAACATGCCAAGCCAGACGCGCATCCGGTAGAAATACGCCGTGGGACGAAAATCGTGGTTTGTTGGAACACTGTCAATAATAGAGCCTTCTATATAGGAAAGTCTCTCTGGAGTGACTCTCCCCGCAAGGTAATTCCTGTTTACATAAACGGTTTCAATCTTCCGGGAGGAAATAAGTGAAGCTATATCAGAAGACAGCGGCGAGTCGGATGCGATGAATATATTCCTCTCACCCGGAATAATCAGGACATTTTTAAAGACCTGCCTTAATGTGTTTTTGAGGGTTGAGAGGAAGCGTGCCTGGTCCCCGCTGATATAATTCTCCGCCCCGGGAACACCGAAGCATATAACGCCTCCCGGCAGAAGTGCCGACCGGGCCTCCTTGAAGAATTCAAGGGTATAAAATCGGTTGAGCTGGAGAGACCCCGGAGCGGGAAGATCAAGGATAATACCTTCATATTTTTTATCCGTCCTTTGAATAAACTTCCTGCCGTCACCCCGATGCAGGTGTACCTCCGGCGAAAATCGGATATCGAGATGCTGCATTCCGGCGGAAATTATCGCGGGATCAAGTTCAACGTAATCAAGACGACTGACATCATACTTCAGAATTTCGTCAATAACACCGGCCATGCCGCCCGAAACCAGAAGGACCGAATCAACCTTCGGTAGTTGAGAAAGCGCGTAATGCACGATCTCCTCACTGGCAAAAGTATTGGGTGTTGAGAAGAGGTGCCCTCCGCTCTCGAAAAATGATGTCTGATCATGACTCCGCGTGACAACCAGTCTTCCGTAAGGAGATTCCCGGTGATCTGCTATCTTCTGGTGCGGGTAGAGCCATCGCAGGGAGATGCTGTCCAGGTTTACAAACCAGCCAATACAAAAAAGGGATATCAATCCGATGAATCCCAGAGAGCTGTAAAATAATCTCCCACCGGAACCTGCAGGGGTTAGCGATAAAAAACCCAAAAGGCAGAGAAAGGCGGGAACATACAGGGCAGTCAGATTGTTGCAAAAGTGGACAAGGACGAAGGTGAAAATAACCCCTCCTAGGATATCACCGATATTGTCAAAAAAGTAAATTTTGCCGATGCTGCGATCATCAGAACCGCTGAAGGCAAGAAGGCTGCAGGCAAGAGTGAGCAGTCCTCCGGAAAGAATACAATATGGAAGCAGAAGTACCAATGCCCAGATAATAAGAGGCCCAATGCCGGGAAGCTCCCCCCTGATGAACAGTTCATTTCTGAGAAAGCGAATGAGCACAATATGAAAAACAGGCAGAAAGGCAACAAGATAAAGGGATACGCGCAGCAGGGTCATCTGCACTCGTTCGGAGATTATGAATTTTCCAAGCCATGCACCGAGTCCCGTAAGCAGAAGCCAGAGCGAGAATAGAACTCCAAGAACTATCTCATTCCCTTCAAAGATATTTATGAATTCACGGATAACGGTAATCTGGGTGATTACCGAAGATATGCCGAGTGCGGTAATCGCGAAGGGAATAGAAAATGTTCTGAAATTTCGTGTCATTATTCACCTTTGATATCCTGGAATTAATGCGCTACATGATTTACTTACATTCCTGACTGCGTTCACTCCTTCACTTTTCCCTCTTCAACTTAACCGGCCTGAACCAGAAGGACAACAAAACGATTATGAAAAAAATTGTTGTCAGCCAGGTGATTCTTTCAAGAGTTATAAGGTCATCAACATAGATCATACTCTCCACTTTTTCGATGATAAATGCACCCGGATATACGGCATCTGATATATTTTTCGATTTCAGATATGCTTCAAGGTAGGTCAAAGGACAGATGGTCCGTGTAATCTGCATGATGATAGTTGCGATAAGGGCAGCGAGGTGAAGTAATCTCCATCCGGGCAGGTTTAAGTAAAGAAACACCGGAAACCCCAGTACGACAAACAGAATCCACATAAAGTGAGTAACAATGACTAAATCGGCAGTAACTTGGTAAAACATTCTTCACCGCCAGATGGCTTTTGCAGCAGTCAGCCAGGAATTAATTCCTGGCATAATACCACAAGAATGATTCAACTCTGGAGAATAATATCAATATCATCGCCGATTTTCCTTATTCAAGCCATCTCACCGGCAAGATGGAATACCTCGCTGCGAATTCGATGAGACGGGCTTTGCTTCCATGAGAAATGGACTGGCAATCGTTTTTCACAGTAATCCAAAACAATTATAAATGATTTTAATCCTTGACATTTGGCAGCTGCGGCTATATATTCGCCTCGCAAGTTGGATGTTGACATTTTTGTAGTGCGAAGACTGGCTGCCTGATCCCTGAGGATGCTGGTGGCCCTGGTGTTTTTGTCATAATGGTAATCCGACTTTGAAAAATCTATGGAAGGAGGAAGCAAATTATGGCAGAAGGTACCGTGAAATGGTTTAACGATGGAAAAGGCTTTGGGTTCATCGAAATGGATGGCGGCAGTGACGTTTTCGTTCATCACAGCGCGATTCAGGCTGAAGGCTTTAAGTCTCTGCAAGAAGGTCAGCGCGTAACGTTCGATGTTGAGCAGGGTCAAAAAGGCCCGGCCGCGGCTAATGTAAAGGCGCTGTAGGTCTGTAACTATTGATACAAAAAAATGGCATCCTGCGGTTTTCTAAACTGCAGGATGCCTTTTTTGTTCCGCAACGAATTAGCATGGCACAACCCCGGCCCGCCAAAGGCGCTCCGAACTGAGCCGGTGGTTATATATCTTATTGCACTTCATGTACCTGCAATCCGAGATACCACTAAAAACAAAATCATAAACGCCCCACGGATCAGATCGTCTTTATAATGCTTTTTGTCGATTGTTTGGCCCCCCCATCCGGAAATCTCTTTTCATGATTTTGAATGAGAATGAGACAGGACGTATTTTTGCCAGATTTTCGTGGCTGCTGCTGTCCCGAAATTTACACCTTGACACGACGGGGCGACTTTTTTATACTCGCGACACTTTTGAGATTTTTTATCCTCACATATTTTCAGTTGAAAGGACGGTAGTGTATGCCGGCGCGGCGCGACATAAAAAAAGTGATGATTATAGGCTCCGGGCCCATTGTCATAGGACAGGCCTGTGAGTTTGATTATTCGGGAACCCAGGCATGCAAGGCCCTCAAACAACTGGGCTATGAGATTGTCCTTGTCAATTCCAACCCGGCCACGATAATGACCGATCCTGGAACGGCCGATGTAACCTATATCGAACCTTTAAACTTCCGATATCTTGAGGAAATCATAGAGAAGGAACGTCCGGACGCCATTCTTCCCAACCTCGGCGGTCAGACAGGTCTTAATCTGACACTGGAGTTGTCGCGGGGAGGTGTTCTCGACAAATACAACGTAAAGGTTATCGGCGTAAATATTGACGCCATTGAACGTGGCGAAGACCGCATTGCGTTCAAGGAAACTATGGGCCGTCTCGGTATAGACATTCCGGAAAGCGAACCCGCCTACAGCATTGCCGAGGCTGAAAGGATCGCTGAAGATCTCGGATATCCAGTGGTTATAAGACCGGCCTACACCATGGGTGGAACGGGAGGCGGCCTGGTGTACAACAAGGAGGAACTCCAGACCGTCGCCGGCAGAGGGATCGCGGCAAGTCTTATCGGCCAGATACTCGTTGAGGAATCCGTCCTGGGGTGGGAAGAACTGGAACTGGAAGTTGTCCGGGATGCAAAAAATCAGATGGTCACTGTCTGCTTCATAGAAAATGTCGACACCATGGGTGTGCATACCGGGGATTCATTCTGCACGGCCCCCATGATGACGATAACTCCGGAACTGCAGGCACGCCTCCAGAAATATTCCTACAGCATCGTGGAGGCAATCCAGGTAATCGGCGGCACAAATGTTCAATTCGCCCACAATCCCGAAACCGGACGTGTGGTGGTAATAGAAATCAATCCAAGAACGTCACGCTCTTCCGCCCTGGCATCCAAGGCTACCGGATTCCCCATTGCCCTGATATCATCTATGCTGGCTGCCGGGCTTACGCTGGACGAGATACCCTACTGGAAAAACGGCACTCTGGATCAATATGCCCCCTCAGGCGATTACGTCGTTATCAAGTTCGCCAGGTGGGCATTTGAAAAATTCGAGGGAGCAGTGGACGAACTCGGAACGCAGATGCGCGCGGTCGGGGAAGTGATGAGCATCGGCAGAAACTACAAGGAGGCCTTACAGAAGGCAATCAGGTCCCTCGAAATAAATCGCTATGGTCTCGGATTTGCCAGGGATTTTCATGAAAGATCCCTTGATGATCTGATGGGGCTCCTGGCCAAGCCGACAAGCGAGCGACAGTTCATCATGTACGAGGCCCTGCGCAAGGGCGCACGCGTGGAAGATCTGCACAGGAAAACTCACATCAAGGCATGGTTCATCGAACAAATGAAGGAACTTGTCGAGATGGAGGAGGATATCCTCGGCTACAGGGGCAGCAAATTGCCGGATGACCTGCTTGCCCGGGCGAAGAAAAACGGGTTCGCCGACCGCTATCTGTCGCAGCTGCTCACAATCCCCGAAAAGAAAATGAGAGAGCGACGCATATCGCTCGGTGTTGTGCAGGGGTGGGATCCGGTCCCCGTCAGCGGGGTGGATGACGCGGCATACTACTTCTCGACATACAACTCTCCGGGCAGGATTGAAACGACGAACCGGCGGAAAATTATCGTCCTCGGTGGAGGGCCGAACCGCATCGGACAGGGGATAGAATTCGATTACTGCTGCGTGCACGCGGCCTTTGCCCTGAAGGATGAAGGGGTTGAGGCCATCATGATAAACTGCAACCCGGAGACGGTATCCACGGACTACGACACATCGGACAAGCTCTACTTCGAGCCCCTTACAGTGGAAGATGTCCTGAGTATTTATGCAAATGAAAAGCCGGAAGGGGTCATCGTTCAATTCGGTGGGCAGACTCCCCTTAACCTCGCGAACGAACTGTCCGAAGCGGGAGTGAAGATTATCGGCACTTCCCCGGGGATGATAGATCTGGCGGAAGACAGGGATCGCTTCCGGAAGATGATGGAAAAACTGGAGATACCTGAGCCGGAATCGGGGATGGCGAGCACCATACAGGAAGCCCTCGTTATAGCAAGAAGAATAGATTATCCGCTGATGGTCAGACCATCGTACGTCTTGGGTGGACGCGGGATGGAGGTGGTCCATGACGAGGAGATGCTGAGACGCTACCTCGCGGCCGCCGTTGATGTCACCCCTGAGAGACCCGTTCTGATCGACAGGTTTCTGGAAAATGCCATTGAGGTGGAAGCTGACGCCATATCCGACGGAACTGATGTATTCATCCCGTCGGTCATGGAGCACATCGAGCTTGCCGGTGTTCATTCGGGTGATTCCGCGTGCGCCATTCCCCCTATCAGCCTGTCGGCCGGCAATATAGCCACCATCCACGAATACACAAGAAAGATCGCAAAAGAACTCAACGTTGTGGGATTGATGAACATCCAGTATGCCATAATGGATGATGTCGTTTATATACTTGAGGCAAATCCTCGCGCGTCCCGAACGGTTCCACTGGTTTCAAAGATCTGTAATGTGTCCATGGCTCGCATCGCCACACAACTGATGCTGGGGAAAAGACTGGCCGATCTCCATGTTGAAACCGTGGAGGTACAACACTTCGGTGTAAAGGAAGCGGTCTTTCCATTCAACATGTTTCAGGAGGTGGACCCGCTCCTCGGTCCGGAGATGCGCTCAACGGGAGAAGTCCTGGGCCTGGCTGATTCCTTCGGCACAGCATTCTTCAAGGCACAGGAAGCCGCGGGCCAGGCACTTCCCGAAGAGGGAACCGTGTTGATCACCGCGTATGACAATGATAAAGGTGCCATACTTGAGGTGGCAAGGGAATTTGAAAGGCTTGGTTTTAAATTGAAGGCCACTAAGGGGAACCATCACTTCCTGGCAGGGCATGGTATCAGCTCGGAACTTATACTCAAGATGCACGAGGGTCGTCCGAATATTACCGATGGGATAAAAAATCAAGAGATTCAGCTAGTAATCAATACACCGAGTGGCAGAATGAGCAAGCATGACGATTCATATATCAGAAAAACCGCCATTAAATACAAGGTTCCCTATATTACCACGGCAGCCGCGGCCCTCGCCGCTGTCAGAGGGATTTCCGCCATTCGGGAAGACCATGGTCGCGTTAAATCTCTACAGAGTTACCACGCGGATATAGGTTCATCGGAACAGCAATAATGTTGTTAATTGACGTGCGGATTTGTGGCTTTTTCAACTAAAAAGTTGTCATACAAAAGTCAGTATTAAGGAAAAAGGGCCGGGCAATGAAATTCATAGAGGAAAATTGCGGTGTCTTCGGCATATATTCAAAAACAGAATGCGCGAATGACATTTACCAGGGATTGGATTTTCTGCAGCACAGGGGACAGGAATACTGCGGCATTTCCACCTTTGATGATGGAGTCAACCACATAACTCATCATGGCAGGGTCACCAACAGATTCACGGCTGAAGAACTGTCGAATCTACATGGCTCCTGGGGCATTGGTCATGTAAGCCTGCGGGATCGCCAGCCAATGAAGTGGCAGACCAGGTTTGGTGAAATCTCAATAGCCTTCAGCGGTAACGTGATCAATTCCGACGAACTCATGAAGGATATGTTGAACAGGGGCAAGTCCTTCTACAAGGGCTACGACATTGAGATAATCTCGAAGATCATAATAGAGCAAGACGATATAGTGAGCGGCATATCCGCGCTTTCAAAGAAAATCGATGGATCCTACTCTCTGGTGGTACTTACCAGGGATGGTGTTTATGCCTCCAGAGACATCTTCGGATTCCGCCCGCTTATACTCGGAGAAGATTCCGAACGTTACTCCGTAAGCTCGGAATCGAGGGCCATTCAAAATATGGATATGGAAATCTACCGGGATGTAGCCCCTGGAGAGATCGTCCTCATCAGTGACAACGGGATCCAAACCATTGAACAACTTGATTCCCCGCGCAGCGCGCACTGCGCCTTTGAATGGGCATATACCGCAAGTATCGATTCCATAATAGACGGAGTTTATGTGCAGGAAGCCCGCAACAACCTCGGTCAAAGCCTGGCGCAAAGAGACATCGATGAGGGGGGTATGGTTGCAGATATTGTCGCGCCAGTCCCCATGTCGGGTGTCGGTCACGCTCTCGGATACCACAAACACTCTGGAATTAACTATCAGGATGTGTTTCTCTATAACCGGTATGCCGATCGCAGTTACACCCAGATTTCCCAGGTTGCCCGCGAAAAGATGGCCAAGCGCAAACTGTCGGTTCTTCCTTACGTTATGGGTAAAACGGTTGTCCTCTGCGACGACTCCATAGTGCGGGGGACTCAGATCCTCAATAAGGTGATGGATCTCAAAAAGGCGGGGGCGAAGGCGATCCATGTGCGTATTGCCTGTCCACCACTCATGCATCCCTGTGCATTCGGAATCTCTACCCGTTCTGAAGGGGAATTGCTGGCGCGAAAATACTTCGAGACAGGAAACATCACATCCATGAAACAACTTGTGGATCTGGAAAAATGGGTTGCCGAGGTGATAGGCGCCGACTCCGTCTCGTTCAATACAATGGATGCCTTTGTTAAGTCACTGTTACTTCCCAGAGAAAACTTGTGTCTGCAATGCTTCGACGGGATTTCGCCCCGCAGGGCCATAGGTCCACTATTTAATCAAACTGAGCAATCATCCCTGCTTTGAGCATTTCCGGTTTAATGTTGGGTAAGGATGTGATACAAGTGCGCAGGCGTAGTAGATTCACATATCTCCAGTCAGCACCCTTTATGAATGCATGTCTGCATTGTCAGGCCTGTATGCGGGATAACATGATAGTGAATGGCAGCATTGCCCGGACGGCGTACTCACTTGAGTAAGGTGCCCGTGGGTATCGCCGAGTGGTTGCAGGTTTCTGTTTAAAGAACGGTCTCGTCTCAGCAACCACCTGAAAATATTATAAAGGATTGAAAGGATTTCATCATGAAAATCGTTGTTAATGGAGTTAAATTGATTGTGATTCTGATGGTTGGAACCTTCATAATCTCGGGTTGTGCCGTTCCTTTTCTTGTAGGCGGCGCTGCTGTTAGCGGAGGATCCGGTGCATATTTCTACATAAATGGCGAATTGAAAACTGATTACCAGCATCCATTTGACGACACATGGAGCGCCTGTGAAAAGACCGTGGCCTACATGAATGCAACTGATGTGATCCCTGTAAAAGAGATAAGCAAAGGAACTATAAAAGCCGTTATAGATGGCGAGGATGTCCGTTTTGTTGTTGAATATAAGTCAAAGGATCTGACCTCTGTGGGGGTAAGGGTCGGGATCATTGGTAACAGAAAGGCATCGCAACGTCTGCATGACAAGGTAGCCGATTACCTGCTTGAAGGAAATAGCCAGAGTCAGGAAGACACGGATAACCAGGCGTTGTCCACACCTTCCGAATCAGATCTCTGATTTTTATTTAGGCTCCCCGCAATACCGTATAGACGGCTCTCGTCTTTTGCTCCAGGAAATCGCGGGAAATGTGCCGGCTGTTCAGTTCATGGATTTGAGTTCATACTCATGTTAAAGAATTTGTTTCTCGGAATTATCATAAGCGCTTTCTTTGTATATCTGTCTTTCAGAGGTATCGACCTGGGAGATATCGGCGCAGGGCTGAAAAACGCAAACCTTTTCTTTGTTTTTCCCGTTCTGTGCCTTTTGATACTTATACAAGTGCTCAGGTCATACAGGTGGGGGATCATCTTGCAACCCCTCAAGAAGATCGACCAGTTTTCACTCTTTTCTGTAACCAGTGTAGGATTTCTCGCTGTGGTTGCTATTCCCGCAAGGATCGGCGAATTCGCACGGCCCTATCTCATCAGCACAAAGACCGGAATCAGTATGTCTTCAGCGGTGGGAACCATCCTGGTGGAGCGCGTCTTTGACGGTCTGAGTGTCCTTGCGATGTTCTTCGTCGTTGTTCTGTTCACACCGCTCCCGCCCTGGCTGATAAGGGGCAGTCTTATCTTTCTCTTCTTTGTCCTCGCCTTTCTCGGACTGATGGCTTTTCTCATTTTCAATAAAGAGACTGCCCTCAAATTCTTTTCCCATGTGCTGAAAATATTCCCTGCCAAATGGCACTCCAAATTGACGGGGCTTGTAGACAGTTTTGTGGACGGCTTCAAAATCATTCCCCATCGTCGATCTATGTGCTACCTGGTGTTGTTGTCAATATTGATATGGGTAATTGACGCAGTGGCCTTGTACATTCTCTTTTTCGCATTTGATATTGAACTTCCTCTGTCGGCCGCCTTCGTCATTATGGTTATCATCATCATGGGCATCGCCATCCCGACCGCTCCCGGCTTCGTAGGAAACTGGCATTTTTTCTGCGTGCTTGGACTTGGATTGTTTGGTATTGATAAAAATGAGGCGCTTGTCTATGCCATAGTTCTTCATTTCCTGTGCATCGGAATCATTGTCATTCTGGGGCTCGCCTTTCTGCCTTTCAATAAGTTTTCACTCTCCGATATAAAAAGCAGGTTTTCCATGAACAGGCAGGCCTGACCACGGTCGGGTACAATCTTCCTGGAAAACAACCGTTTAAGTATACTGCTTTTCTTTCATTTCTTCGAGTCCATAGATCTTGATCTTCTTATGCAGATTGCTTCTTTCCAGGCCTATGGATTTCGCCGTCTTTTTCACGTTCCAGTCGTTTTCCTTGAGCTTCTGTGCAATATAACCCCTTTCAAACACCTCTTTCGCTTCCTTGAAAGAATGTATATCTTCAGAGAAGCCTGATGAATCCCGGGATTTGTGATTCCCTTTTGACAGTGGAGGGATATCATCAGCGGTGATGATATCCAATGGTGATGTGATTACAAGTCTCTCTATGATATTTTTTAATTCTCTTACATTGCCGGGCCAGGTATGTTCCATAAGCGTGTTGAGCGCGTCATCGGCAATATCCTTCTCGGTCCTTGACTCCTTCTGCGAAAATTCCCTGATGAACTGACTTGCCAGGAGGGGAACATCTTCTATCCTGTCCCTGAGAGGGGGGATTTCAAGTGGTATTACATTCAATCTGTAATACAGATCCTGTCTGAATTTTCCCTTCTCCATTTCATATTCGAGGGTCTTATTTGTTGCAGCCAGCACACGTACATCGGTATCAATAATCTTTGTTCCGCCCACTCTTTCAAATTTTTTTTCCTGCAGGATTCTGAGGATCTTTGCCTGAGCTTTCAGGCTCATATCCGCTACTTCGTCGAGAAAAATGGTTCCCCTGTTCGCGAGGTCGAATTTCCCTCTTTTCTTTTCTGTTGCCCCGGTAAACGCTCCCTTCTCATGGCCAAACAATTCACTCTCTATCAGTTCCTCAGGTATGGCCGCGCAGTTCACCTCTATAAAGGGTTTCCTGGAGCGATTGCTCAGCCTGTGTATCGACCTGGCAACAAGTTCCTTTCCTGTTCCGTTCTCGCCCATAATCAGGATCCATGCATTGGTCGGAGAAACAATCTGTATCATCTCTTTTAATTCAATGATTTCTTTGCTGTTTCCATCAATTTCATAGCTGTATCCGTTTTTCAACAGCCTGTTTTCCTCTTCCAGACGTACAATGTCCAGCGCGTGATCTACGACAAGGATAATCTTGTCAAGAGACAGGGGTTTCTCTATAAAATCAAAGGCCCCGAGTTTCGTCGTCGCTACCGCAGACTCAACTGTACCGTGTCCGGATATCATTATAATCTGCATATGAGGATATTTTGATTTTATATGTTTCAGGGTCTCAATACCATCCATTCCAGGAAGCCATATATCCAGAAGGACAAGGCTGGGGAGTTCTTCTTCTATTATATCAAGGCACTCTTCGCCGCTATTAGCGGTCAGCACCTCGTACCCTTCGTCCGAAAGTATACCCTTTAACGACTGGCAGATACTCTCTTCATCATCTACTATCATTATCGTCTCATTCACAATCAAAATCCTATGTTACCGGTAATTCGATGGACACAATTGTCCCCCCCTGTACGTTGTCAGCTACGTTCACGGAACCATTATGGTCAGATATTATCGAACTCACTATTACAAGACCAAGGCCTGTGCCAGTCTTTTTGGTGGAAAAGTAGGGCTCAAACAGTTTCATCTTGTCCTCAGGCGTGATGCCGGGACCGTTATCTCCGACATTCAACCTGATCGTTTTATTCTTTTTATCATAATCTGTGCTGATTTCAATCTTTCCGTTATAATCCACCGCTGAGACTGCCGCTACCGCGTTATCCAGAAGGTTGACCATCACCCTTTTTATCTGTTCCGCATCAATATTCAACACAGGCATGTCGGCATCTTTCCGGAACTCAAAGTCTATATCCTTGTGGGCATCCTGGAAAAGAATTACTGACTCCTCGACAACCATATTGAGATTATTCGGGGAGGGGTTTGTCACCGGCAATCTTGCGAAACGTGAGAATTCATTGACCAGATTTTTCAAGACATCCACCTGACTTATTATGGTCCGTGTACATTCGTGAAACACAGAATCTGATCCTTCTTCGATCTTATCTCCATATTTCCGTTGTAACCTCTCTGCGCTCAGTCTGACGGGCGTCAGGGGATTTTTTATCTCATGTGCTATCCTCTTAGCAGCTTCCCTCCACGCAGCGATACGTTCAGTCTTCTGAAGCTGGGTAAGATCTTCAAATACGGCCACGATGCCCATATAATTTTTATCATCATCTCGGAGAATGGTTACAGATACCAGTATTGCAATTGCCTTGTCCCTGACTGTCAATTGAATTTGTCTCTCCACAAAACCACCATCGCTCGCGCTCAACTCCTCACGAATACCTCTTACCATCTCCTCTTGTTCCGGCTTCAGGACATCTTCATACTTCCTGCCTGAGATCGCCTTCCCTCCTATATTCAGCATCTCTTCCGCGGCTCTGTTTATTGTGCTGATTACATCATCACTATCTATGGAAATAACGCCGGCCGAAACATTGCGCAGTACAGTCTCCATGTATTTCCTGCGTTGTTCGAGGTCCAGGTTTGCCTGCTCCAGCTCCAGACTGTTTACCTTGAGGTCCCTGGTCATCTGATTAAAGGAATCCGCCAGCACCCCTATCTCATCTTCGGCCAGAACATCTATGTGATAATCGAGGTTGCCGTGAGCTACCTCATCAGTTGCTTCCGCAAGATTCTGAATGGGGACCGTTATACCCTTTGCCAGAAAAAGACCAACCCACATTGAGGAAAAGACGATCAGGAGGGTTACGATGAAGAGTGTGATAATATAACTGATCTTTATCGGATTCTTTAAGAGTCGGAGCTGCGCGTACTTTTCAGAAGTGCTTGAGATGATGGTCATCTTTTCACTCATGCTCCTGTCTATATAATAACTGACTGCTATGACCCCCAGCACTTCTTTAGGACTGAAATTGGAATAGAGAGGCGCTATCCCGCTTACCATGTCTCCCCCACCAACAGATCGCACTATTGAAAGGTCCTTCCCCATAAAGGCATCTTCCAGAACCCTGGGGGAAAGTTCCGGTGGAAGAATATCAGGATTACCGGGGTCCTTGATATACAGTTCAACATCCCTGTTTTCAAATCGCACTATTATGGAATCAAGATTAAAATTCTTCTGTCTTTGCGTTAAAAGCCCCTTAAGATAATCTGCCTGCTCTTTTTCATACAGTTTACTGTCGGTTATTTCAGACCCAATCTGTTGAGCATAGTACTTCGCGTTGTCGGAAAACTGCTTGTAATAATCCTGGGCGACCTCGAGGGACAGATTGAGTGCACCGCCCATCCTTGTGTCAAACCAGCTATCTACGCTGTATGAGAGAAATTGAATGGAAACCAGAAAAAGTGTGACGGTGGGTATAAGTGAAAGGATCATAAAGGCTACAACAAGCTTTGTCCTGAGCTTCGACCCCAGCACCCCTTTTCTCCGTTCAAATATGAGTTTTGTCAGGTTTCTTGCGATAAGGAAAATAAGGAAGATAATCAGAATAAGGTTGATATTAATCAGGCCAAAGATCAGCACCTCATTGGATATCGGAAGAAGTACCTCTATAGTGGAGATGTGGCTTTCTAAAAAGGTGAGAACAACAATTATGGCTATGACAGCTATAATTGCAATACGTTCCCTGCGGCGTTTTTTAGATTCATCAGCACTCATTTATTTACCACTGTGTCCGATGGCATCTCGATACTCCCCCCCCCTTGTCCCGGTGAGTGAGTCGGAATTTACAGCTTTTATTGCGTCATGGGACTTATGAAAACTGAGTCATGCACCACGTATACCGATTCGCTTCGCTCACGGGATTAATTCGACTAACAGTTTTCATTGCGTCATGGGACTTATGAAAACTGAGTC
>CAZINZ010000034.1:5000-10103 GCA_964540715.1 uncultured Syntrophaceae bacterium | reverse complement strand
GGATTAATTCGACTAACAGTTTTCATTGCGTCATGGGACTTATGAAAACTGAGTCATGCACCACGTATACCGATTCGCTTCGCTCACGGGATTAATTCGACTAACAGTTTTCATTGCGTCATGGGACTTATGAAAACTGAGTCTCATTAATAAACAAAGTCCTGCCTTAACCAGTCCGTTTCAAAATCCCACAGAGAAACAAAGAATAAGACATATTCCAGATTCAGAGGCAGGTGAACCTCTTCAAGCTTTGCCTTCACCCTCAGATAGTATCTGTCACCCTTCGTCATTCGCTTCAAAGGTGTAAAAACCGCTCCGTTCAGCTCCGACATTGCGGCCTTGGCCCTTGAAAAATCTTTAAATTGTTCTGGTTTATTTCCATCTCCGGCAGATACAACATACAGAATCTTCTTTACATTGTCGTATTTGATTGTGTGCTTTACTTCAAGAATGGATTCTTTTTTATCAAACCAGTGACTACGCTCACGATATAATTCAAGGACAAAGGTAAAGGTGGTTGGAATCCCGGTGAGTATCGCTTTTTCTATTTTTTTCGTAAAGCAATTTTCCAACTTGAGATAAACGACCAGATTCTCAGACGTGTTTGTTATAAGCAGATCCGTCACCCTTGCCTCTGCAGCCAGTGAATCTGCAGGCAAAAGGGAAAAACATAATGACAACATTAAAAACTTGACGCTACGCATATAAATTGATCTCCGGAAGGTTAAGCTTGATTTTTTGAGATTGGCGCGTATTACGCTATAACCTCAACACCCATCACTAACGGACTTTACAAGGATTCGATTATTAAAAACTTTCGAAGGGGAACCTGAGGGACACAGCCTCAGAACGTGACCTGATCGAACGATCTCGTCTTGCAACAAGTCAGACTTTAGCAATGGGGCATTCTAAGAAGAAGTGGCCTTAAAAGCAAGGCTTATTTGGATGGTCTCCGGCTAATTTCCGACAGGAACTCCAATTCCATCAGGCAAATCATAGGGGCGGGCATCGATTACCTTGTCGAACACTTCCATTTTGCCGTTAAAATAATGGGTCATCTCCCAGCATTTCCTGTTATCAAGAAGCTTTCGAAGGAGGAGATTGTTTAACCGGTGACCGGATTTGTACGCCACGAAGTGACCGATAATGGGCATCCCGATAAGGGACAAGTCTCCAATAGCATCCAGTATCTTGTGTTTCACAAATTCATCTGGAAACCTGAGGCCTTCTTTATTGATAACCTTATTATCATCAAGGACTATTGCGTTATTCAACGAACCACCGAGGGCAAGACCTCTCGCCTGCAGATATTCGACATCCTGGAGAAATCCGAATGTCCGGGCCGCACAGATATTCCTTTCATATGTATCATGAGAGAAAATCATGTCATACGATTGTTTCCCTATCAAAGGGTGACTGAAATCTATTTCGTAGGTAATCCTGAATTCAGAAGATGGGAGAATTGCAGCCCTGCCTTCACCGTCAGAAACAGACACCGGTTCCTTTATCACCACAAATCTTTTCGACTTGCCTTGAGATTTAATACCGGCGTCCTTCAGGAAATCGACAAACGGCAGAGAACTTCCATCCATGATTGGAATTTCAAATGAATCCGTTTCTATTATCGCGTTGTCTATCCCCGTTCCGAAAAGAGCGGACAGGAGATGCTCAACCGTTGAAACCCTGGTTCCATTCATTCCGAGAGTCGTCGCCAGCGTAGTATCAGATACATTTGTGGGTACGGCTCGAATCCCGTCACTCCCCGGCACATCACTCCTGTAAAACACAATGCCTTCATCGGCCGGCGCCGGTTTAATGGTCATGTTGACCTTCCTGCCCGAGTGCAAGCCAACACTCTTGCAGCTTATTTCATTTTCGACGGTCTTTTGTATATACATCCATCCTCCATTTTATTTACAATTCACAGATTTGAGTCGGGAAACATGCAGCAATAACCATACCAGGCCGTACACAGGTAACCCTGACATACGCCTCGGTCGCAACCAACCGGAATCCCAGGGGTTATTGCTTTGATGTTTTCATTGCCGAAAATGGCAGCTCGGGCAGTTCATCAATAAGTGTGTCATAAAAGCCACAATTATGCTTTATCATCTGATCTTTTTTTATAGAATCTTTCCTTCTCGCTGTAGATACATCCGCAGTATTGCTGCCTGTACATATTCAGGTCTCTGGAGGCCTTGATCCCTTCCTCCCAGCCCTCCCTGAAATCGTGGTAATAAAAATTTATATCATACTTCTTTTCAAGCCCTTTCCCCAATTCTTTCATGAGATTGTGATTCTGAAATTTGCTGTAAAGAAGTGTTGTGGTGAAACCTTCAAATTTGCCTTTCTTTGCAATGCGAGCGGAATAGCTCATCCGCATATGATAACAATATTCGCATCTCATCTCTTCCCTGAAGGCCACGCCTCTGAGAAACTCCTCCATGGGATAATCATCAAATCTGATAAGCCTCATGCCGATATTCTCAGAATATTTTATTACAGCATCAAGTCTCTTTTTGTATTCCGTATAGGGATGAATATTCGGGTTATAGAAGATTCCTGTAACCTCATGGCCATCTTTTCTTAATATATCAAGCGGATAAATGGCACACGGCGCACAGCAGATATGAAGAAGTATTTTCATAAGATGTAATCACTCAGGGTTACCGGGGACATAGACACTGACTCCTGTCCCCTGACTTCTATATTCTTAACATACTTATAACGGGAGACTTAAAATAATTCTTTCTGGTTTTTGTCGGTCCATGGTCTCCCGAAATGTTCATACGCAAGCCTTGTCGCTACCCTCCCCCTTGTCGTGCGGTGTAGAAACCCTTTCTGTATAAGGAAAGGCTCATAGACATCTTCAATGGTATTTTTTTCTTCGCCTATCGCCGATGACAGACTGTCAATGCCGACAGGCCCACCATCAAATTTGTCAATCAGGGTGAGCAGAATACTTCTATCCATGAAGTCAAACCCCATGAAATCAACCTCCAGCATCTCCAGGGCATCCACGGCAACTTTACCTGTAATCACTCCCTCAGCTCTCACCTGAGCAAAGTCACGAACTCTCTTGAGGAGCCTGTTTGCTATGCGCGGTGTTCCTCTGGAACGGCAGGCTATCTCCGGCGCGCCAGCCTCATCAATCGAGATCGACAGGATACCCGCCGATCTCTTGATAATTATCGAAAGCTCTTCCGGTGTGTAGAATTCGAGACGGAAGCTCATACCGAACCGGTCTCTAAGAGGAGAGGTAAGGAGTCCTGCCCTCGTGGTGGCCCCCATCAGAGTAAAACGAGGAACATCCAGTTTCATCGAACGTGCTGATGGCCCCTGTCCTATAAGGATGTCAATATAATAGTCCTCCATTGCCGGATAGAGGATTTCCTCTACTACATGGGGAAGCCGGTGGATTTCATCTATGAAGAGTATATCATGTTCTTTCAGATTCGTAAGGATGGCTGCCAGGTCTCCGGGACGGTCTATGACCGGACCGGAGGTCACCTTTATGTCAACCCCCATTTCCCTTGCCATGATATAGGCCAGCGTTGTCTTTCCAAGACCGGGAGGACCACACAACAGGACATGATCAAGCGCTTCTCTTCTACCCCTCGCCGCTTCCATAAAGATGGAGAGGTTTTCCTTTATTTTTTCCTGCCCTACATACTCGGCAAGCGTTTTTGGACGCAGTGAGTATTCAAACCCTTCTTCGCCACCCAATTGTTCGGGATCTATTATGGATGCCTTCATAACGCCAACCACCCGGGTTCAATGTTCGTTCAGATTAGAAGGATACTACTTATTTCCCTGACAATAATTTCAACGATTCCGTCAATAGAATCTCCAGAGTCAGCCCTTCCCCTGCCTCTGCAGATATATTGTCAACAGCATCTTTAGCAATATTGCCTTTGTAACCAAGGTTAACCAATGCGGACAAGGCCTCTTCGCGTGCCAGCCTGTCAGGCGTTACTGCGGATGTTTCACTCGAAACCAATTTTGAGATCTTGTCTTTCAGTTCAAAGACCATCCTCTCGGCCGTTTTTCTGCCCACCCCGGGTATCCCCACAAGCTTGCCAAGGTCTCCACCGATAATGGCACCGGACAGGTCTTCCGGTGAGATGCCGGACAATATATTTATCGCCAGTCTAGGACCAATTCCAGAAACCGATATCAGCAGCTGGAATATATCCTTTTCCATGTGATCCTGAAAACCGAAAAGCCTGACTGCATCCTGTGTTATATGAGTATGTATGACAAGGTGTACCTGACTGCCTGTTTCCGGAAGATTGTAAAAGGTGCTCAACGGCACGGCAACACTACAGCCGATACCGTGGATTTCAACTACGATATTATCAATAGATTTATGGGTCAATACGCCCTTCAAACTGGCAATCATTCAGACGGATACCTCTTTTAAGAAATTTGAATGACAAATTGCTATCGCGAGGGCATCAGACGCATCCAGCGGAGGTGCTTCCGGAAGAGAAAGTATGACTCTTACCATATGCTGAACCTGTGTCTTTTCTGCTCTTCCATAACCCACTATCGCCTTCTTTACTTCAAGAGGCGTGTATTCGTAAAGGGGGGTGTTGCTGTGAGATGCCGCCAGTATTATCACGCCCCTGGCCTGTCCGAGTTTTATAAGACTCTTGACATTTTTTCCGTAGAATATATCCTCAAGCGCCATGACATCTGGTGCATATTCTGTAATTATTTCTATCAGTTGGTCATATATCTTTTTCAGGACGACTGACAGGATATCGCCTCTCCTCATCTTGATTTCACCATATGCTATACTACGGGTACCTCTCGGGCCTTTTTCTACAACACCATAACCCGTCGTTCTGGTACCAGGATCTATTCCCAGAATTTTCAATTGCTCAGCTCGCTTCGCTAAATGAACAGGATTCTAAGGATCCAGTGGTCGAGTGAAAAAAGACCTTATTCTTTCCCATTATTAGCCTATTTGTTGATTCCGTTCATTCGGAATATGGATCCTCGGCCCCTGCTCCTTTTCAGCTCAATCTCTCCATCACGTCATCCGGTATATCAAAATTAGCATATACATTCTGAACATCATCATTGTCTTCCATCTTT
>CAZINZ010000033.1:0-27581 GCA_964540715.1 uncultured Syntrophaceae bacterium | reverse complement strand
GGTTGACAAAATCGGCTGGCTCTCGGAAAAGGTGGCTGATCTTCATACAACGAAGGCAGACAATAGATTTCAATAAAAACATTTTCTTCCAATCTTCATGCCGATCGGGTGATGAGTTGAGAATGGGAGGGGAAGAAACGGGGAGGTTTACAGTATGCGAAATGGCAAAGAGCAAGACCTGACCTCAGTTCTCTTTTTGGTTTTTGTGGTATGTGTTATTACGCTATCGGGACTCGTTGAAGCCGGTGCTCAGTCTACCACGGTTACTATTCTTTATAATAATGTCTCCGGAAGAACCGATTGTATAACCGATTGGGGGTTTGGCTGTCTCGTCAAGGGCAAAGAAAAAACCCTGTTGTTTGACACCGGAGAAGATGGAAGTATTTTACTCCATAATATGAAATGTATGAACGTCGATCCCGGTAGTATCGATGCTGTTATTCTCTCGCATATTCATAGTGATCACGCCGGGGGACTGGCCGAGTTCTTAAAACATAACAATGATGTGTTGGTCTATGTTCCGGTATCTTTCCCCGTGCATTTAAAACGAGCCATCAGGGAAAGTGGGGCGACTGTCGAGGAGATTAGTAACCCGAAACAGCTGTGTAAAAACGTGTACACGACCGGAGAGATGGGACAAGGAATCCGGGAACAGGCCTTGATAGTGGAAACACCGGAGGGTGTGGCAATTATAACGGGTTGTGCTCATCCAGGCGTTGTTAATATCGTAAAAAGGGCACATGAACAACATAACGACGATGTTTACCTGATTACAGGGGGATTTCACCTCTCTTCGATGTCTCGCGGTGAGATCGAGAATATTATTTCCCGTCTTCAGGAATTGGGTGTCCGAAAGGTTGCACCCAGTCACTGTACGGGCGCACGGGCTCGTGATTTATTCCGAAATGCCTGGGGAGAAAACTTTCTCGAAGGTGGCGTCGGTGCCATTATCGAGTTGCCTGATTAGGAGAGAAAAAGAGGGGGTCGGTCGTTGACTATATGACTAGCCATTCCAAGATTTAACAGAGTACAACCAACACAACGGAGGCTGTGAGCTCTATGAACAGGATTCTTCCATGAATTCCGACAATAATGACACGGTTACGCCCGTCTATCCCGATTATCACCAACTGTTGAAGCTGGCTCAGGCAAAAATGCCCTACGGTAAATATGCCGGCCGGCACCTTGTGGATCTTCCCGAATCATATGTCGTCTGGTTATCCCACAAAGGCTTTCCCTCGGGCGAACTGGGTGATATGCTCCGCACGGTGTATGAGATTAAAACAAACGGGCTTGAATATCTCTTTGAGTCGCTGAAGGGGCCGCAGGGGAAATAGCATGGAGACATTCGAATGCTCGGGCGACTATATCGAGCTGAACAAGCTGCTGAAGGCGTCGGGGTTGTGTGGTACGGGGGGTACGGCAAAGGTTGAAATCGAAAACGGTCTGGTCAACGTTGACGGAACCGTCGAATACAGGAAGCGACGCAAGATCAGGAATGGCCAGACGGTTGCGTATGGCGGCCGTTCGATCAAGGTGGTAAGCCCCGATCCTGAGGGCACAGAATCCTGTTTATAAAAAAGCAATAAAAGGGCGTTGTCCCTATTTAAGACCATGTTTCTTCCCACTACACGCAAGGAGATGAACGAGCTTGGCTGGGACGGGCTCGATGTCATCCTGATAACCGGCGACGGTTATATCGACTCGCCCTTCATAGGCGTGGCGGTAATCGGGAAGATCCTTCTCGATGCCGGTTACCGGGTGGGGATTATTGCCCAGCCCGACAAGACCTCGGGCGACGACATCAGTCGGCTGGGAGAACCCCGCCTGTTCTGGGGCGTGACCGGCGGCTGTATCGACTCCATGGTGGCCAACTATACCGCCTCGGGCCGCAGGCGCAGGAGTGACGACTATACGCCGGGGGGTGTAAACAACCGCCGCCCCGATCGGGCATCCATCGTCTACAGCAACCTTATCAGAACCCATTTCAAGAAAACCCGTCCCATTGTCCTCGGCGGGATCGAGACCAGCCTGCGAAGAATCGCCCATTATGATTTCTGGTCCGATACAATACGACGGTCCATTCTTTTTGACGCAAAGGCCGATTACCTGCTCTATGGCATGGCGGACCGTTCCGTTGTTGAACTGGCGGCCTGCCTCAAGGCGGGCGATGACCCCCGCGAAATCCGGGGGATCTGCTACGCGTCCCCCACCGTTCCCGAGGGTTGTCTGGAATTGCCATCTTTCGAGGACGCGGCGCGGGACAAGGATGCCTTCACGGAGATGTTCCGTCTCTTTTATCGTAATAACGATCCCATGACCGCCCTGCCGCTGGCGCAGAGACAGGACAGCCGCTATCTGATTCAGACCCCTCCCGCGCAAGTCCTCTCCGGCAGGGAACTCGATGCCGTCCACGATCTGAACTATGAGCGGGAGCTTCACCCTTACTGCCGGAACCAGGGAGAGGTAAAGGCCCTGGACACCATCAGCTTCTCCATCGCGACCCATCGGGGATGTTATGGAGAGTGTAATTTCTGTGCCATATCGATCCATCAGGGACGTAAGGTGACATCGCGCAGCCGGGCGTCAATCCTGAGTGAAGCCGGCGCCTTCTCACAGCACCCCCGCTTTAAGGGGATCATACAGGATGTAGGCGGACCAACGGCCAATATGTACGGATTCGACTGTGCCAGGAAAGAGAAGCAGGGCTCCTGCCCGGACAAACGGTGCCTCTTCCCGAAGATATGCCCCCAGCTCACGATAAATCACGTACAACAGATATCGCTGCTGAAGGCGCTCCGTGCGGTGAATGGAGTCAAGAAGGTCTTTATCGCTTCAGGGATACGGCACGATCTGATCATGGCCGACAAGAAGCACGGAACGGACTACCTGAAGGAGGTTATCCGTCATCACGTTTCGGGACAGATGAAACTCGCGCCGGAGCATTCGGAAACATCTGTCCTGCGGAAAATGGGAAAATCGGGCAGGGAGACACTGCTCGCCTTCAGGGAGCTCTTTTCCGACCTGACAAGGCAGGGGGAAAAGAATCTCTTTCTCACCTACTACCTCATCGCCGCCCACCCCGGGTGCACCGACGACGATATGGCGCAGCTCCGGTCATTTGCCCTCGGGGAACTGCACTTTCTGCCCGAGCAGGTTCAGGTGTTCACACCCACACCATCGACCTGGTCCACCCTCATGTACTGGACACAGCGAGACCCCTTTACGGGGGAACCCTGTTTCGTGGAAAAAACGTACCGCGGCAGAGCACGGCAAAAGGATATCCTGGCAGACCACAGGACAAAGAAACAGCGACACGAACGATCAAGAACAAAGAACCGGGACACCCATCGGTGATATACGGTTTTGTGGAAACGGAGACTGCTGAATAGGGGAAACGCCCCTTTTTCTTTACGTATTTACCCCGTGATGAGCTTCCGTAAAACCACCACTGCTGTGGTAAGAAGTCAGGTTGTACAATAATGGGGATTATGATACCAAACATTACATGGCCCATCATCGTAGAGCATAGTTTTTTGGCCTGGATCATAAATGATAACGGAATATTGATGCTGATTTATGCCCATGAAAAAAAAGAATGAAGCCACTCTCTCACTTGCGCGGAGGCGCCCCTTTGATAGTCGTCTTGACTTTTCTCAGCATCTCCTGCAGTTAGCTACCAAGGACAGTCCAAAAGTAGAGTTTTTTTCCATATGCTGAAACTTGTCCTGGAATATTGCGGGTGCGATGCAGTTGAGAGGGCGCTTAACAAACTTGAATTGAGGAAGGTCGTTCTTGGCAGAGAACCCCGCATCAGACCGAACACTTTTGGTATCATTTTCTCCAGGACAAGCAGGTCTGCATGGTCGGAGCCAGGAAAACCCAGAAGATCGATGTGCGCATCGTTGCGTCGAGCAACAGGGACCTGCGCGGCCTGGTAACAAAAGATGCATTTCGTGAAGACCTGTTTTTCCGGCTGAATGTCGTTTCTGTCACGATTCCACCTTTGCGCGATCGGAATGATGACATCACTCTTTTGATCCCCCATTTTACAGCCAAGTTTGCCGATGATTTGGGAAGGCCTGCTCCTCACTTTTCGCATTTCTGTACCTGTTGCGTTCCCCTGTGGACAAGCATTGCCCTCATATTGAGGATCATCCGATATAATCATTATAATCAGTGTCATGTAAGTCACAATAACCATCCCCGAGGATAGTTATTTTCAAAGAATGCCAACCTGGTATGTCTCTTGCTTTTTGTAGTGGAACATAATACAAAGGACAGGTGATTATATGCCGGAATATGCAAAGAGGGAAGGAATCTGTTCAAACTGCAAGTTTTCATCAGAATGCAGATCAAAAAAAACATACTTAGGCGGTGTTTATTTCTGTGAGGAGCATGAACTACCCGAGCCCTCTCAAGGGATCGAGAAAACCAGGTTCGTTTCTGAAGTGCCCAAACTGAATACACGTAATACGAAAACCGTTGAAAAGGATCCTCCGCGACCGGTCATGGGGCTTTGCAGCAATTGCACCCATCGGGAAAACTGTGGCTTGCCCCGACCGGAATCGGGGGTGTGCACTGTGAGGAGTACGAATAGGGGCTATAGAATATCAAGTCAACGAGAAGGGTGACATAATGATGGAAGAAAAGTATGGAAAAATTATCGAGAATCACCAGGGAGAGCTTGGGTCTCTCATTTCGATTCTCGAAGATATTCAGGAAAAGTATCACTATCTCCCCGGTGATGCATTGAGGACGGTGGCTCAGAAAACGGGATACCCGATGGTGGATATTTACGGGGTGGCAACGTTTTATAAAGCCTTCAGTCTCAGACCACAGGGAAAACATCTTGTTTCCGTCTGCGTGGGGACGGCATGTCATGTACGTTCCTCGCCGGCTATCGTCGATGAATTTACCCGGCAATTAGGTCTCAAACCCGGGGAAACGAGTGCAGACAAAGAGTTTACACTCGAGACGGTCAATTGTCTGGGCACATGCGCTCTGGGGCCGATCGTGATGGCGGATGGCCATTACTTCTCCAATGTGAAACGCACAGATGTGCGAAAGATCATCCAGGAAATCACATCAGGGGTGCATGAAGAAGGCTCCCTTCGAGATGAGAACGTATTTCCCGTCGAGGTATATTGCCCGTACTGCAATCAAAAATTAATGGATGTGAATAATTGTATCCAGGATTATCCCTCCATACTGCTGAGTGGTTCAGTCAACGGCACCCAAGGATGGGTGAGGATGTCCGGCCTGTATGGTAATAGTTTTGCCGAGGCCGAACATCAGATGCCGCCGGATACCGAGGTGGTGTTTTCCTGTCCTAACTGTCAAACTCGATTTCAAGAAGAATCAAGCTGTATGGTATGCGGGTCTCCCATGGTACCGCTGGCATTTAAGGGAGGGGGTTCCCTTCTCGTTTGTGAACGCTGGGGATGCGGGAACCGTGTGATAAATCTCAATTCTAACGGGTCGCCTGAGAAAACAGAGAACATATCACAAGAACAGTTGACAGGAAATTGAAATGGAACAGCTCAAATCGTTACAGGAATTCGAAACACTGAATACACAGATGTCAGCAACGGCAAGACCCGACATGCCCACCATCATCATCCCCGCAGGTACCTGCGGGCGGGCAAGTGGGGTTCTGAAGATCATCAGGGAAGTACAGCGCGAGATCCTGATGAGGAATCTGCAGGAGAAAATACGCCTGAGAATTACGGGCTGTCATGGCTTCTGCGAAATGGAACCATCGGTTCTCATCGAGCCGTCAGGGACCTTTTATCCCAAGGTGAATGCGGGAGCAATGAAAGGGATCATCGATGCGACCTTGAATGGAGAGGTGGTTCATGACCTCCTGTATGTTGATGCCGATACCGGAGAGGCTGTGGAAAAGCAGAACGATATACCCTTTTACCGTAATCAGCGACGCCTCCTCCTGGAACAGAACGAAAAGATCGATCCTCTGGAGATCCATGACTACCTGAGTATCGGCGGATATGTCTCTTTTGTTGATTTGCTTGCTGAGGGCAAACCTCCTGAAGAGGTAATCGACGAAGTCAAGAAGTCCGGTCTGCGTGGCCGCGGTGGCGCAGGGTTTCCCACCGGGATGAAATGGGAGTTTCTGGCCCAGGCGGCAAACGGAAATGGAAAATACCTCGTCTGTAATGCCGATGAGGGTGACCCGGGTGCTTACATGGACCGCAGTCTGCTCGAGGGCAACCCGCACAGCCTCATCGAGGGCATGCTCATCGGGGCTTATGCCACAGGCGCTGATTCAGGGGTCTTATATGTGCGCAGTGAATACCCGCTTGCCATCAAACATCTGAACAATGCATTGAAACAATCCCGAGCCCTGGGACTCCTGGGCAGGAATATTTTGGGGACAGGTTTCTGCTTCGATATTTCTATGGTTAAGGGCGCCGGGGCCTTTGTATGCGGAGAAGAAACAGCACTCATGCGCTCCGTAGAGGGCAAAATGGGGGAACCCCGTCAGAGACCCCCCTTCCCCGTGCAGAAAGGGATAAACGGAAAGCCTACGCTGATCAACAATGTAGAGACATGGGCTACCATCCCTGTCATTATGAGAAAGGGCGCTCAGGAATATGGAAAAATCGGAACCATGGATGCCGGTACGAAGATATTCAGCCTGGTGGGCAAGATTAAAAATACCGGTCTTGTAGAAGTTCCCATGGGCACCCCTCTCCGGCAGATCATCTACGATATCGGTGGTGGCTCATCCGGCAAGAGCGGGATTAAGGCCGTACAGACAGGTGGCCCCTCGGGCGGTTGTATTCCGAAAGAACTGTTCGATCTTCCCATTAGTTATGACAGCCTGGCTAAGGCAGGGTCCATTATGGGCTCGGGCGGCATGATCGTCATGGATGAGAACACCTGCATGATCGATGTGGCCAAATATTTCATGAATTTCCTGAAAGATGAATCATGCGGAAAGTGTTTTCCCTGTCGCAAGGGTACACAACGGATGCATGAATTGCTCGATGATATTTCCTCCGGCAGGGGGACAATGGAACATTTGGAACTTATGGAGGAACTCGCCGTCGTCATGAAAGATGCCGCTATGTGTGGCCTTGGGCAGACCGCGCCAAATCCTGTTTTGTCTACACTCAAGTATTTCAGGGACGAGTACATAGAGCACATCAAGAACAAACGGTGTCCTGCTGGAGTGTGCAAAGAACTTATCAGCTTTTCCATCAATGAAAACTGCACAGGCTGCGGGGCATGCATAAAAGCATGCCCGGAACAGGCCATCAAGGGTGAGAAAAAGCAACGCCATGCAATTGATCCGGCTTGTTGCAGCAAATGTGGTGCTTGTAAGAGCATATGTAAATTCGATGCAATCGATATAAATTAGGAACGAAATAAGGAGTAAGTAAATGGTTAATCTAACGATTAATGGTTTAGACGTTAGTGTAGAGAAAGGAACAACCATTCTGGAGGCGGCAACGTTTTACGGCTTTCCCATCCCGACGCTCTGTCACAAAGAAGGACTCTCGCCCTACGGGGCATGCAGGCTCTGTGTTGTAGAAATCGGTGAGGAGCCGCAATCGAAGTTGGTTTCTTCTTGTACGTATCCTGTAGAAGAGGGTCTCAAGGTAAGAACTGGATCTCAGAGAGTCGTAAATACTCGCAAGATGATCATCGAACTTTTGCTGGCATCCTGTCCCCAATCGAAGACAATCCAGGACCTTGCCGCCAAATACGGTGTGCGACAACAACGATTTCGACAGGAGTATGAGGACTGTATTCTCTGCGGGTTGTGTGTAAGGATGTGCAACGAGCAGATGATGGCAGGGGCTATCGGGTTCCGTGGCCGCGGCGAGAACAGAAGTATCGGCACACCCTTTGACATTCAGTCCGATGTCTGCAGGCTCTGTGGCGCCTGTATGGAGATCTGCCCGGCATGCCAGCTGCGGTGTACCTATAACGAACCGGAAAAGGCGATCTGTGGCGCATGTGCTAACTTAGAGCCGCCATGCATTGCCAAGGACCAGTTCCATGACATGATGTGCTACATGGATCCCTGCGTGGCCTGTGAAATAAAATAACTTATGATAAAGATAAAGGAGTGAGTTGATATGGTCATATCGAAAGTAAATTCTTCAGCCGCAACACTTACGAAGAACAGAACGGAAGATTCAGTGGTACCAACCTCGGGTATGTGTGTAACCTGTGTGGATGGATGTATCGGCATGTGCGAAATCGGAAAATCAGCCTACAGGGGCCATGAGGTTATCTATCCTCAGCCCTTTGGTGTGATCACCACTGCCGCAGAAAAACGCTATCCCGTTGATTATTCGCATTTCAATATCATGGGTACCTGCGTGGGTGCCCACGGAATAGAGGCTGACAGTGACAAGGCGATATTCCCGAATGTGAACATGGAAGTTGTATTCGGCCATGATAATGGCATTAAATTCCGCGCTCCCTGGATCATCCCCGGCATCGGTTCAACAGCCATTGCCAAGAATAACTGGGAAGGGCTGGCAATCGGATCGGCCCTTATGGGAACGGGACTGACCATCGGTGAAAATGTCGTCGGCATGGATCCTGAGTCTGTCTTTAAAGACGGACGGGTGGTGGATACCGTTGACCTTAAGCGCAGAGTGAAGCTCTATCAGGACAACCAGCGCGACGGGTACGGTGCCATCATAGTACAGGCCAATATCGAGGATACCAAACTCGGCACACAAGAATATGCCATTGAGAAACTCGGAGTGGAGTGCGTTGAGCTCAAATGGGGCCAGGGCGCAAAGGATATCGGTGGTGAGGTCAAGATCTCGAATCTGAAAAGGGCCCAGATGCTTGCAAAACGAGGATATATTGTTTTACCCGATCCCTTCGACGAGAGTGTGATTAAGGCATTTGAACGCGGTGCCTTCAAGGAGTTTGAGCGTCATTCCCGTGTAGGTATGGTTTCGGAAGAATCCTTTGCCAAGAGAATTGAACAACTCAGGGCAGCTGGCGCAAAGTATATATTCCTCAAGACAGGCGCATACCGGCCTGCTGATCTCGCACGTGCTTTGTCTTTTGCTTCAAAATACAAACTCGATTTGCTCACCGTTGACGGCGCAGGTGGAGGAACCGGAATGAGCCCGTGGCGGATGATGAATGAGTGGGGTGTTCCTCCGGTGGAATTACATTCCCTCCTGATCCAGTATGCATCTCATCTGGCCGAGAAAGGTCAATATGTTCCGCCGCTAACACTCGCAGGTGGCTTTGCCTTTGAGGATCAAATATTCAAGGGGCTTGCGATGGGCTCTCCATTTGTAAAGCTCATCGGCATGGCCCGTGCTCCCATTGCAGCTGCAATGGTAGGCAAGACGATCGGCCGTACCATAGAAGACAAACAGGTTCCTGTGTATATCGAACGGTTCGGTAATTCAAAGGATGAAATCTTTGTGACCGCAGCATCCCTTCGCAAAGAGCTTGGTGATGAAGCGTTTGAAAAACTGCCCACCGGCGCTTTGGGGCTGTACACCTATTACGAGCGTCTCCATCAAGGCCTCAGTCAGATTATGGCAGGCAGCAGAAAGTTTGCCCTCGAGCACATCACCCGGGGCGATCTTGCAGCGCTGACACCAGAGGCGGCGAGAATCAGCGGTATCGACTACATCATGGATCTGGATAAGGAAGAGGTGATGAGTATCCTCGATAAAGGTATCTCGTAGCACATGATTCAGGCCGAATAAAGACACAATGACTGAATTGGACAGTATGTGAATATTCACGGCCTGTAGAATTAACGCATTTTCCTTGCATTGGTATCGTTGCACTGACCGGAGGCGCACCCGCAAGCCCCGCCTTGTAGGCAGGGTCAAGGGGCGCAATATAATGAAACTATTCCCTACCGGGAAGCCCTGCCCTGTGGGCAAGAGCTTCATTTGAGATACCTTGCAATTATTGATATAATTCCCTCCAGCGGTTCACGGTATCTCGTATGACTTCATGCAAACACCTCACCCTTTTCCTGTTACCGGAAAAGAAAAATATGCTGCGGTGCCGGCACTGCCATTTGACCATTGACACCGACGAACTGCGCGGAGGGTATTGCCCCGAGTGTTATGAGACAGATGGCAGCAAACACTATGATTTTGATGAAATTGAAGCGGCAGACAAGGGAAAAGTCCGTTACCGGTGCGAGCAGTGTGGTATCATTATAGAAACCGAATAAACAAAGACTTTCTGGGGCATGGTCCCGCTTCTTTATCTATTGAAGTCCACAGGGTAAACTGATAAAGTCGATAATTTACATTACGTTAGACCAACATACTTTAGAGATCAAAAGGAATATTCCATGAGTATGGATACGAAAAAGATTATTTACAGCATGATGAGGGTCAGTAAGTTCTACCAGAACAAGCCTGTATTAAAAGATATATCCCTCTCCTATTTTTACGGTGCCAAGATCGGCGTTCTGGGATTGAACGGCTCCGGGAAAAGTTCACTCCTGCGCATTATGGCCGGGGTTGATGAGGAATACAACGGAAAGGCCGTTCTCTCGGAGGGATATACGCTGGGGTTTCTCGAGCAGGAACCGGTTCTCGATCCCGACAAAACTGTACAGGTCGTCGTCGAAGAGGGCATGCTGGAGTCGGTAGGCCTCGTGAGGGAATACAACGAAATCAGCGAAAAGTTCGCCGAGCCCATGTCTGACGACGAAATGAATAATCTGATAGAGCGTCAGGGTGAATTGCAGGAAAAAATCGATCAGGGCGACCTCTGGGATATCGATGCCCGTCTCGAGATGGCTATGGATGCCCTGCGCTGTCCTCCGGGAGATACCCCCATCAGGGTTATTTCCGGGGGCGAGAAGCGGCGGGTGGCGCTGTGCAGACTGCTCCTGCAGAAACCGGATATCCTGCTTCTGGACGAACCGACGAATCATCTCGATGCCGAAACGGTGGCCTGGCTTGAACATCATCTCCAGCAGTATGAAGGGACGGTGATTGCCGTCACGCACGATCGGTATTTTCTGGATAATGTTGCCGGGTGGATCCTGGAGCTTGACCGGGGAGAAGGCATTCCCTGGAAGGGGAACTATTCTTCCTGGCTCGCGCAGAAACAGCAGCGACTGCAACAGGAGGAGAAACGGGAAACGGACCGGCAGAAGACCTTGCAGCGGGAACTGGAATGGATAAGCATGTCGCCGAAGGCGCGGCAGACAAAGTCAAAGGCCCGTATCAGTGCCTATGAATCACTCATGAACCAGGACTATGAAAAGCAGGAGAATGACCTGGAAATCTACATTCCGCCGGGACCCCGTCTCGGAAAGATCGTTATTGAAGCCGATGGTGTGAGCAAGGCGTTTGGTGATCGGCTTTTATTCGAAGGGATGACCTTCGCGCTGCCCGCGGGAGGCATCGTCGGCGTTATCGGACCGAACGGCGCAGGCAAAACAACTCTCTTTAACATGATAACCGGGGGGGAGACACCCGACTCGGGCACGATAAACGTCGGCGAAACGGTCTCGCTTGCATACGTCGATCAGGATCGGGATACGCTCGACCCGGACAAGACAATATGGGAAGTTATTTCCGGGGGCAATGATATGATTGCGCTGGGGAGCCTGGAAATGAACTCTCGGGCCTACGTCGGGCGATTCAATTTCTCAGGGTCAGACCAGCAAAAAAAGGTGAGCATGATTTCCGGGGGTGAGCGCAATCGCGCTCATCTTGCCTGCATACTCAAAGAGGGGGGCAATGTACTCCTGCTTGACGAGCCGACAAACGATCTGGATGTGAACACCATGCGGGCCCTTGAAGAGGCGTTGGAGCATTTCGGGGGATGCGCCGTAATTATCAGTCACGATCGCTGGTTTCTCGATCGTATTGCCACGCACATCCTTGCCTTTGAGGGAGACAGCGCCGTCGAGTGGTTTGAAGGCAATTATTCCGATTATGAGGCCGACCGGAAAAAGAGGCTCGGAAAGGCCGCCGATCAGCCGCACCGGATCAAATACCGGCATTTAACGCGATAACAAAAGTGGAGGGGTCAGGGGCAACGCTATGACGCGTTTGCGAAATTATTACTACGACTATTAAATATGTCAAATGTCATGCCGGAACCCGATCCGGCATCCAGGTCAATTCTGGCTTCTTGGCACCAGAGAATCTTTGGGGGTAAAACCCGGTTAGTCTATAAAATACCTTATTCCTGACACCTCGAAATATATACCGAAAAATACAAGCATCACGGCGCAGCTGCCGATAATTCCCCGATATACCCTGTCGCTTATATGTTTCCTGCCACGCGAGACAAACAGCGATACGACACTGTACCACAACAGATCAGCCAGTATGTGACCTGTGAAAAAGACCGCGACGCCGATGAATCCCAACTTCATTGAGATGATGACATAACCCAGGCCGATTGTCATCCACCATATTATCCAGTAGGGATTTGCGAGGCTTGTCAGAAAACCCGCAAGTACCGGGCCGCTACGTGCGCTTCCCCCATTTGAAAGATCGAGGCTGAGATGTCTTATGCCTTTCAGCATATCAAAGGATAACCAGAGCAGAACGACGCCTCCCGCCATCCCGACAACCCCTGACAATACGGGTTTATTGATCAGATCCGCAAATCCCAGGACAATGAGTGCAAGCAATAATATTTCGAGGACAGCGTGACCGAGAACGATCAGGGGGCCGGCGATAAAGCCTCTTGTCGTGCTTTCGCTGATGGTCACCGTCAGCACCGGTCCGGGCATCATCGCGCCCGACAGTGCTATGACAAATGATGAAATGAATATAGCTGTCAACTGGGGCATCCGGGAAGATGTCTCCTTATATAAAACACGTCACCCTGAAATAATTATCAAACACGCGCCCTTCGAGGCAATAGTTGATTGACAAGAAATACTATGAACTTCCCGATCTGTCAAGCTTGCGTGGTTGAGCCTGTCATTGACTTAACGTCCCGAATTATGTAGTGTCTTGCTTGTGTGTGGGATCTCAGACAAAATGCATGAAAAAACCGGTGACATTCGCATTTCGGGTATTATATCCGCCTTGATTTTATCCTTGTTGCTGTGGGGGTTGCCATGCCCGCTGTCAGCCGCAGCGTCGGGCCCCGGTTCGTCGGAAGACGGTCGCGTGAGTCTGCTTGAAGACAGGGAATATTTCCCGGCATTCTTGAAGGCGATTCACAACGCGAACGATGAGGTTGTCATGTCGTTCTTTCTATTCAAGACAAACGGTTACAATAAAAGCTACTCAGACAGGGTCCTCGCCGGGCTTGTCCAAGCGGCCAAACGTGGTGTCAGGGTTAAGATTGTTCTTGAAAAAAGCTCCCGAGCAAGAGATTCCCTGGCCAATAAAAGCAACAGAGAAACAGCTGAGAGGCTGGTGGGAAAAGGTATCGATGTGCGTTTTGATTCTCCACATGTCACTACCCACGTGAAGGTAGCCGTGGTCGATAAAAGGTACGTATTCCTGGGAAGTCACAATTTGACAAATTCCGCACTCAAGTATAATCATGAATTATCTGTTTTTATTGATTCTCCATCAATGGCGATGGAGACTTTAAAATATATTAACTCTCTGCACAAATGAGAAATTTATGAAAAACACACATAAGATACTATGCGCCCTGTGCGCTGCGTTAATGCTGTTTGCCGCCGGATGCGCGGGTGTGCAGGTTCAGAAAAGAGCACTCCGAATCGATCTCAAAGGCATGCCTGAAGAGGCAGTCCAGGCATTCGTCAGTGCCGATGAGGCATTCGAGAAAGAACAGTTCGACAAGGCTATGATCCTTTATGAAGGCATTCTTGGGCGCTTTCCATCAGGCAGAGTTGCATCTTTGTCTCATCTGAGAATGGGGGAGGTGTTCATCGCCCGCGAGGAGTACACCTGGGCCATTGAAGAGCTGAAGCTCATTCCAAAAGGATTAGTGGACGACCCAATCCGTGCGGAAGCCGATAGCAGACTTGCTCTTTCTTATTCTCGACTGGGCATGATTCGCGCCTCGGAAAATATCTGCAAGAAACTCCTCAGAGAAAAGGCCTTCACTTACCTGAAGCCGGAAATAGAATCTCTGATGGGTGATAACCTTCTGAAATCAGATAGAGCGATTCCGGCATTCGACTGGTACATGAAATCATTGAAAAGCGGCCCACATACAAGCCTTGAAGAATATGTAAAGAGGAAGGTCGAAGATATTATCGCCGACAAACTGTCCCTCAATCAGCTTCAGGGAGTACTCAAGAATTACCGGGGGAAATACCCCGAGGGGTATCTCCTCTACGCGCTTGCCACAACATCTTTCGATATTAGAGATTTTAAAAATGCGAATAAATATCTGGACAGGCTTCTCGCGCACTATCGAAAACATCCTCTGTTTGAAACCGGAGAGGTCCTTTATCGTCGAATTGCCGCCATGATGCTGACAAACCGATATGCGATAGGATGCGTCCTCCCGCTTACCGGAGAATATGCTCCCTATGGAAACCGGGCGCTTGATGCTGTGATTCTCGCCTCTGGCGTATTCGACCCAAAACGAGACACCCCCATACAGCTCTTCATAGAAGACTCCAAAGGTAATCCCGTCACAACCCGGAATGCGATAAAAAAACTGGTTGACGAAGATCATGTTATCGGCATAATTGGCCCCCTTGGAAGCGCCGCCGCGCTTGAGGCAGCGAGGGAGGCACAAACACTCGGCGTCCCCATAATAACCCTTGCACAGAGCAAGGATATTACCGAAACAGGAGATTATGTTTTTCGAGACTTTCTTACCGGTGATATGCAGGTAAACGCACTTGTTACATATTCCATTCACAATCTCGGCATCAAGAATTTCGCCATTTTATATCCCGACGACAATTATGGAACAAAGATGATGAACCAGTTCTGGGATGAGGTGCTGCGGCAGGGTGGACAGATACGGGGAGTGGAATCATACGGTAGCAAGCAGACCGACTTCGGCAAGGAGATCAAATCTCTGACCGGACTGAACTTCTCTGACAAAGACCAGCAACCGGGGGAAGAGCCAACTCCCAAAGTGGATTTTGGCGCGCTTTTTATACCCGACTCTTACCGCACTGTTAACATGATAGCCCCTCAGTTGGCCTTCTATGATGTCACCGGCGTCCAGCTCCTCGGGACAAGTATCTGGAATACCCACGATCTCCTGAAGAAGGGTGGCAAATATCTTGAAGGGGCGATTTTTTCTGATTGTTTCTTCCTGGATAGTGCCCGCGCGAAGGTCAGGAATTTTATAGATCGCTTTTATGTCGCCTGTGGCAGGGAACCAGACAGTATGGAGGCGCTCGCGTACGACGCGGCGACAATAATTGTAGATCTGGTAACAGAGGGCAATACAGAGATCAGAGACGACCTGAGGGACAGTCTCTCGCGCATCCAGCTCGACTATCCCGGCATAACAGGAACGACATCATTTTCCGAAACAGGAGAGGCGAAAAAATCCCTACAAATGCTCATGGTGATTGATGGCAATATTGTTCAGGTAAGATAGTTTTATTTGTAATCGTTTACTCCACGCCCGTCGGTATAAAACACATAAAACGAAAAACTTCTTCGCTTTTGTTGATCAGACAGTGTTCCTCCCCTGGCGGAACGAAGATGGCATCCCCTTCCCCGATTGCGGTCTCAGCTCCAGAATTGTCCCGGGCCACCGCGTTTCCCTTCAATATAAATATCTCGTGCTCCCAGGGATGGTTGTGCAGGGGGCTGGATGCACCCGGTTCCAGGTCAAATATCCTCATGATAAAATTGGGGGCGCCTTCCTGCTCACCTATCACAACCCTTTTTTTAACACCCTCCATTATTTCAACCGCTTTCACATCTTCATAATGACGAATAATCACTGCTTATTTCCTTTCCACTCAAATTGGTGCCAGGGTTCGGCAAATCCCCACTCCACAGTGGTTGTTCTATTTAGTATCGTTCTTGCGTCTCAATGGAAGACTTTTGAATTTCAGCGCCGATTTGATAATGCCGACAACATTTTCAGTCTCCATAAATTCCATATTTATGATGAGGTCGTAATTGGCAGGGTCTTCTATGTCCACCTTGAAGTTTTTTCTCACCGAGTCCCTGCGCTCCGCTTCCTTAAGGAAAATTCGCTGTTTCGCATCCTCTTCAGTTAGGCTGAACTCTGTCATTATATTACGTATCTTCATCTCCATGGGCGCGATAAATCTCACCCGAAGTGTTTCATTCTGAGGAAGAATCAGATTCGCGCCCCTCCCGATGATTATAGCACTCCCCTGTTTCCCTATGGTACCTACGACCTTTGTCAGATGACGCACATATTCATCCGCGAGGAGAAACCGTGTCGTCCCGAGGTACAGTATCCAGTTGTCCAGTATACTGCGTGTCTTTTCATCGAGATATGAAACAACTTTCTCGCTCATCCTGACACTTTTAGCCACTTCGTTTATGATTCTGGCATCAATTATATCAAGTTTCAATTCCTGTGCGATTTGCTGAACCAGCTCCGTTACAATGCTCCCCGGTTCCCTCGCTACGGTAATGACGGGCAAGGGGGCTTCTTCCTTCCCTTTTCTCCTCTCCTTCGAGGTTTCCCACTTCTTCACCTGTTCTTCAATAATGCGATCAATTTCTGTACCCATGGTATTTCCTCCTCGGTGTTAGAGTTCAGGCAAAAGAACTCACTGTCCGGTAATCACTGTGACTTAGAATCTAATATAATACCAGAAGATCTGTCAATATTTTTTCGGCCCGGCGAATCCTCGCCATAAGGAAAGCATACGCACCGCGACCATCGCCATCACGAGACGCGGAATCCACAACCAGAACAGACTTATACCAAAGGGCAGAAACATCAGAGGATCTTCGATCACAGCATGATTGATGCCGATGGAGAGATGAAGTTTCTCCAGTTCTTCATCCTTAAGATTGCCCTTCTTTGCTTCTTCGACAATTACCGCCCCGCCGTAGGCCAACCCGAACATAATAGCAGTTATCCAAAGAATACCGACACCCCGGCTCAGTCCCATAAAACTCAAGCAGGGAGAGATAAACCTGACAATATGGTTTATCCATCCAAAGATCTTAAGTATTTCCACCATTGTCAGCACAGACATAATGATTATGAAAATCTTTATGACCAGACCCCACATCAAGTGGCACCACTGGCTTAACATATCCAGGAATGTCTGACCGGTGTGTGTGACCGCCATCGCAACTCCGGCGGAACCCTCTCCTGTTGTATCTATGAAGGGTGCTATGATAAGCACGACAACCACAGCGGAAAAAAGACGGAAAAGAGTGGCTTTCGTGATCCCCATGCCCGATTTTCCCTGGACTATACCTTCCATGATCAGGTTGTGCGCTATGAGGAGAAAGACTGCTATCAGGGTCATCTGTCCCGTATTGAACGGAAGAACCGCCATAGAGGCAATCCCGCCATATATCCCGGTCAGCATCCCGATGAGCAGCGGCAGCGCTGCAACGCCGGGAAGGCTCAAAACCCCCATAACCGGCTGGATCACAAAATCAATTTGCTCCATCCATCCGCTCCACTCAAGAAGCGATGTCAGGAAGGACACAGGGATGATTATCTCCATCATCCACACAAACCCCTTCCACCCTTTGCTGATTCCTCTGGCAAGGCCTTCTTTAAGTTTCCCGCTGCTTGTCTGATAGTCCATGGAATGCGTCTCTTTAATCAATAACGAACAAAACCTGTTGTGTAACATGTGGTCTTTTTTGCACTTAGTGAATGACTCCATATATGAAAATGGCTCTCCAGGTCAAGAAAGGTTTGCCAAAACGCAACTGTGTGATATAAAGTCCACCGTTTACGCGCAGGAGAACCGTGAGAGATGACTCCACATTACATAAGCAGGAGATCCGAATGAATCTGGTGGAAAAAACCGATTTGCCCAACGGTCTTGTTTTGCAAGTGTGGGACAAGTCCCGTGTAATTGCCCCCGATACGACAAAGGTTGAACTGGGCATAGTGTTAGATGTCACTGTCAGAGAAGAATATTTCAACGATCCCGCCGACTTTAGGCAGGTCGTTAAGGTGTTTGGCCGGGTGATATCATACGAGTACACGAAGGAAAGGACCTTCGTCAATACTAAGGACAGGGAAAGAGTTTTCAATGAACTGCTGGCGGATTTCAGTAGAGACTCACTCCCCTATATATCGAGGGCCCATTTTCCCGCACGCTTCGCCATGTCAAAGCTGCGAGACATCAGGCAACACCCCTACAGGTATCGGGATATTCTGGAGGTACACGCATCCGGTGAGTAAAGAGTAACCCCTGCTCCTTTCAGCATTATTGACTATTAAACTGGAGATGAAAAATGAAAAAAAAGGTTTCTATAATCGGGTCCGGGTTTGTGGGCACAATGACCGCCCAGAGGATCGTTGAAAAAAATCTGGCTGATGTTACTCTTCTGGATATTGTTGAAGGGCTTCCGCAGGCAAAGGCCCTGGACATCATGCAGTCTGCGCCGGTTGAGGGATTCGACAGGCATATAACCGGTTCCAATAACTTTGCCGATATTAGACATTCAGATATCGTTGTCTTTACCGCAGGTTTTGCAAGGACCCCGGGCATGAGCAGAGAAGAACTCGCCATGAAAAATGGGAGCATTGTAAAATCCGTCGCGGAAACGATCAAAACGCATGCACCCGACTGCATCTTTATCATGGTCACAAATCCGCTCGATGTCATGACACAGCTTGCCTGGAAGATATCTGGATTCCCGGCGGAAAGGGTCATGGGGATGGCGGGCATACTCGACACTGCGAGATACAGGACATTTCTCGCTGAAGAGCTGAATGTGTCAACTGGGAGCATAGAAGCCATGGTACTGGGGGGTCACGGGGATTCCATGGTACCTGTAAATACCCACACCACTGCGGGAGGTATCCCTGTAAACCGACTCATAGAAAAGGAACGGCTCAACACCATTATTGAAAGGACAAAAAACGGGGGCGCCGAGATTGTGAATCTTCTGAAATCCGGCAGCGCCTGGCATGCCCCTTCATCGGCCGCGGCCGCTATGGTGGAGGCAATTTTGCTCGACAGCAAGAAAATTTTTCCAGTTTCGGCACATCTGACGGGCCAGTACGGGATTAATGATGTGCATATCGGCGTACCGGTAAAACTGGGTGCATCCGGAATCGAAGAGATATACGAAATAGCCCTTTCCGATGAGGAACTTAAAGGACTGAAACGATCTGCCAGCGTTGTCCGGGAAACATTTGAGAAACTACAAGTCTAATGAATTATTCATGTATTGAAGATCTCCTCCCCCTTGTTCAGAAACCGGGCAGGTATACAGGCGGAGAGATAAATTCCATAAAAAAAGACTGGGAGAAATGTCGCCTGTCCTTTGCCCTTGCCTTTCCCGACATCTATGAAATAGGCATGTCGCATCTCGGCCTGCAGATCTTCTATTCCATATTGAACAATGAGCCGGAGATCGCGGCTGAGAGATTTTATGCCCCATGGCCGGACATGGAAGCTCTAATGAGGAAAAATAATATACCCCTTGCCTCTCTTGAATCTTCCACCCCCCTTTCAGGATTCGATATTGTTGGCTTTTCATTGCAGTATGAACTGTCCTACACCAATGTCCTGAACATGCTGGACCTTGGTGGCGTGCCCATATATTCCAGAGACAGGGGGGAAGACGCACCCGTAATAATCGCGGGGGGGCCGTGTGTTTTCAATCCGGGACCAGTGGCACCCTTCTTCGACGCGTTTGTCGTGGGAGAGGGGGAAGAGGCGATACTGGAGATCTCCCGCGCTATGATTTGCGGTAAAGAGAGAGAATATAAACGCTCCGACCTGTTAAATCTTCTCGCGGAGATCGAGGGTATCTGGGTTCCTTCCCTGCACGGCATGGAGAAAAAGATAAAGAAAAGGGTTGTGACAGATCTGGAAAAATGGCGCTTCCCATCCAGGCCCATCGTGCCCCTCGTCAGGACAGTACACGACAGGATAACCCTGGAAATAGCGAGAGGATGTACCCGCGGATGTCGTTTCTGCCAGCCGGGAATGGTCTGGAGACCGGTCAGGGAAAGATCCGTCGACGCGCTGGAAAAGATGGCGGAAGAGATGCTCTCTTCAACGGGGCATTCGGAGATTTCTCTATTATCACTCAGTTCGGGTGATTATTCCCATGTTGAATATCTCCTCACTTCTCTTATGAATCAGTATTACGAAAAGAGGGTGGCGCTGGCCCTCCCTTCAATGCGGGTGGAAACACTCACAAATACATTGATCGAACAGATAAAACGAGTGCGCAAGACGAGCTTCACTCTCGCGCCTGAGGCCGGAACTCAGAGACTGCGGGATGTGATAAACAAGGGGAATACCGAAGAGGACCTCCTCACCACCACCCGGAAGGTATTTGACGCCGGATGGAAATCGATCAAGCTCTATTTCATGATAGGGTTGCCGTCAGAAACACAGGATGACCTCGATGGAATTGTTGATCTCGCCTATAAGGTGCTCCGTGAAGGCAACAACAGCCGTCAGGTCACCGTCAGTATCTCCACCTTTGTACCGAAACCCTTCACACCCTTTCAATGGCAACGGCAGATAACCATCGACGAGACAAAAGAAAAACAGGATTTTTTCAAGAAAAACATCCGGCACAAAAACCTGAAGCTCAAATGGCACGACAGGGAAATGAGCTTTCTGGAAGGTCTGATGGCAAGGGGAGACGAGAAGATAAGCGATCTCGTGGCGAAGGCCTTTTATTCGGGATGCCGTTTCGATGGCTGGAGTGACCTGTTTCAGTTCGATATATGGAAACAGGCAATAGATGATCTTGGGATAGAAACTGACAATTATCTTGGGGAAAAGGACATGAATGACGCGCTCCCCTGGGATAATATCGATTGCGGCATAACAAAAGAGTTCCTCGTGGAAGAGTATGAAAAATCCCTGGACGCGGAGCTTACGGAAGACTGCCGCTCTGCCGGGTGTTATCAGTGCGGGGTATGCTCGGGGGATATCAGGATAATCGAAGCTGGAGTACCTCAGCCCGCAGCAACCACCCGTAAGCACGTTTCCTCTCCATATAATTCAACAATCAGGCGGTTCAGAATAAGCTTTGCCAAGCGCGGAAAGGCAGGCATGATGTCGCACCTGGAAATGTCTGCCTCTATCGTACGGGCGATAAACATAAGCGGATTTGTTTTTGCTTTTTCAGAGGGATTTCATCCCCATCCCAGGATATCATTCCCTTACGCCCTTCCGGTCGGGGTAGAGAGCCTGTGCGAATATGCTGACATTCAGATCAAAGGATACAATGGCCCTCCGGAAGATTTTGTCTTAAGGGTAAATTCCTGTCTGCCTTCGGGAATAGAGATCCTGAGTGCCGAGACCATTTCCCCTGAGGCTCCATCGTTGTTCAAGCTTATAGGAGGATTCAATTATGAGATATATCTTCCGAATCCACCCATTACACCCCCCGTCCCGACCTCGGACGAAAGGATAAAATCGTTTCTCAAATCGGACACATTCATGATTTCCAAATACAACAAGAGCACAGTCAGCGTAAAAGATATACGTCCCCTGATAGCATCCATTACACTTGACGCGAAGGAATCCATTATCTCCATGTTTGTCCGTTTTGGCCCGGGTGGCGGAGTCAGGCCGCTGGAGATATTGACACACGTTGCAGGGTTTGAAGATGAATACGCGAAGAGAGCAAGGGTCATAAAGACCGGGATCTGCCTCAAGGGGTAACTCGAAGCCCGAAGAAAGAATATATAATGCCAAAAAAAATCATCTTTAACTGCACCGAATATGAAACAAGGATCGCCATACTTGAAGATAGCGTGCTCTCCAATTTCTATGTGGAAAGGGTCGATGAAAGATCCATAGGTGGAAACATATACAAAGGTAAGGTGGTCCGCGTTCTTCCAGGCATGCAGGCCGCATTCGTGGATATAGGTATTGAACGCAGCGCGTTTCTGCATGTGACGGATATCCGTAACGAGACATCAATTCCGGAATTCTTCACAAATGGAGATGACGAACCCATAGAATATAATGAGGGCGAATATCCGGAACAACACATCCCACCCATAGCGGACATGTTGAGAGAAGGACAGGAGGTACTTGTCCAGGCATCCAAAGACCCCCTGAGAACCAAAGGGGCGCGGATCACCACACATATCTCCCTCGCAGGGAGATACATCGTCTCTATGCCTACCTCTAACCATACTGGCGTATCAAGAAAGATTACCGGTGAACAGGAACGGGATCGGTTGCGCACGATCATAGAAAAGCTGCGTCCGGAACAACATGGCTTCATCGCGCGAACACTAAGCGAGGGAAAGGGGGAGGATGAACTAAAGGGCGATTTCGAATATCTTTCCAAACTGTGGACCACCATCAGTGAAAAAAGCCAACGCACAGGGGCTCCGGGACTTGTCCATAGAGAACTGAGCATGACCCTGCGCGCGATCCGCGATTTCTACACGGAAGATGTGGAAATGATCGTCATCGATTCAGCGGAAGAATACCAGCGGGCAACCGAATTCATTGATAGTTTTATGCCTTACATGAAATATTCCATCGAGCTTTACAGGGATACTGTCCCTGTCTTTGACTATTTCGGCATTGAACTGGACATCAGCCGGATGCTTAACAAGAAAGTATGGTTGAAGTCGGGTGGATACATTATTATTGAAGAGACTGAGGCGCTGTGCTCGATAGACGTAAACACAGGCAAATATGTAGGCAAGAACAACATAGAAGAGACCATCCTGAAAACAAATCTTGAAGCCGTAAGAGAAATCGCCTATCAACTCCGCATGAGAAACATCGGCGGTATTATCATCATCGATTTCATTGATATGGAGATCATGACAAACCGCGAAAGGGTATTTGATGCGCTCAAGGCGGAGATGGAAAAGGACAGAAACAGGTCCAATATTCTGAAGATATCGGAGTTTGGTCTGGTTGAAATGACTCGCCAGAGGAGTAAAAAGAGCCTGAGCGGCACGATGTGCGAGACATGTCCTTACTGCTCAGGCAGGGGAAGGGTTAAATCAAGGTCAAGCGTATGTTATGAGATATTTAGAGAACTGGAAAGGGAGGCGGCTTATAATATCGCGGAGACACTCTGCGTACTTGTACATCCGGAGATAGCACAACTCCTTTTGGAGGAAGAGAACAACACCTTGAAAAACCTGGAGGTGAAGCTTGCCAGAAAGATTATCGTAGAGACAGGCAACGACTTCCATCGGGAGAGTTTTGAGATAATACCGGTGCGATAAATTTGAAATCAGCGGTACGGTATACCTGTTTCCCAAAGAAAAGAGATCGTAATATGTTTACTGTCCACTTAAAAGAGCCTGAAAGTCAAAAATAAGGCATTTATTTATTGACAAACGAGGCAATATTTATATAATGAGCGATTCCAATTTAACTTGATAAGGATTTGAACTATGTATGCAGTAATAAAAACCGGAGGAAAACAATACAAGGTCTCTGAGGGAGATGTCCTGAACTTTGAAAAGATTGAAGGCGACAAGGGTGATACCGTTTCTTTCGACGAGGTCCTGCTTGTTTCTAAAGATGAAGATGTCAGGGTAGGAACACCATTCGTTGAAAACACAAAGGTCATCGGCGAAATTATTTCGCAGATCAGAGGTCCGAAAATCATTGTGTTTAAGATGAAGAGAAGAAAAGGATACAGCAAGAAAACCGGACATCGGCAGGATCTGACAAATCTTAAGATCAAAGAAATAGTTGTTTAGTGGAGGAAGGTTGAATGGCTCACAAGAAAGGCCAGGGAAGTTCACGTAATGGAAGAGACAGCCAGGCGCAGAGACGAGGTGTTAAGGCATATGGCGGACAGCTTGTATCTGCCGGCACAATAATAATTCGTCAGCTTGGAACAAAAATACACCCGGGGACCAATGTAGGAATGGGCAAGGATTACACCCTCTTTTCCAAGATTGATGGGACAATTAAGTTTGAAAGAAAAGACAGAGACAGAAAAAAGGTAAGCGTGTACGCCACCTGATTTTCTCGCTCCATGTCCCTTACAGATTAAGTATTTTAAAGAAGGTGTTAGTGCCTGTGGGCTAACACCTTCTTTGTTTTCATCCGAAAATGCCTGCATTTTCATTTTCGGGCGGTGACCGGTTGGATTTGCAATGAGATTCGTTGACGAAGCAAAGATATATATTAAATCCGGTGACGGCGGACAGGGTTGCGTCAGCTTCAGGAGAGAAAAGTTTGTTCCCCGCGGAGGCCCCGATGGTGGCGACGGCGGTAAGGGGGGGGATATCATCGCGGTTGCGTCTCGCAGCCATCGGACACTGCTGGATATGAAGTTCAACCAGCATCATGTGGCAAAGCGGGGAGGCCAGGGAGAGGGAAGCAACAAAACGGGCCGAGGCAGCAGCAACATTGAGCTAATAGTTCCTGTTGGCACGGTCATCGCGGATATGGATACGGGTGAGCTGCTGGCCGACATGACCGAAGACGGTCAGAGAGCGATAATTGCACGGGGAGGAATCGGCGGAAAAGGAAACTCCAGATTCAAGACCTCCACCAACAGAGCGCCCCGCTACGCGCAGGAGGGTATTCCGGGAGAAGAAAAAACGGTCAGCCTTGAACTCAAACTTATCGCCGACGTGGGAACTGTGGGCTTTCCGAATGTAGGCAAGTCAACACTCATATCAAGTGTGTCCGCGGCGAGACCCAGGATAGCAGACTATCCCTTTACCACTCTTAAGCCCAATCTTGGGGTTGTAAATGTCGGGGATTACGTGACCTTTGTCATCGCGGATATACCGGGCCTCATTGAAGGCGCTCATCTCGGCGTGGGGCTGGGCACGAAATTTCTGCGCCACATAGAGAGGACCTCCATACTGCTTCATATCATCGATATATCGAAGGATCCCTTCACCGGCGCGTGGGACGATTATGAAACCATAAATAACGAACTTGCGTCATTCAGCTCCGCTGTGCGAGCAAAACCTCAGATAGTGGTTATAAACAAGATCGACCTTACGGCGACAAAAGAAAGGCTAAAAGAACAGGCGGATATTTTCAGTGAAAGGGGCGTCCGCGTCTACCCCATATCGGCCGTTACAGGGGAAGGTACAGGGGAACTGATGAAAGAGATAGCAAACAAGCTGGCCCATCTTCCGATTAGTTGAGTTAATTAAGGCAAAATGCCATAGAAGGGGTCGAGTGAAATGTGTATCAGGGAACAAATTACGCAATCAGGAAGCACGGGGACAGGATGTCAAAAGAAAGAATCAACATACTAAAGGGCGCTAAGAGGATACTCGTCAAGATAGGGAGCGGCGTGCTTACGGGACCCAACGGCCTTGATCTCGGAATAATCGAGCATCTCGTTGATGAAATATCCGAATATTCCCGAAAAGGATTTCACTTCGTCATTGTTTCCTCAGGGGCCATTGCGTCCGGCATGAACAGGATGGGGTTCAAGGAAAGCCTCAAAAGCCTGCCCCAGAAACAGGCGGCCGCAGCCGTTGGACAGGGAAGACTCATGAGGGTCTATTCCAATGCCTTTCGCGAACACGGGCTGGTGACCGCGCAGATACTGCTCACCATGAGCGACCTCACCGACAGGAAAAGATTTCTCAATATACGCAACACCCTTTCAACCCTCACGGAGTGGGGGGTTGTCCCTGTTATAAATGAAAATGACACGGTCTCCGTGGATGAAATAAAGTTCGGCGATAACGACAATCTCGCAGCCATGACTGCGAATATCACGAATGCCAACCTCCTGATTAATCTGACCAACACCGAGGGACTGTACGATAGAGATCCCCGGGAATCAGAGAAATCCCGACTGATCTCCGTGGTCACGGAAATAACCGACGAGATAGAAGCGGCCGCATCATCCGAGGCAGACCCCGTGGGCATGGGCGGAATGAAGAGTAAGGTAATTGCGGCACGAAAGGTTACCGCTTTCGGCATCCCTTACATAATAGCCCACGGCAAAAAGGCCGGCATACTGAGCGACATACTCTCGGGCAGGGAGACAGGCACCCTGTTCCTGCCCATGGCACGGCACCTGAAAAGCAAAAAGTACTGGATAGCCTTTACCCTTCGTTCCAGGGGAAAGATATGTATCGACAAAGGGGCAAAAGATGCCATCGTGAACCAGGGCAAAAGCCTTCTCCCTTCGGGCATCGTCAGGGTCGATGGAGATTTTAGCGTGGGTGATCCCGTTACATGCGTGGACATGAACGGCGTTTCAATAGCAAAGGGACTTATCAATTACAGCTCTTCGGATATAGACCGGATAAAGGGCCTCAATACTTCCAGGATTGAACAGGTGCTGGGAGATAAACCGTACGATGAAATCATCCACCGTGACAATATGGTGGTGTCAAGGTAAGTCAGCAGTGGGCGGGAACTCCTCAGATTGAAACCCGAGACTCGAAAATAGAAACTTGATGCCTTATAAAGTTACGTAGAAGGCTTCCTTGCTCACCCTCCCCCTGTTGTTTATTTCAACACCCTCCAAGCGCAAGAGGGCCTTTTTGACTTCAGTTCCGCCCCCGAATTGTCCGGCGTACCCATCGGACCTCACTACCCTGTGACATGGGACAACAATGGGGAAAGGATTTCCGGCAAGCGCCGAACCAACGGCCCTCGCGGCCCCAGGCGTGGAGATCGCCTTCGCCAGACTGCCATACGAAGTTACACCACCTCTGGGTATTCGCATTGTTTCAAGCAATACCCTCCTCTGAAAATCACGACACCGGTCTATCCCGATAAACTTCATTGAAAAACTGACGCAGGCACCGTCAAGAAATGCACCTATGTATTCACAGGTCTTTTTCAAGTCTTTATGCAGGCATTCTTCGGCATCCGGAAAATCCTTCATTATCATGCCGATGGTTGACACGCCGTCTTGTGGAAGCACTATGCGGACAATCAAAGGGACTCCCCTTTCGTACGCCCACACAACCCCCACATCACCAAAAGTCGATGCTGTCAGCCCGCAGTAACAGGCCCCTTCGCAAAACAAATTCTGAATCATTTCTGATCTTTATATTCTCCGCATTGCATGTCTATACCTGTCGGCAAGTTCCTTATAGAACTGTACACCCTCTCTGGCATATGAAGTCTGGTCAGGGGTTACATCCTTGATAACTTTCGCGGGATTGCCGGTGACAAGCTTGCCGGGGGGGATATGCATGTGACTGGGAACCAGCGAGCCGGCACCCACAAAAGCCCCCTCTCCACACACAACTCCATATAAAAGAATGGAGCCCATACCAATGACGCATCCCTGTTCTATATGGACATCGTGTAGAACAGCACTGTGTCCCACTATTACATTTTTCTCAATAGTGACCTCGGAACCGGCATCCACATGGATTACCACATTATCCTGAATGTTTGTGCCTTCCCGTATAACAACAGGGCCTGTATCCGCCCTTATCACCGCTCCAGCTCCTATAAAGCATCCTTTTTCTATGGTGATGTCGCCTATCAGAACGGCCTCGGGGTGAACAAAGGCATCCAGTGAGACGTCAGGAATCATATTTTCAAAAGCATAAATCGGCACAGATACAGCCTCCAGTCC
>CAZINZ010000032.1:6362-28785 GCA_964540715.1 uncultured Syntrophaceae bacterium | reverse complement strand
CGGCAGTAGATGGATCGCGTCTTTCAATTATTACAGATATTGCCTGGATAGTGCCGGCCAGGGTTGTTCTCAGCTTCTTTATACTCTGTTTGGACTCTTCCTCTATCCGCATGCGCTTGGCAATTTCATATTGCATTGCTTTATCATAAGCTTCTTGTAACTCCTGTTTCACCTGCTTGCGCTCTATGGCATAGAGTATGGATCTCACCAGCCGGTAGCCAGCCACCTGGCCCTTAATAAAGTAATCCTGAGCGCCTTCACGAACTGCCTTGATTGCAGTCACTTCATCAGCGAGACTGGTCATTACCACCACAGACACTTGTGGTGCTTGGGCGCAAACCTTGCTGAACGCGTTAATCCCCTGGCACTCCGGCAGGGAAAGATCCAGGAGTACCAGGTCGATTCCCCCCTTTGCAAGACGCTCAAGACCTGTCGAGAGCAGGTCAACACACTCCAGATCGAAAGAAGCGCCCTTTGCTTTGGCAAGCATCTCCTGGATCACGCAAGCGTCGAAGGAATTGTCCTCGATTAGCAAAACCCGTATAATTTTGGAGCTCCCCATTATGGCTACTGCCTCCTGAATCCCGACCTCTGGTTTTTTACGCTTTTTCCAGCAATTTTCTCAACGCATCCGTTCCACCTTTGATATTATCGCTTTCGCCTTCTGCCAATGATTCTTTAAGATCCAGTATTGCCGATTCAATCCTTTTCAGGAAAGAAGCAGATGCATCCTTTTCTTTTTCTTCCATGAACAACTCGGCCGCGCGGATCATGCCGTCGGCCGCGATATTGATCTCCACTTCCCCGCGCCTTTTCGTGTCCTCTTCGGCATGTGTCTCGGCCTCTCTTACCGCATGAGCCACTTCCTCATCCGACAGCAGATGTGACGCATTGATTGTAATCCCGGTTTGCTGCTCCGTATAAAGTTCCTGAGCGGAAACCTTTACTATTCCGTTCACGTCGATCTCGAAGGTAACCTCCACCTGTGCCTTTCCCCTGGGCAGTGGAGGGATATCGGTCAACTGGAACTGCCCCAGGCTTATATTATCCGCGGCCATTTCACGCTCGCCCTGGAGAGCATGGACATCCATGACAGTCTGGTCATCCGCGGCGTTGGTGAATATCTGGCCTGCCGACGTGGGAATCGTGGCATTACGGGTAATGAGCTTTGTAAAAAGACCTCCCTGAGTTTCTACTCCCAGTGAAAGGGGAGTAACGTCCACCAGGGTGACATTGTCAACCTCACCTGTTAAGACTCCTGCCTGAACGGCGGCCCCGATAGCCACTACTTCATCGGGATCGATCTTTGTATATGGTTTTTGATAAAAGAACTCCTTCGCCAGTCGCCTTATGGCGGGCATCCTCGTGGAACCTCCCACGAGAACAACCCTGTCGATGTCTTCCGGCGCGAGTCCGGCATCGGTCAGGGCCTGTAGTGTGGGGCCGATAAGCTTTTTCCTCAAGTTCGCAGTGATTGTTTCAAATGTGTCCCGATCGATGAGTGTTTCAAGGTTTTTCCATCCTCCATTATTTGTCCTGGCAAAAGGCAGGGAAATACCGGCTTTTGGTTTATATGAAAGTTCCTTTTTGGCCTTTTCGCAAGCCTCCCTCAGGCGCCGGGAAACCATCGCCTCGGATTTTACGTCGATCCCGTGTTCAACCAAAAATTCTCCGGCAAGATAATCGGCCAGCATCTCATCCCAGTCATCGCCGCCAAGAGCGGTATTGCCGTTCACGGCCTTTACGTGAAACATGCCGTCTCCCATCTCCAGTATAGATACATCGAAAGTTCCCCCGCCCAGATCCCAGATGAGAACAGTTTGAATTTCCTCACGGTCTATTCCATAGGCCAGAGACGCAGCGGTAGGTTCATTGATTATCCTCATTACATCCAGACCCGCCATAATCCCGGCTTCACGCGTGGCCTGCCGCTGGGCGTCGCTGAAATATGCGGGAACAGTGATGACTGCTCTCGTTACCTCTTCACCCAGTTGTTTTTTCGCATCCGATCTTATCTTTCGCAGTATAAAGGCCGATATCTCCTGTGGGGAATAGGTTCGGCCATTTATGGAAACTCGATAATCGGTGCCCATGTGTCTTTTTATGGATAGCACGGTCTTTTCGGGATTGGCCGCAGCCTGCCCCCTGGCCACCGAACCGACCAGTCTGTGTCCCTGCGCCGTTTCCGCGTATGCCGAAGGAGTGAGATTTTCACCTTCGGCATTCTTAATTATCCTGGCATGACCATCTTCCATGACGGCCGCCACCGAATATGTTGTTCCCAGGTCTATGCCAATTGCCTTTGTCAATGTTCTCCTCCGTGTATCAGGGATCAGGGATCAGTAGCGTGGGGCCTCTGTGCCCCACAGATATGTTGCTGTGCCCACAGATATGTTGCTGTGCCCCACAGATATGTTGCCCACTGAGGGGCAACGCTACCCACTATTCACTGTCCCTCACATTGAAATTGTCCTATGACTTCCAAAATCTTTTCCTCGGTAAATGGCTTGTCAAGGAAACTGTAGATCCCCCTGTCCTTTGCTTCTTCTCTTTTTTCTTCACTGCCATAGGCGGAAATGATGACTACTGATGTCTGCGGGGTCACCTCTCTAATCTTGGGAAGCAGGTCCATTCCATTCCCGTCAGGCAGCTTCAAGTCTAAAAACAATAAATCGGGCGCCTCCCTGAGGCGGGCCATACCGTCACTGATGGTGTTGGCCGTCGATATATTATACCCTTTCTTCTGCAAGGTATTGGCCAAGAGCCAGCACAAGTCCCCTTCGTCGTCTATAATCAAGATCTTCTTTATCCGCTTTTTCGGAAACGGGTGAGGCGTTGCCGCATCTGTTTTCCTTCTTAGACGCTCTTCTTCCCGTTGTTCAAAATAAGGGCTTAGTTCTTCGAGCTGTTCAGGTTTGCGCCAGCCCGAAAGTCCGCTTCGCCAGACCAGGGCTTCACCACGTTTTATAATGCCCTTTAGAATCCAGCTCCGCAGCCTGGCGTGATAGATCAACCTGTATGTATCCGCTCCTCTTCTGATGTCGTATTTTAGTTCTTTCATGAGCGTTCCTCCTGCTCTATTTTATCGGCAAAGAGATCACGAAAAGAGCGCCACTGTTCCGCTCGCTTTCAACACCTATTGTGCCGCCGTGGCTGACAACGATCCCGTAAGTCATAGACAGACCCAGGCCTACTCCCGATGGCTTAGTGCTAAAAAAGGGGTCAAATATCCTGATAATATCTTCCTCCGGAATCCCTTCCCCCGTATCCCGGATCTTTACGACAAGAAAACCCCCTTCCATCTCTGTGGTTATAGTCATCTTGCCCCCATTGGGCATAGCCTCAAGAGAATTTATCATCACGTTTGAGAATACCCGCTCGATCTGTTCCTTATCGACAGTTATTTGCGGTATTTGTGAGTTATACTTCCTGCGCACTTCTGTTCGTTGCGAGGCGATCTTGGTCTTTATGGAATCCAAAATGCCTTCCAGAATCTCATGGACATCATGAGGCTGGATATTGAGTTTCGGCGGCCGGGCGCAGTTAAGGAGTTCGGTGATCAGGAAGTTGATCCTCTCCGTATTCCTGATAATCACCTCGATATGTTTGGCCCAGGGGCTATCTTCGGTAAAGGCATCCCGGAGCTGCTGTACAGCCAGAGACACATTGCCCAGCGGATTTCGTATCTCATGAGCTATACTTGCAGCTATCCTGCCGGTAAAGGCAAGTCTTTCAGAATGAACCGACTCATCTCTTAAATTCGCGGACACGCCGTTTGAGTCACTTCCCCTTAATGCAACCATAATATTGCCTCCTGTCAGTGGTTAAAAGATAGTGATTAGTGGTCAGAATATTCGGCGACTATGCCGCCGTTACTGTTCACTGTCCACTAATCACTGACCACTCACCACTGATCACTGAACACTGTTCCCTCACCACTGATCACTGAACACTAACCACTACGCGCTCCCTGTTTACGATGGTATCGAGTATTTTGTCCCATTCCTCCAGTGCGCCGCCCGAAAAGGATGCCACCCCTTTCGTGCCATTGACCGAATAAAGAACATCCATAACCTTTTTCTTCTTCAGGAAACCACTGAGGTCTCTTATCTCGACCGCTGAAGCGATGATATTTCCAATCGGAATTTCAAGGACTATTTTTCTTTCAAAGTCATACCACCAGCACAGTTTTTTATCCGTAAGATATAGATGCCCCGGCTTCCAGGCGTCTTCTATAATGCCGTCTGTCTCTATCAGGCACCACATTTTCTCTCTGGAGATGACCCGTTCTTCCGTTGTTAAAAACGACTCGATACTTTCTTCAACAATGGGAAACGCCCAATCGGTTTCCAGGGCAAGCCCCAGCTCATTCATCCTTTTTTCTATGGCCGCTTTCAACCGATCCACATTTAGAGCGCTAAACCTCGCTACCCTATCCCCATCCAGGAGAAGACACAGCTCCTCTCTCTCTTCTCCGCTGAATTTTTCACCCGTCCGGATTGCCAGACCCTTTATATTCTCCAGAGGTGTTTTGAATAATACCTTTTCAAAACCCCCATGATAGAGAAGTAATGATTTTCCAGTCAGACAGATATATCCATATCTCCAAGTCGCATATATTCCCTCGTCTGAATGGTACGCCCCCAGCATTTTAAGGATAATGTCTTCGCCGTGAATGAGGGAAGTTTGTTTCTCGCTTCGATTCTCTCTTTCCCAGGCCCGTGTACGTTCATCCCACGCCTGCATGATCCCGTATTTCAGCATTGTCTCCATACCGGCCAGGGCCGCCCGCAGATTAACCCCGATCAGAGGAACACCGGCAACGGATACAATAAGATCGGCGTGGATCACCAACCCCTTGTCCAGGACACGGTCTAATAAATCTACAAGGGTCGCGTTTGTATTGCGCTGAGGTTCCACCTGTCACTTCGTTTCAATAAAAAAATGAAAAATTAAAAATGAAAAATTATTTTTTTGAACTTTTTACAATTTGAGCCAAAATTTTGCTAAGTTCAGCAGATTCCTGAATTAAACTTTCTAATTCGTCAGATTGTCCTATTAGCTTAGAATCCGCGATTAATCTTAGCCATAAGTTTGTCTCCCTTGCTTCTTTAAAAGATGTTTGCATTTTGTAAATAAAATCCTTTTTACTAAAGGCACCTTGTGCTTCTTCAACATTTGCGGCAATAGAAGTCCCTGACCTTATAAGTTGCTTCCCTATTTCAAATCCTGTTGTTTCCTTTGGTAATATTCTGACTAACTTCACTATTCGCAAAGCAAATTTATATGTCCTTTCTACTATGTCTACCTTTTTCCTGTTCAATTTTTCTTGCTCAATTTTTAATTATACATTTTTAATTATTCATTGTGCTTACACAAACGAGTAAGGTGGCCACGGGCCGGTATAGCGAACCGAAAAGCCTTCCCTGGAATTAATTTTTTCCAGCTTATTCCCGAGCTTCCGGCTTCCAACGTCAGACATAAGACAAGAAAGATTCATCAGCATCTGCTTGTTTTCATCATCTGTTCTCTTTGTTTTTTCCACTTTCAGGTCATCTGCGCTCGGTTTTATTTCATCGTAGAAATCTTTAAAGTATTTGTCCGCCTGTATCTCCATCTCCTTTTTCAAGAGGTCTTCCAGTTTTTGCCGATACATGTAGGCCGTGCCTTTGGGCTTTGACTTTATCTGTTTGTTTAATTTGCCGATTTCACCATTTTCATTCATAATATTTTCAGCTATGGTTCCAGTGTTCCAGAAGATCTGAACACCGTATTCCGATTTACCGCTAATCTTTTCCAGCTTTGCCATGAGGTTGTCATAATCTTCTTTTAACCAGTTATTCATGTTTTCTTCCGGTTCGGCAAGCTCATCCCCTCTGATAATTGTATCAAAGCCCATAGGCAGAACTGTACCAAATTTTTTCCATGCCGCATCGACTACATCCTGATGGGTTACGATCCATCCCTTAACAATCTCTTCATCTTCTGACCGGTAAGGTTCGGCAGGGCAATCATGTACAAATGCTAAAAGACCTTTATAGGATATTGCATATACTTCATTTCCGTCTATCCCGATGCTTCCAAGGCTTGTGGTTTTGTCCCCTTCGACAATGCAGTAGAGATATCTGCCTTTTGTTTGCCCATCATCCCGAGTCAAATGTCCATCATTCGGGACTCGGGGTTCAGCATCTAAAGCCCGAGGCTCAGAGTCTGAGGGCGGCTCTATATCTCGATTACGCGTCTTGTAATTTGCGTGAGCGTTTGTGCTTATGGATGATGGAATGTCCTCTTCCATGGTGGGAATTTTCTGCAATATTCCCTGAACCTCTCCGGCAATCGATTCCCGAATCGCCGACCTGAGCTCCGGAAGAAGGGATGTTTTTACGATATCTTTTATCATATCCTCGCTCTCGGAAAGGATATTCCGCACTTCTTCTTTTACCAGGTTTCCTATTATGTCTTTCATGGCATACCTTCAGTAGTCATAAATCAGTGGTTAGTTGCTTTTACTGTCTCCTGCCTCCTGTCTCCTGCCCTCTATCCCTTGTCCCCTGCTTTCTCCCACTCCTCGGGATTGATTAATTTATTTATTACATCGTCCACCATATCATCCAGACCGTCTCTAACTGATTTTACAGATTCCGTAATCCCCTGTTCTATTTTCATTTCCTCAATGGCGCCATCCAGATCCATCAGGGCGCGTCCCAACCTGTCGATCTCTTCTTCCGTCAGGCTTCCTCCTTCCATCCTTTTCATGGCCTGAAGCCTGAGCGCATCCTTTATAATCTCGACAAGGGCCACGACTAACCCGAGGACCCCATGCTTCAGATTTTTTTCATCAATATCGATCGGCATATCTCAAAATTCCCAGTGGTCAGTTTTTATTACTCACCACTCACCACTAACTACTGTCTTTTGACCACTGTTCACTGCCCCCTGCTTCCTGTCCCTTAATCGATGACCACTGACTGCGTCAACGCCTTTGCTTTTGCGCTTATCCACCCGCACCATGGACAGCCGGTCGTAATAAGTTCCTCAATGGGAACTCTCTTCTTGCATTGGGGACAGTTTTCTTTCGCCACCATCGCCTCTTCCCAGACAGGCGTTTCCAGGTTGGTCCCCGATGGAAATTCCAGCCCGTATTTTGCCGCGGTTTCAAAGGAGGCAAGGGCGGCGCGTATCTTGATGCCGAGCAGTTCAACGCCCGCCACGGATACGGCAATATCCGCGTTAATTACCAGTCCCTTGTCCAGGATCTTGTCAATTACATCGGCTAGGCCACCAGTACTGTCATTATCCCGGGACGGTTTAAGAGCCATTTTTTCCCTCCAAGATTCAAATAATGTTCCATCCGCCTTTGGCGGCCAACAAATTATGTGTGTCAATTGCTAACAAGTGATAACCATTGACCACTATCAGACGTTCAAATGAAGATAGATCTATCTTCCGTTTCCCTCGAAGAACTTTTCTCCCCTGGATGTAATTTCATACTGTCTCGGGGCAATTGCCATTAAAAGACCGTTCTCTACCAGGGACCGTGTCATCATGCTTACATATGCCGACGACATACCGGTACAGTTACTGACATTGACAGGTTTCTTTCGCAGCTTGGACTCGCAATAGACCTTCAACACCTCTATTTCGCTGGCAGTGGGATTCCTTTTCTGTCTTGCCGGATGTTCCTGAAATAGTTTTTTCCGCTCCATTTGAAACCTTGCCTGACGGTTGAAGTCTTCCTTTGGAGGCATAGCCTTTCTGGTGTCTGGCTTTGTCACCACACCCTTACCCCGGCATTTTAAGCACGGGAGTTTGTTGCCCGGCTCACTTCCCGTTCCCCGGCAGTGCGCACAACCTACTATCGGTTCTACAACGCTCACAAAGCCCGTGCCGCGACAGACTGTGCAGGTCATATTGCTTCTGGGTTTTTCCTCTCCACTACCTTTACAATAAGCACAAACAATCGCCGGTGGATTTACGGTGATTTTTCCAGCTCCTCTGCATACAGGACATATGGTCCCTTTCGGTTTTTCTCCCTTTCCCCTGCAGAAACCACAGGGATAGGTTGTCTCAGTAAGCAATTTTCCGATCATTATTCCCCCGCCTCCTTTAGAGAAGTGTTTTCCCAAGCCATCAACTTTTGCCGTGGACCAGATCAATTCTTCCTGCCCGGGCTTATAGAGAGACCGGGCAACTTTGTTGCCGTTTCGCGAATTCGACATGACCCCCCACCCCGACTGCTCCTGATGTAGTCTTTTAAATGGAACTCGCGGGCTTGTTTTCTCTTCGCCTACCAGGGATTTCCCCATCAAAGACTGTTTTCCCTTGAACGTAATCATAAAGCGGCCTGATCTTTTTAAATCCACATAATCCTTTCGGGCCAGGTTCATGCACAAAAGTCTTGCGTATCCGGTATCTATGCCCATCTTCCGGCTTACAATATGGCTTGAAGCCTCTCCACCTGCTTCATGCATTATTTGTAAAGCTTTCTTTTCACTTCCGCTTGCCATATTTGCCTCCTCTATTATTATGCCTGTCTTTCTTGATCCGGACTGGCAGGGATAATTTTACTCATCTTCAACCCGACCTCAGTTACTCCCCATTACGCTATAAAGACACCGGATCGTTGGACATAACGAAAAGATTCCTTAGATACGCCACCTTATGATCAGAGGGCTTCACTCCTCTGGGTCAACCTCCCTGTCGGGACGATTTTTTTCCTGCTTCACCGATTCATTATTCATCGGAGCACCGCAGGATTGTCTTACAGCTCCCCCCCTTCCAGTGGAGTACCTGACCCGGGAACGACGCACTTTCTTTTCATACTCATCCCAGCTCATTGCCGTAGAATATTTGACTCTTGTTTTTCTGCCGGTAGAATATTTCATGTTTTTCTCCGTCAATAATCTAATGCCATCGTCTTCCATTTTTTACGATTCTTCAGTCCCATCTTCTCCTGCAGGGTTGTCACTCTCGCAGGCCCTTTATTCCTGATTGCCAGCCATGGAGCGTTTGAGGGTCCCGTCAGTTTGAACTCCAGTGACAGCCCCGGTTCAAACCCGGATTCAGCCATCACCTTATCGTCCAGAACGATTCGCCCTTCTTCATCGAGCAGGCAGGGACATTGATGGCAAACCGTCTGGAGCGCAGTAAACCTGGGTTCTCGATCCGGTTTGTGGACAACAAGGTACGGACTGCGATTGCTTCCGGTTATACGAACCACTTCCAGACCCGCCATCGAATCCGGTTCCAAACCCATCTGGAGTCTAAAATTCCCTCCCAGGGCAATCCTTCCTTCTTCATCCACCTGTCCAAAACTTCTCAGCAGTGTCATTTAAAATCCTTTGGATTTTAGTGGCCAGTGGCCAGCTTTCAGAAAAACCCTCTCATTTCTAACAATTGACTTTCATCTTTCGTTTATTTTATTCTTCGGCATCCTCCATATCAATGCGCTTGCGCATCCCCGTCCGTTTGAAGTCCAACATATTCCCGTCAGCATCCAGACGGGTTTCATACTTGGCCAGAACATCCATGCCGTCAGGAATTGAGTGTTTCTCAATGACTTCCATGATTATCAACCAGCCATCATCCTCTTTTTTTGCTGATACGGTAGATGAAATTTCCAGACCGGTAAGATTATTCAATTCTGTCCGTGCCTTCTGGATAACTTTTGACATACCTAAAGCCATTTTCTTTTACCTCCTTTATGTGAAAGTTGTTAGTGGTCAGCGGTTTTTATTACTCACTACTCCCTGTCCACCGTCCCCGCGCTATTTTTCGGAAATTTTTTTCCCGCAGTTGGGACAAAATTTATAGCCGTGGATATGGCGCCAGATATGCCCGCAATCTGGACATTCAAGGGTCAGCCTCTGTCCGCATTCAGGGCAACTCTTCAACCCTCCTGAAGTTATCTCTCCGCATCTGGAACATCGAAACGCGCCCGTTCTCCCTTTTGTCTCCGGCATAACTACATCTCCTCTTGCATTTTTCTGACGGCTTCTAATCTATCCATCAACTTTGTTTCTTCCTTTTCATAGGTCTCATCGTCTATCTCTTCCATCTCGTACCGCATCTGGAGATGCAATAGTTCTTCATGAATCTTTGATTCATCGGTCATCTCCTCATAGGCAGCTTCATGAAGCTTCTTCCCCAGCCACACTGTCAATTTGACAGGGGAAAACAAAATGTCATCTAATATGAAAGCCATTATTTTGATTACAGAATGCAGCAGGTAGCGTGCAGTTTATTCCCACCTGTTGCATTGCATCCTCCTTTGCTGAATTTAATAATAGGTTCACTCCCTCAAATATCCCTTCAGTCCATTAAGTATTCGGCCCAATTCTTCAGTTTTGCTTATTGCGCTCAAGTATGCTTCGTCATTAATAAACCCAAGTTTATGTGCCACTATGAGCAGGCTTTCGGTCTCGTTGAGAGATCCCATGCCAATGTCTACAAAACGTGCAAAGTCCTTTTTTGACGGTCTCCCTGCGCCTTCCGCGAGATTACTGGAAATCGAGATAACTGCCCTTCGAATCTGCGAGGTTAAGCCGTAAATCTCCTCTTTTGGAAAATCCCGGGTTATTTTGTATATGCTTACGGTTAATTCGACTGCCTTTATCCATGCATCCAGGTTTTCATATGTTTTTGCCATATTCTCGCTTATTCCCTCTCGACCACTGCCCACTGCCTAATGCCCACTGCCTGCTGCCTACCGCCTACCGCCTACCGCCTACCGCCTACCGCCTACTGCCTACCGTCTACCGCTCACCGCCAACTGCCCACCGCCAACTGCCCACTGCCCACTGCCTGCTGCCCACCGCCTACCGCCCACCGATTACCATTTCACCACTATCTCCACAAAGTTACAGGGTGGCACCGGCCCAATATATTTGAATTTCATCTTGCCGTTATACTTCACGATCAAACCATCCATAACCTTGTCGAACTCTTCTTCCTTATCTTTTTCTATCAGGAAAACGGTGTTGGCAATCATCTGATCGCCAAAAGAATTGTTTTCCTTATGCTCCACGCAGAGACCTTTCAATGTGCCCAGGATCTCTTTTTTTTCATTCTCCTTTTTATCATCCAGCGCATTCCTCACCATTTCTCCCAGATGAACTTCATCGCGCTGCGACCTTGCCTTCTTTGACATGAGTCGATCCCTCAACATCCTGATATCCCTGTTTTCGTCCACGATTTCCCTGAAGGCAGCTTCCCTGTCAGCCCATAGAATCTTCAGGCCGAGTTCTATCTTGTCCTCCATATATGTCAGAAGCTCTTTAAGCTCGCCGTATCTGCCCTTTAATACCTTTTCCCTTATCTGATCGCTCTCTTCGCCGATAGTGCCGAATCTTACCGGCAACAGGGGATAATCCTTCATAACCTCTTCCATGACCTTCTGATGCGCCATTGTATTTGCCCTGGTAACGGAATATTTATCAACATGAGAAGCGCTGATCACGGCGCCGATATCCTTATGACACACAGTATAGACCTCGTCTTTGCGGTCGCCAATGCCTATGGGACCAAAGTTTTTTTCTTCATTTATTGCGGCAATGGCATATATATATTGGCCTTCTTTTTCGGGCATACGATCCTCCTAAATGACAGTGGTCCTTACTCCTTACTCCTTACTCCTTACTCCCTGATCCCTGAGCACTGTCCCCTGCTTCACCAATCAGATACTCAGTCAGTTGGTTGAATTTCCCCTCATTTCTGCCGGACATAAGTTCTGTGAAGTATGTCCTCACCTTTTCTATGTTTTTTACCTCTTTCACATCGATGTCCCCTGCAAGATGTCGGTACACGTTGTGAAAGGCCCCCATAAAAAGGACCCCGACTTCTTTTTCCTTAAGGGTTTTATCGATGGTTTTTGCAACAAATTGATCTCTTCCCTCCATTATTCTATCTTTATGCATCCTGTAGCCGGCGTAAGCTGTGGTCCTTTCCCAGAGTGACTTTGTCTGGGCGAGTTTAAGAATGTGATTGTATTCTTCCTTAAGGAGTCCCACATCTTCCGTTTTTCTGATTTCTCCTCCTCTTTCCATCAAATCAAGTACGATATGGAAGTTTCTGCTCCCCCTTCGCGCTCCTTCCTCAACTATCCTCCGTCCCAACTCACCATCCGCCGGCATGCCGTCCTGATAGATTTTCAAATTTCCGGCATCCATTCCCTTGAAATATTCTTCGATGGAAGCCCAGAATGAATTCACTGTTTTTTTATGCTTTTCCCACCGCTCTCTGCCGCATATGCCGGCGCTTCTTTTGTCGATATCCGGACCGATGCTTCCCATATCGGACTCTACATGGATAACGGGCACATAGAGCAGCTTCCTCATTACGTATTCGCCCCTAACTGTACCATCGGTCTGACAACAAGCCACTCTGTTACATCTTCTTCCTTGAAGGAACATTGTTCCACATCGCAATAATCGATGAGGAGCCGGTATGCCTTTGTTATATTTTCAAATCTTTTTTGCGCATCCGCGTCACCGGGGTGTCTGTCAGGATGGAATTTTTTGCTCAATTCCCAATATGTCTCTCTGATCTCCAGTGCTGTGGATTTTTCACCTAATCCCAGGACCTTTCTTGCCGCGCTTATTTCCGAAAAATTCGCTTTTCTCACTTCAAACGTACAAAAGCTGTAAGGCGGCAGGGGGCCCACTATTCTGAAATCCACGCTGTCCTGATATCTTTCATCCAACTGATCCACTTTGGACTCGAATATTTCCTTGTCATCTTTGGTGATCAAAAAAGCTACATTCATAATCATCGAATCATCCATAGCATCATGGATAAGAAGGTTTTCCGACTTCTTTCTCAAAACCCTCAGTATTTCGGAAGCACATTTCGTTCTTTTCTCGTCCAGTGAGGCCTTAACCATCTTTCCCAGGCTTATTCTCGCCTCGAGACTTTTATCAGGTGGCTTTGATTCAGCTTCTTCTTTAAACTTTTTAATTTCCTCCTCTTCTCCAATTGCCGCTAAGACCGCATCCAGATTGTTCCACATGGCCACCACATCGAGCTCTATCCTGTCTTCCATAGCCATGGCGCCCAGCGTGATTTGACTATAACCCTTTTTCATGATCCTTTTGACTTCCTCGTTCCCTTTCACTACGGTGCCGAATTTCATCGGGATGATGTAATGATTTTTCATGACCTTTTCAATGACAGCCTGATAGACGGCCAAATGGAGAAAAAGCGTTTCCTTAGGCAGGGAATCAAATTGTGTAAATGGGGAATCACTTACGACAGCGGCAATATCCTGATAGGGTTGTGTGTAAACTTCTCCCCCCTCGATACCGACGTAATCAAAATTTTGCTCCTCATTTGTGTTGATAAATCCATAGATATAGATGCTTTTATCACTCATGTTTTTTCCTCCGTGATTCGACCACTATCCACTGACCCCTGATCACTGACCACTACCCACTGTTTTCTGCCCACTAACCACCGACAATGCCTCTTTAAAATGTTTGCCTGAAATCAGGAATTTTGAGTAATCCTTTCCCTCCGATTCTATAAACTCTCTTATGGCCAACATAGAGGCCTTTCTGCATACCGATTCTATGTCCGCCCCCACGATATCTCTCGAATCTCCGGCCAGGGCATCAAGATTTACATCGGAGGCCAGGGGTTTTCCCCTTGTATGAACTTTGAATATCTCCAACCTCGCCTTTTCATCGGGGAGTGGAAGCTCCAGGAGAAAATCAAACCTTCCGGCCCTGAGCAAAGCGGGGTCAACAATATCCAGCCTGTTCGTGGCCGCCAGAACGACGATTCCCTTGAGTTCCTCAATCCCGTCAAGCTCGGTAAGGAACTGACTGATAACACGGTCAACCACATGAGATGCCGCATCCGATCCCCGCATCGGCGCTATACTGTCTATTTCATCGAAAAATATGATGCACGGCGATGCCTGCTTGGCCTTCTTGAAGACCTCTCGAATTCCTTTCTCGCTCTCTCCGACCCACTTTGAAAGGAGTTCCGGTCCCTTGACAGAGATAAAATTCGTTTCCGATTCCGATGCCACCGCCTTGGCAAGGAGCGTCTTGCCGGTTCCGGGAGAACCGTGGAGTATAATTCCCTTCGACGGAGTAGTTTTCGCATAATCAAACAGCTTCCCGTATTTAAGAGGCCACTCGACAGTTTCTTTTAATATCTTTTTAATTTCATCATGTCCCCCGACATCATCCCACTTTACATCCGGAATCTCTGTAAAGACCTCTCTTATGGCAGAGGGCTCCACTTCCTTTAAGGCCTCCATGAAATCATCCATGGTAACCTGAAGCTTCATCAGTGTATCGTAGGGGATCTCTTCCATCTCAAAATCGATGACCGGGAAAATTGTTCTCAACGTAACCATGGCAGCCTCGCGGGAAAGGGCCTCCAGATCGGCCCCTACAAAGCCATGCGTTATTTCGGATATGCGGGCAAGGTCCACATCTTCCGCCAGGGGCATGCCACGTGTATGGACATCGAGAATCGCCCGCCTGCCGTTCTTGTCTGGTATGCCGATTTCTATCTCGCGGTCGAATCGCCCGGGTCTCCTCAGTGCGGGATCCAGGGAGTTCGGTATGTTTGTGGCGCCTATAACAATTACCTGGCCCCTGGAAGCGAGCCCGTCCATCAGCGCCAGTAGCTGAGCAACGACCCTTTTTTCTACCTGTTTCTCCCCACCCATCTCCTCGCGCTTGGGGGCGATAGCGTCGATCTCGTCAAAAAATATTATGCTGGGCGCGTGGGATGTTGCCTGCTCAAATATCCGCCTCAGGTTTGCCTCACTTTCGCCGTAGAACTTGTGCATTATTTCCGGCCCGCTCAGATGAGTGATATGGGCATCTGTCTCATTGGCAACTGCACGGGCGATGAGAGTCTTCCCGCATCCGGGGGGACCGTGCAGAAGGACCCCCTTGGGAGGATCAATGCCCAGTCTTTCAAAGACCTGTGGATATTTCAGGGGAAGCTCTATCATCTCACGAATTCGTCTGATTTCCTTGCTCAACCCCCCAATATCCTCGTAAGAGATCCTACTCGCCCTGACTCCTTCCCCGACTTCTTTTTGGCCCTGAATATTTATGACTGTTTTGGGATGTATCAGCGCCACCCCTCCCGGCGAGGTTGACACAACCTCAAAATCCTGGGTCTTGGTTCCGAAGAGTCTTGCCCTTACCGTGTCGCCCTTCATAAGGGGCAGCCCCTCGAGCAGGCTCCCTATGTAGCGGGTGTCCTGAGAACGCATCGGAGTTAAAGGCGCAACAACGATTTTTTGTGCGGGGCTGAATTCTGTCTTCCTGACGGTTACCTTTTCATCTATGCCGGTCTTCGCGTTTTCCCGCGTGATTCCATCTAATCTGATCAGACCCTTGCCCCGATCTTCCATATAGGCTGGCATCACCTTGGCCGCAGTTTCCCTTTTGCCGCTGATGGCAACAATGTCTCCCACTTCGACGCCCAGCTCCTTAAAGTCGGCAGGATCAAAACGGATGATACCCCTGCCCACATCTTTCGACGAGGCCTCGGCGACCTTCAGTGTAAGTGTTTTATCTGCTTTCGATTTTTTCTTGTCTGTCATAGTGTTCCCTGTTCCTATGTCCCATGTTTCACCCCCACCCAACCTTCCCCATCAAGGGGGAGGAGTTTTAGTGGAGTTTTTAATCTAACCACTACCCACTGCCCACTACCCACTGATCCCTGGCCACTGCCGTCCGCTCACTGCCCACTGCCAGCTATGTTGATCTCCAGCATTCCATTCTTGTATGACCACGTCAGGTCTTCAGCCTTTGCCGGACGTGACAGAAGTACCTCTTTCTGATATTTCCTGTCTTTGCTTTCGGCGCTTATATTCAGGATATCCCCTTTGATTTCGATATTGACATCCGTTTCTTCAATGCCCGGCATCTCCGCTATGATATTTATCCCGGTCTCCTCATCAAAGACATCCACGATGGGTTCGCGCACCTCCTCGACAACAGGACCCGTGGGAGTTTTCTTGATATTCCCGAAGGGTTGGACGGAAGGTCTGCCATCGGCCATAGTGCGGACCCTTACACCGTAAACACCCTTCAGATCTTTAAGTCCCTTGATCTTATCCAGGCCGTCAAAGCGTATCTCACCGGTTTTGGAAAGCTCTTCGCCTTTTTCCGCCAGCTTTGTGGCGGCATCCATCAGATTAGTAAGACCCTTGAAAAGCCCACCAAGACCGAAATCGATGTTGGTACCCTCATCCTTTTCAGCTTCATTTTTTTTCTTCTTATCATCCGTCATTTCCTGCACCTCCTTGTCTTGGTATGCGGTACGTGGTAGGCGGCATGCGGTACGCAGTTTTCGATATCAGCTAGCTGCCCACTGCCCACCGCCCACTGTTTTCACCATTTCACCACAATATTAACAAAATTAAATGGTGGCGCCGGGCCGACATATTTAAACCGTGCCAGATCCTTATATTCTTCCACCAGATCCTCAACCAGAAAATCAAACTCTTTTTCCCGTGTTCTGTCTATCAGGAAGGCGGCATTTAAAAACATGCTGTCTCCGAACATATCGTTTGTACGCACATCAATAGCCGACCGTTTGAATATGTTCAGGATTTTCCGTGTTTCGTCGGCCTTTTTTTCGTCCAGAGCTTTCTTTACCGCTTTGCCAAGAGAAACTCTGGAGGTATTGCCGGTCTTTCCCGTTTTACCTTCAACCCTTTTTTTGAGCTTTTTAACCTCCTTATTATCTTCGGCTATTTCATAGAAGACCTGGTTCATGTCCTTCCAGATTCCTCGTAGTCCCATTTCGATCTTGTTGTCCATATCTCTCAGGAGGCCCTTGAATTCCGGATATCGCCTTCTAAGGAGCGTCCGTACTTCCTCCGCGCTTGCGGCAATGGTACAGAATCGCACCGGCAGAACCGTATAATCTTTCATCACTTTCTCTATGACTTTTTCATGGGCCATCATATTCTCCCGGTTTATAACGTACTTCGTCATGGGAGAACTGCTGATGACGGCGCTGATATCATTATAGCCTATGGTTGAAACGATATCGCCCCTCTCGCCGATACCGATGGGTCCGAAATTTCGTCCTTCATTGCTTTCAATGATACAGTAAGCGTATTCCCCGTCCTTAGCCATCTGTCAGACCTCCGTTTTCACATGATGTCTTCACTCCGGAATCCTGCATCGTTCCTTCCATTTCCCAAAGTTTAAAAATCCTTAGAATTCTAAGCTCACTCGGAGACATGATAATCCCTTCAGCAGAACCTGTTAATTGTATCTATTATTACCTTTTTGACTTCACCCTCAGGCCGACTCCGGAACCCGTTTGTATCAAAACTCAGGATATCAAGACAGGCATCCACAAAGTCGTTATTACCGGTCTCCGGTCTCGATCCGGTTGCGTTTAATACCTTCGCAATCATAATGCCGGATCTGATGCTCGGTTGAAAGCCGTTTTCCCCGCTTTTCCTGAAGCTTCTTATAATATTCACTACCATTTCGGCCTCATCTTTCGGTATGCCTGATTTGTTCTTAACAATGGCAACCTCGGTATCTCTGTCGTAATGGTCCAGTTTGATAGTAATCATACGATCCCTTAAGGCATCCTGCGACTTATGCACACCTGCGTATTCCTCCGGGTTGCTGGTAAAAATGGCCCGAAATTCCGGCGAGACACGCAGACACCCTTCTTCCGATCGACCCGCGGGCAGATCCAGTATCTTCTCCTCCAGTATGGAGAGTAACGCATTGTTGGCCTCGGGCCGGGACCGGGTAAACTCATCATAAATAAGGGTGAATCCATACTTGCAGGCCACGGTTATGCGATTATCCACCCATTCGGGAGAGACCTTTTCATCCGACTTGAGGACAGACTGGATAAAATTATCTACCATTTTCTTGCGGCGGTAGCCATGCTGACCGCCGATGAGGTCGGAGGTGCCAAACTCGTCATCACCGTGAAGGAGTATCACCGGCCTTCCAATCCGGGCGGCTATATTCATGGCGATCGTGGTCTTTCCCGTGCCTGCCGGGCCACTGAAGTGTATGGGGAAACCGGCCATCATATAATTCGTGCCCCGCCTTATGACACCATTTACAGAATCCGACAGGACAAATCCCGGCTGATCTTTGTCAATGATGATGGGCGTTACTTCCGAAACATTTTCATTAATCACAATGTTTTCTCCTTCATAATTTGTCTTGACTCAACTGCGATTAGGCAGTGTAATGTGTTCTCAAATACGCTTGCAGGAAATATTATTAAAACCTTTGTCCGCTTTGATCACACAGGTCACAACAGGAAGGCGGCCTTTGCGCTCTATATTTCGCTTTCGCATCTCCTCCCACGGTTCGAATTTAATCTTCCATCCCCCGTTCATTTTCATCGACTGTATTATACGCCCCCCTTCGGCAATGGCATCCTCGAAGGCCAGGATATCCAACAGGGATGATTTTTTAAAAGCGTTCAATATTCTTTTCAGATGCATATCATTCCGGAATTGCCGGATCATGTCGGGGTCTTTCATCTTTTGGTAAGAAGCAATATTCATACTATCGTCAATGATGGTTTCAAAGACCACAGGGGAAGTTTCTCCCATTTCTTTTCTCAGCTTCTTCTCATCCCATGGCTCTATCAATATGCGACATCCGTCCGCCTCCCAGGACATGCTTATTATCTCGCCTATCCCGTTTAAAGTATTTTCCAGAAGGGTCTCTATCGCCTCCGGGTTAACAGGTTCGGTTATATTCAAAAGATTTCTTCCGAAAACCCGAAGAGCCGATTCCAGGGCTGTCCTCTGCTTTTGAGTCCTTTGTTCTTCAATCTCTTTATTTTCTTTTTCTGCCGCTTTTTTCTGTCTTTGTTTTTCCGCTTCCCGTTCAATAATAACTTGCCCGTTGTCAGGGCTTCTGCTCCCCAATGCCGCGGCCCACTCTCTGGACATAATCTTCCGGGCTATACGCGAAACCGAAGCGTTGTTCAAATTCTTGGACTTCTTTTCCCCTTCGCCTTGCTCCGACCGATATGGCTTCCAGTCAAAACCTTCGTGAATTTCGGACTCATTAGCTGAGATTTTTGACCCGGAAGGAGAATGATAACTTCTCTCTTTCCACATTCCCAACTCCACATCCCCTTCGTCCCGGATGCCGGATGCCGGATCGCTTATCACGCTTTCCGCCTCCTGCAAATTACCCTGAAAGTTCGACGCTTGAGATTGGTCTTCAGCCTTTTTTGCCTCCTCGCGCCCCTTCCACTCACGAGCCTGACGCTCCAGTTCCGAGGTTTCAGGTTTGTTGAGCGGAATACCCAGGGCCTTTGCACGCTCTATAACTGCCAGTTTGCGGACGGATATAACCTTTTTGTCTTCCATTTATTTCCCTTTTATGGTGTTTATACCTTTTCCACGGCAAAACGCACGGTCAACGTTGTTGAACTCTTTAAAGAATTCCCGCTTTTCAAGCACACCAACAATGTTGCCCGGTGACAATTTCAATTCCACAGTCTTCCTCCCTTGTCGGGCTAATAATCAAGCTTCATCATTTTCAATGATTTTGGATGTCTTTGTTTTTTATTGCTTTCCTTATTCGCCAACACATCTTTGGTCTCTGCAATAGAAGCTGCCAGAATATCAAGCTCATTCGCAATAACACCAAGGTCTTTATCTATCAGCTCTTGCCTTTTTTCTACATAAGCCCTTTCCTGTTCCAGGCGGGCCTTATTTTTCTCCAGTATAAACATTTCCAGAAATTCCGAACCTCTAACCCGGGGTTTCGAATGTACTTTGGCTCTCACTGCCGTCTTTATATCCGAGACTGTACGCCGATTGTTTGACATATCGTTCTCCTCTAATATCCTTTATCTGGCAGCCTTCCGCTTGTGAACTACGATATACTGTGCGCGATTTGGACCAGCTACCTTGATCTCAACCAATTGCCCCTCTTTCAGGTCTATTTCTCTTCGGATATTGTCTGGAATAGAAATCTTGCCATCCTTTTCCACTTTTGCAAAAGCTCGCATTAACGCCATTTTGTCATCCCCCTTTCGGATTGATGCCCCGATAAAACATGAAAGAAAAACCATTTCACGGGATAAATTTGATGATTGACGTTTTCCGTACACTCATCATTATCCACTGACCACTATTTCTAACAGTACTGATCGATCAATTCACCGATGACATCTTTCACCCTGTCCTGATTGGTCTTGCTACCGATGCGGCTTGTCTCCGAGGCCAGTATATCAAGGCAGGTCTGCCTGAATACCGGGTCATTCTTATCGACCGCGGCTTTGCGGACCTTAAGGGTCTTCGCAATCATCATACAACCCCTGATAGTCGGGGCAAATTCATAGGAATCCGATTCCCTCAATCCTCTCACGACCTTGACGATCTTGGAGGCATCTCCATTGATGAGCCCCGATTTTGTTTCTGTGATGCTCACCTCTGTCTCTTCATCAAAATGATCCAGGTCCATTGTGACCATTCTGTCTCGCAGGGCGTCCTGGCTGCGGTGCACACCGGCGTATTCCTCCGGATTGCTCGTAAAGATTGCCGTAAAGTCCGGATCAACCCGCAGGTAGTTGGAGTCTCCCTCACGCGCCGACGGCAGGTCGAGCATCTTCTCCTGAAGAACTGACAAAAGCACATTGTTGGCTTCGGGTCGGGAACGGGTGAACTCATCGTAAATAAGGGTGAACCCGTACTTGCATGCGATGGTCAGACGATTGTCCACCCAACTTTTCTGCATATTCTCTTCGGTCTTCAGAACAGAGTGTATAAAGTTATCCACAACCTTGCGCATACGATATCCGTGTTCGCCACCTACCAGGTCCGACGTAGAAAACTCCTCATCACCGTGAATCATAACCACCGGCCTGCCAATTTTACTGGCTACGTGCATGGCCATGGTGGTCTTGCCCGTTCCGGAAATCCCACGGAGATGGAGAGGAAAACCGGCCGCTATATAGGCCAGTGATCTCTCGGTAATATCTTTAACGAAGGGAGTTTCTATGAAGTTAGGCATGGGGTGTGGTTCGAGCACAGTTGTCATTTCATCTATCGGCATACGATAATCCTCCTTTTAAATTGATTGCGGTAGGCAGTAATCAGTGGGCAGTAATCGGTGGGCAGTAGTGATCAGTGGACCTTACATAGCTCACTGATACATCTCATGCCCACTGCATTCTGCCTGCCGCACACCGCATTCCGCCTACTTTTTTGCAATAACTCCCTTGCCGCCGCATTTCAGACAAGGGAGGTAATCACCTTTTACAATACCCTTTCCATTACACCGGGGACACTGTTCAACCGGCTCCTTTATCTCCACCATGCCTTTTCCACCACATACGACGCATGTCAGGCGCTGGTCGCGGTGGATGCCGGTGCCACCGCAGTATACGCACTCAATGGCAGGTTCCGGCATGGTCACCTCGCCCCGGCCGCCACAGACCTGACAGACGGAAAGTTTGGACATGAGATCGAACGGGTCTGTTCCTTTCCCCTGACAGAAGGCACACTTCAGGGTAATCTTTCCTTCTTCTTTTCTGAGAATCTTGACACTCATTATGCCTCCCCATTTCTAGGTTAATCCATATAAGCAAGATTGAAGCTCCCCGCACCAAGGTGCGGGGAATCTCCGACTTCCAAGTAACTTGTTTATTTTTTATTCGCTCGCTAACCCCGTCGCAAGCAGCGGCAAATGCGCTCGCTGTTCAGTTCATAAGTTGCGCTCTGGCATCATGCTTATTCGGGTGGAAAATATAACGTGCCTTCTTTTTTTAGCTCTTCATCATTGAGAAGCTCACGCATAACGGGGATAAGGGTACGCCAGTTTTCAATGTCGAGCATATCCGCAATCTGGGTCATTTTCAGACCTTCAGGATTGTCTTCGATAAGATCCAGGATTCTCCCCCCCAGGTCTTCTCCCTCCGCCTCCTCCATTTCCGGTTCAGCTTCCTCAACAGGTTCCTCCACCGCCGCTTCCTCGGCAGGTTCCTCCGCTACCGCTTCAGGTTCCTCTATGGCCGCTTCCTCGGCAGGTTCCTCCGCTACCGCTTCAGGTTCCTCTATAGCCTCCTCGACGGTCTTCACTTCTACTGCTGCTTCTATCTCAACCGGTCCGGCAACAACCGAGCCCCCTCTCGCGGCCTGCATGGAGGATATAAGTCCCTTCCACGCTTTCGCCATTTCCCTTGTCTCACCCTGATCAGTCTTCTTGCGTTCATCCTCTGCCGCACCCAGATCAGATTTGAATTTGGCCAGCTCGGCTCGCAGATCATCGGCCATCTTCTGGTGGACATTGTCAAAATCACTTAAAAGATTTTCAATGTTCACTCTTCGCTGTTTCACCTCACCCTGATCAGTCTTCTTGCGTTCATCCTCAGAGGCATCCAGATCAGATTTGAATTTGGCCAGCTCGGCTCGCAGATCATCGGCCATCTTCTG